>JBDLIC010000180.1:0-5720 GCA_039715075.1 Nitrospirota bacterium
TATTTTTCAAATATTGCCATATTTCTAAAAAAATGAATGAAAAAGCAGAAATGCACTCTTTTAACTTATTATGCACAAATTTTTATTGCTCTCCACATTAAAGACTTCATCTATGTATCATTTGGAATCAAAGAATCGGAAAATCGTTAATTACCATTTGAAAGAGAGCAGTTCTGAGTCTGGCTGGATTCATTGAGAAGTTGAAGTTATCAATGAAGTTGATGCGGTCAGGATTCCGTTGATTGCTTACAGTTATCCGTAATCTTGAATTACACCCAAGATACAATATTTCAAATCTAAATCAAGGCTTTTAATTATGTATTGATTATCAATTAATAATCATTCAGTTTAATGCTGAGATTAATTTATTTTAGTAGTAATACAATGCAATTAGAGTTATAAGATAATTAGAGAGATAGTAAACCCGATAAAGCTAAACCCTCCATAAGAAGGAGACAGAAAGCAACGGGTCTCAGAAGTACAGATAGCCGAGCTACCGAAGGATAAGCCTTTGGTGAGTTCGGTTTTTTTTTTAACTATTGCTGCAGTGACACATAGGAGATTTTATTATGCGGGATGAACTTTTGGTATGTCGGCTTTTTAATCAGTGCAGTGGCATACTTATGAAAAAAACAGCTCTCAGCTATTTTTGTGCTGCAATAGTTTTCGTAATGTCAGGGAATGGAGATACATATGCTGACAAAAAAAACTGCGATAAATGCCATATCATCTCTATGAAACAATCTGTCCCGGCTGATAATGATAAAGACAATATTACTCAAAATACACTTTCAGAAGAGACATGCTGGGGCTGTCATGCCAGATATACTAATAACAATATCGACCCGGTAACCGGCGCCCCGCAAATAAATCATACGAATAATACCGATCTGGCTGGAGGAAATTTTGCATATATAACTGGCTCCAAGCCGGGTAAAACAGGCAGCAGAATGTCAAGAGGCCACAACATCATATATACCGGAGTGCCTGACTTTAGGTTCCATAATTACCCTCCAGGTGACGAGTATGGCAACAGGGCTGCCGGGCTGAATGCTACTACTTTTCGGTGTGCCGGGAAATTTGGCTGTCACGGCGATCGTACAATAGAAGATGAATTTGCGTCGATGAAAGACTCTCACCATTATGATTCTTCAGCCCTCGATTTCGGTAGTATTGACATAGAGAATCAGGCCCTGATTCACGGCACAACAGGCGAACAGGTCGGTTCAAGCTACAGGTTACTGAAAGGTGTTAGGGGCGGCGAGGATACTGACTGGCATGCTACAAGCAGCACAACTGACCACAATGAATATTACGGAGCAAACTCAATGAGAGACAGCAGCAGGACAGCCCCGGGTGGAAACACAATCAGTGGATTATGTGCAGAATGTCACGGGGATTTCCACGGTTCCGAAATAGGTACGCCAGAACGATGGATAAGGCACCCCACAGACATATCCTTTCCTGACCAGCCAGGCAGAGAGTTTGAAGAATACGTGAATTATAACTTGAAAGTCCCGGTCGCAAGAACAGTAATAACTCAGGCTCCAAGCAGTGAAGTAAATCCTGCGGGGTCAACTGATGATATTGTCATGTGCCTCTCATGCCATATGGCTCATGCTAGTCCGCATAAGAATATGCTCAGGTTTGACTATCGTGATGTTGTCGCAGGGTATTCATCAAAAACCGCCTGTTTAATATGTCATACCTCGAAAGGTGAATAAACAGGCTTTATATCGATTTTCTGAGAAGAGGTTTTAAGTTTTGAGATTGACGCAAATATGTTTATTAATGCTTGAAATATTTATTTGCTTTTCTGCATTAGTAACTCATATCTGCAGAAATAATAAAAGATTTTATGAAAGGTATCAATGAAAGTCAGAGATTTAACTGATAAGCTCGAAAATATAAATCCGGAGATTGAGGTCTATGTCTGGAATCCGGATGAAGACTGGCAGACAAATGAGATTTATATAGAAACGGATGCTGTGCTCAGAAAGATATTCATTTTAAACCGGTAATTAAATTTTCTATCGGAACTATCCCATATTTCCAGCGTGAGCCTCTTTTTTTATGCCTGCTTTCAATCAGTAATAAATGATTTTCTAATTCTTACATTTCATTGACTACATGATGTTCTAAACAACCTCAGCTTCATTCCAGAATATTAATAAATAGATAGTATCAATAGTTTTCATATTATTTCATAATAAAAATTACAAGCATTCAATAAGTCCACAGTCCAGCTTCCGGGGTTGAATTTCCATGCCATAATCGTTAATAATCCTACAGGAATAAAATGTTAAAGGAATTTAAATCCGACCTCCACATGCACACCTGTCTTTCCCCATGTGCTGACCTTGGAATGTCACCTCGCGAGATTGTAAAAACCGCCGAAGAGAAAGGCCTGGATATAATAGCAATAACAGACCACAACTCAGCGGAAAATATTATTGCAGCTATAAAGGCCTCTGAAAATATGCGCTTAAAAGTACTTGCAGGCATGGAAATATCGTCATCTGAAGAAGCACATATACTTGCCTTTTTTGACAGTATTGAGGGCATAATGAAACTGCAGGATATTGTTTACGATAATCTGATGCCCGGGGAAAACGATGAGAAACTGTTTGGTGAGCAGATAGTAGTCAATGAAAAAGATGAGGTACTGGACTTTAACAAGCGGCTGCTGATCGGCGCAACCATGTTAACTGCCCAGGAAATTATAGATACTATACACTCTCTTGGAGGCCTTTCCGTTGCGTCCCATATTGACAAGGACGCCTTCAGCATTATCTCACAGCTCGGATTCATTACAGAGGACCTGGCATTTGACGCACTTGAAATGTCGCCGAATATTACAAGGAATCAGGCAGAAGAATCATTTGGAAGCTATCATTCATTTACCTGGATTTCATCCTCTGACGCACATTACATAAATGACATCGGGAAAAGGACAACCAGTTTTTTTATGAATGAACCGACAATTGAAGAAATGGCGCTGGCAATTAAGAAAATGGATGGAAGAAAGGTGGAATGGAAGTGAAAGACCTTCGAGCGTCGAGCGTCGGACGTGAAAAGACTAACGACAAATAACGTTTTTCCCTTCACGCTCGACGTTCGACGCACGACGTTCGACGAATAAATTATGGAAGACCTGTCACTACATATACTCGACGTTGTGGAAAATTCGATTACTGCCGAGGCCGGCAGGATCGAGATAAAAATAACGGAGGACACCGGTGCAAACCTCCTGACCGTTGAAATCATAGACAACGGCAAAGGAATGGACAAGGAACTTCTTGACAACGCTTGCGATCCATTCTATACCACCCGGACTACCCGGCGTGTTGGCCTCGGGATACCGCTTCTTGCACAGTCAGCCCGGGAGAGCGGCGGAGATATAAGCGTAAAATCAAAAAAAGGAGAAGGGACAGCGATTAAGGCATCCTTTCTGCACGACCATATTGACAGAAAACCCCTTGGTGATATCGGACAGACCATGATAATCCTGATCATGTCGAACCCGGACATTGATTTCATTTTTGAGCACCGGAAAGACGGCCGGGAATACATATTAGACACCGCAGAAATTAAACAGCAACTGGACGGGGTCCCGATAAACAATCCGGAGGTAATAAAAATTATTAAAGACGATATAAGGGCATGGCTAAATAGTATAAGCAATATGATAGAATAGACAGGAATTCATTCTTTGTATTTTTCGGTGGATTATTTAGAATAAAGTTATATACATAACAAGAACAAGGGACACTTGCTCAGAGGGGGTGTAATGGAGAAAAAAGGGAAAATCTTAATACTCGACGATGATCCGGTCGTAACGCTGAGCTGCAAAAGGATCCTCGGGGCCGAAGGCTACAGCATCTCAACTGTGGATAAAGGAGAAGACGCCCTCAATAAACTCACCAAGGAAGAATTCGACCTCTTTATTTCCGATGTAATGCTGCCAGACATAAGCGGCATGGAAGTTTTGAAAGAGGCACGGATCATTAAACCCCAGACCGATGTGGTCATCATCACAGGCTACCCAAAACTAGAAGACGCAAAGGAAGCATCAAGGCTTGGTGCAAGGCAATATCTCGAAAAACCCTTCACCCCTGATTTTATGATTAATGTTGCAAAGAAAGTATTTGACAAAAGAGGATGGATACTGAGGCAGGCCTTTATCGACGAATTCCGTGATTCCGTAGTCTCATTGAGTGAAACGGAAAATCCCGTTATTTTCTACAAAGAGGGTACGTGGGCCAGGCCCGCAAAGGACGGTCTATGGGAGATGGGATGCGACCTGAGATACTGGATGCTGTCAGGTAATTTAATGTATGTCGAATTTATAAAGGAGCTTGATACACTGGAAGCCGGTCAGCCTTTCGCAAAGATATATTCAAGCACCGGACAGGCAGAGGACCTGCATTCACCGATGAAGGCAGACATCCGGGAAATCAATACTAAGGCAAATGATGTAATGGCCGCCCTCCTTAAAGACCATCTGTCGGAAGGATGGCTGCTGTGGCTGGCAAAGGTGTTTCCATTAGAGCAGTGATAAAGAAGTTATAACATTTAATTATTTCTTTTGGAGTTTTCCGGAGCAGCAATTCAGACGAATATCTTTCATTTAGTGTTTACGATTTTCTTTGAGCGGAGGGAGAAAAGATGTCAGAAGATATAAAAATTTTAGTTGTAGATGATGAGCGGATCGTCATAAGAAGCTGTGAGATGATCCTTAAGGGTGAAGGCTTTGATGTAGAGGGAAGCCTGGGTGCAAAAGAAGCCCTTCTGAAAATAGAGCAGAAAGACTATGATCTTGTCTTCACCGACCTTAACATGCCGGAAGTCGACGGCATCACACTTATCAGATGGATCAAGCAGAAAAAACCTGATACCGGAATAGTAATCATAACCGGTTATCCTTCACAGGAAACGATTAAAGAGGCCCTTGAACTGGGCATTATTGATTATGTGCCCAAACCTTTTACTCCGGCCGTATTACTCGATGTTACACAAAGGTCAGTAGAGTGGCTGAAGAGAAAAGCCCCTGTCGAAAAGAAGAAAGATGACGAATTCCCTCCCTCAATGATCGAGGAAATTGACAGGGTAATTAAAAAATACAAAAATATACCGGGCAGTTCAATTCCGGTACTCCAGCGCTGTCAGCAGATAGTCGGCTACCTTCCGCCGCAGGTGCAGAAACGTATTGCACGGGGCCTGAACCTCTCTCCGGCTGAAGTACACAGCATTGTCTCGTTCTATTCCTTTTTCACAATGAAGCCGAGGGGTGACCACAACATCAGGATATGCCTTGGTACTGCATGCTACGTCAAGAGGGTTGAAGAAGTCCTTAACAAACTCAGAGACGACCTGAAGATAGATGTCGGTGATGTAACGGAAGACAAAAAGTTCTCTATCGAGACAGTACGCTGTCTCGGCGCGTGCGGATTAGCGCCTGTCGTTGTTGTTGATGATGCAACATACGGTTCAATGACCCCCAAAAAAGTAGCTGGATTACTGGAAGAATATGCGTGAAAAACCAGCCATCAGCCATCAGCAAAAAAGCCTTTTCTGACAAAGTATTCTGGGCGGTTATCCTCCAGGTTCTCGGCAGAAACACTCATTTTCTTTGCCGGGGATTTGTGCCTGCTTGGCGCACGGCCGAAAGCGTGCCTCGACCTGCTGCGAGACGAGGATATTCCGGCCGTTCATGGCAA
>JBDLIC010000181.1:0-5607 GCA_039715075.1 Nitrospirota bacterium
ATTCCTCTGTTTTTAAACAGTCCTTCTGGGGGATTTTGTTTCTTGCACCACTCGCAAATCAGCTCCTATCAACCTATTGTGGATTTCTCGATTGCCTCTTAGTTATTTAATTATGAAGAAATGACTGAAAATTACGAATTACGAAAAAAGATAAGTATTACTAGAATAAGCAATTCCCCACTCCTTCAAATTATATGATGAATTACGGAACCTGTCAAAAATGGCAGCTGTAAGATGTGACAAAGAAAAGATTATAAGAATAATTCCAACTATTCTACCACTTGAGCCATTTCAGTCGATAAAAACATGCTCGTGTTCATTATTTTCACTTGTTCACTATTAATGAACAATGATATTTGCTGAACAGATTTATCTAAACATTTTCTTGATATATTTATAATACTTAATTAATAAATATAATTTGAAGTGAATCAAACATTTTAATCAGAAACCAGAAAACACCCGCCGCGTCTGCTGTCTCCCCACCCTTGCATTCTGCCGTTTACACAATGCACACCGCCAAAGTACATGTTCTTTTTCTTCCACCTGTTGGTTTTGTAGTGCTTCCCGAGTTTTTCCACTACTTCTTCAGGCACATCCGGTTCTATCTGTACGATCCCGTCCTCAAAGTGGACACGAGATGCCTCAACAGCATCCTCCAGCGAATAACTAAAATCAATAAGGTTCAATAACACCTGCAGGACCGCGGTTTTAATCCTCTTGCTTCCCCCGCTTCCCATAACTGACTCTACCTTTCCGCCCTTAAGAACCATTGTCGGGATCATCATCGACGATACCCTCTGTCCGCGCGGGGAGGAAAAAAATCCGTCAGGATGCAGGTCATCCTCACCCATCATGTTATTTATCATAATCCCGGTTCCCGGAATAAAGTACCCGGAGCCGGAGCCGTTTGACGTGGTCATGGACACGGCATTGCCTTCTTCATCAATCACGCTTATATGTGTTGTGCCCTGCGTTGAAATAAAAGATTTGTCAGAGATACTTTTTATGTATTGCTGCAGTATGGGTGATATTTCGGAATCCGGAAAAGGATATGAAATACTGTTTCCGTTGCTGATCGGCTTAAAGCTGTGCAGCTCCATCATCAACTCAACAAGCGGTATAAGGAAAGTTTCAGATGCATGATCAAGAGAAGATATTTCCAGGTTTTCGAGAAGATGAAGTGCAAGCGCAAGTTTTACTCCGCCCGAAGAGGGAGGCGGGTTTGTAAGGATTTCCCTGTCACGGTACTTTATATGCAGGGGTTCTCTTTCAATCACTTCATAAGCATCAAGGTCGTCCTGAGATATCAGCCCTCCCTGAATTTTCATCTCTGCAATAAATTTCCGGGCAATTTCGCCGGTATATATATCACTGGTATTGTCTGCGATCCCCCGGAAGAAATTTTCGAGCATTGGATTAAAGAGCCTGTCTCCGCTTTTAATAAAGCGGCCGTTCCTGGTGCATATTTCTTTCCCGTAATCTGACGAAGTGAATATCGGTTTCAGGAGATTGAGAAAATACTCCTGCAACACACTGATCTTCAATCCATCCTTCAGGCAGGAAAGGGCAGGTGCAATAATGGTCTTCAGAGGGAGAGTACACAGCCTCTCATGACTGTGGAGCAGCCCTTTCAGCAGGCCCGGTACTGCTGCTGATGAACAGCCTATATGGAAAGTTTGGGTACATCCCGAAAAGTCAATGTTAACAGGTACCATACCTGTTTTTGGTTTCTCCTTCCATCCCAGGCCAGGGGTGTTAACAAAGAAATCGAATAGAACGTCCCGGTTCTGTTTTTCAATGTGCGCAAGCAAAAATCCTCCTCCTCCGAAACTTGTCAGGGTAGGCTCCGCAGCCACCGAGGCAAAACCGGCTGAAACAGCAGCGTCAAAGGCATTGCCTCCGAGCGAAAACATGTCGGCAGCCGCTCTTGCTGTTAAAGGATGGCCTGATGCAACAGCTCCTTTCATTTAAGAAAGTGCCCCTGCATGCTTTTGATCATTTCCTTAAAACTTTTACCATTGCTATTGAATAATTCTCTTTGCAGGTGCGCACCTGTAAGGCGATCCAGGATCTTCGGAATCTCATCAATGTAATCGGTGGATTCAAGCAATTCCGAAACAGGCTTTACATGTCGATATAAACTCATCACAGCCTCTTTCATGGTATATTTGGTGGCAAAAAAAGGGTCCACATAGAAACCTTCAAGCCCGTATCTCGCTGCCTGCCATTTGTTTGAACGGAGAATCTGCATGTGCGGCTCAGGATTCTCAAACTGCTCTGCAATGGCCAGCACAAGCGCCTGTATGAGAGCGGTTATTGCCAGAATATCCCGCAAACTGTGCGGGAGGTCGCATATCCTTATCTCAATGGTCCCAAAATCAGGATGCGGTCTGACGTCCCACCATATGTCTTTTACTGACTCTATGATACCGCTCTTCTGAAGCAGAGCAACGAGTATCTCAAACTCTTCCCAGTCATTCAGTGAATCGGGCATGCCTGCAAGCGGCAGGGCCTCAAACAGTTTAGACCTGTAGGACATAAGCCCCGTATCAAGGGACTCATAAAATGGTGATGATGTGGAGAGTGCAAGTAAAATGGGGAGGTAAATCCTCATATTATTGCAAATCTTGATCACTTTTTCTTCATCGTCTACCCCGATATGGACATGCAGCCCCTGAGTAATAAATCTTTTTCCGACTAACTGGAGATCATTCATTATTCTTTTATATCTGGGATGGTCTGAAACTTTTTGCTCAAGTCCGCTGGAAAAAGGATGAAGGCTTACAGTAAACAGTGTTCCGCCCGATACTTCAGCCATGTTCTGAAGCAGTGCATATGAACTCCTTAAATCTTCTTCGACTTCCCCCACTGATGAACATACACCGGTATTGATCTCGACCATTGACTGAATAAATTCCGGCTTGATTCTTTCCCTGAGATTTGAGGGCACTTGTTTCAGGATATCCGGGGCAAGAGGCACAAGACTGAGGGTTTCAGGATCCAGGATCTGGACTTCAAGCTCAACCCCTATTGTAGGGTCAGGAGATCTGTTAAAAGAGAGTTTTTCCATATATTGAATTCATGCCTATATAAAAAAGGTTATTTCTTACGCAATTTTTTCATTGCATGTCGCACAAGCTCGGAAAAGTATGCTGCCCCGACCCTTAATACCTCTTCATCAAAATCAAAGGTAGGACTGTGGGAAGAGGCTTTTTCATTTCCCTCCTTTGCCGCCCCGAACCTCACGAAACATCCCGGAACATTCTGCAGGTAATATGAAAAATCTTCACCGCCAAGACTGGGGAGCAGGAGGGCAATTGACCTGTCCTTTCCCATAAATTTTTCGGCAATCTGTCTGGCCAGGTTGCATGCACTGTCTTCATTAATAATCGGGGGATACCCGGGCTTAACACTAAACTTGACATCCGCATCATAGAGGATCGAAAATGAAGACGCCATTTTTCTGATCTTGTCCACGATTTGCGTCCTTACTGCTTCATCGGTTGTCCTGATCGTTCCCCGCAGGACCGCTTTATCGGCAACTGCATTATTAACTGTCCCTGATCTTAAATAGCCGATGGTAAGCACTGCAGGATGAAGGGGATCGATTTCCCGGGAAATAATCGTCTGGAGATTTATTACAAACTGGCTGGCAATTAATACTGCGTCTATCGTCTCATGGGGCCGCGCAGCATGTCCGCCCTTTCCTGTGATCTTTATATCAAATGCGTCTGTAAAAGCCGTATGTATACCTGTTTTAATACAGATCTCACCCACCTGGTGGTGCCTTTCGATATGACCCCCGAAGATCATGTCGACATTCTCAAGAACACCTTCTTCAATCATGGGTTTAGCGCCCCCCTCACCCTCTTCCGCAGGCTGAAAAATAAAAACAACGTTTCCTTCGGGGAGAGTTTTCTTCAGGACAGCTGCTGTACCCAGGATGATGGCCACATGACCGTCATGTCCACATGCATGCATTATTCCGGGGTTCTGAGATGAAAACGGGAGCCCGGTATTTTCAGTTATCGGAAGAGCATCCATATCAGCACGCAGAGCAATAGTCGGGGCATTCTCATTGGTGATCAGTTTTCCCACTACACCGGTCTGGGCAATGCCTGTCTTGCATTTTATGCCGATCTTCTTTAAAACTCTGGAAATATATTCAGCTGTCTTTTCTTCCTTGAAAGCCAGTTCAGGCCACTGGTGAATTGTCCTCCTGATATCTCTTATCCATTCAAAGAGTTCATCATTTACAATTTTTTTGATTTTTTTCATAGCATGTTCCTTCTTAATAACATCATGCATTTATTATAACTTATTCAATATTAATAGCTTCCCTGAATAAATTCAATATCCATTCTATGCCTATTGGGGCAATTCGTGAATTGATGATTTTTTCTGCCAAATGCTATAATGTCGTCGGTTGTTCAATATTTTCAGAAACAGCTTCTTGAATATAATGGAATACAGGTCCGGATGAAAACAGGTTGCATAATAAGCAGGAGAAAGGTCCTCTCCATGGGACTGATCACCATGGCTTCAGGTATCATACCCTCAAAAGCAATTTCTGCTGTAGAAGATATCCTTGTTCGGGAAAGGATCCTCTGTTTTTATAATCTGTACACCAAAGAAACACTTGAGGTGGTTTACTGGAAGGATGGGAGCTACGTCCCTGAAGGGACTGCAAAACTGAACCACATTCTGCGTGATATCAGAACCGGGAAAGTCAAGACAATAGATAGAAGTCTTTTAGACCTCCTTTTTGCCCTGCAGCAAAACCTAGGCAATAATGAACCTTTTCATATCATTTCCGGGTACCGGACTCCGCAATCAAATGCCCTTCTCAGCAAAAAAAAGAAGGGAGTGGCAAAGTACAGCCTGCACATGTACGGTAAAGCTGTTGACATCCGCATTCCGGGACACAAGTTAAGGGATATCAGACGTGCGGCCATGAAGCTGAAAGGCGGAGGCGTCGGGTACTATCCGCAATCAAACTTTATCCATGTCGACACAGGAAATATCCGCTACTGGTGGGGGTAGTTTATTGAATCCACAATAATTTTCTGAATATCCATCCGGTATCTCCAAATTCATCCTTCACCTTTACCCATGAGGATTTTCTTGTGAGAACCCTGAATGAATCGTACTTCAGTGCGGGACTCAGGGCACTCTGGCTGTACCTCTTTCCCGGCCCGCTCCTGATATTTGCCTTATCAACTTTTACAACAGCACATTGAATCTTGTTTGTAACCAGTTTTCTGTAAATCCAGTGGGTGTCTCCGTCAACATCCTTGACCTTGTACCAGTTGCCTTTTTTAGTCTGCTTGCTGAATGGCATGTATTTAAAAACCTCCCAGGTTTTCTCATACTTTGTGCCCGGGCCGTTTCTAAGATTAGCCTCTGCAACATTAACACATAATGCATGGGAATAATTGCTTAAGATAATCAGAAAAGAAGAAACCATCAATATAATAAATCTATTCTTCATTCAATCCTCCAATATATACTTTTTATGTTTTAAACTTTAAATAAGAATATGTCAAGTTATGCCTGAGAGATAAAAGCTATTTTCAGCCTTTTTTTATTTAATTGGATATCTAT
>JBDLIC010000182.1:0-5574 GCA_039715075.1 Nitrospirota bacterium
GTAAGAAATACAACAATAACAGGCAGCTCAAAAATTGCACCAAAGGCAAGGATGAATTTCAGGCAGAAATCTATGTAATAACCGATTGTCCAGCTAAACTGGAGATTTTCCATTTTATAGTTCTGTAGGAAGTTCATTGCAAACGGGAGAACAATACCAAAGCAGAAAAGAGAACCGGTTAAAAAAAGGAATGTAGTTGTGAAGACAAACGGAAATGCATATTTTCTTTCTTTTTCCAGCAGGCCCGGGGCAATAAACCTCCATATTTCATAAAAGATAACAGGCGAAGAAAAAATGAAGGCAGCAATAAAAGATATTTTTATGTGCGTCCAGAGTGCTTCGGCAGGACGGAGGACATTCAGTTTATGCTCAAAAAATTGTCCCGGGACAAAAGAAAAATATGGATTATCAAGTGATATCTTTATTGTGTAGTGCAATGGCAGGGTTAACAGCCGGAAAATAGTTTCCGAAAAATAAAAACTGGCACAGAAAGCAATGAGAACTGCTATAAGAGTAATTACAATTCTGTTTCTTAATTCCCCGAGGTGTGATGTGAGAGGAGCTTTATCCATCTTTGTCCGTTTCTTTGCTTTCTGCCTTTCCTTCCTCCTCATCAGGGGTGGAACTGTTTTCTTCTTCCCGGGGCTCCTGTTGATTTTCTTTTGTCTTCTTTTCTTCTTCTTCGGAATTAATGTTGTCCTCGATTGACTTTGTTATGGACTCTTCCAGGTCGTCCTTTGTTTTTTTAAACCCTTCGGTTATGTCAGATTCTGCCTCACTGAAAGATTCAGTTACTCCGCGCATGGCAGTCTTTAAATCCCGGATCCCTTTCCCAAGCGTCCTGCCGAGTTCCGGCAGCTTTTTAGGACCGAAAACCAGAAAGGCGACGATAAAGATGACTATTAATTCCTGTGTGCCGAGGTCAAACATTAATGTATACCTTTATTTAATTTAAAAATTACATATCTATTATAGATGTAAAGTTAAAAAGGGGCAAAGGTACAGATTTGCCTTTATGTCTTTAACTGTATTGAAAATATCAGAAATGCTCCTCAGGTGTCAATTTTGAGGTTTGAAAAACCTCTGATTGCACAGATTAACACCGATTGAACAGATAATGGAATCTGTGTAATCATTATTCTAAATCTGTGTAATCAAAAAAATTATTAATTTTTTAAACTTGACCTTATTTCGGGGTTTGCCATAAACTTTATATCTCACATTTAAAATCAATGACAAACAGGAGGAGTTATGTTTCAAGGTTCGATAGTTGCAATCGTTACACCGTTTAAAAACAATAAATTTGATGAAAAAGCTTTGGGTGACCTGATTGAATGGCATATTTCCGAGGGAACAAATGCTATTGTGCCGTGCGGCACGACCGGAGAGTCGGCAACCCTTGAATATGATGAGCACTACCGGGTAATAGAGTTTACCATTCAGGCAGTAAATGGAAGAGTGCCGGTCATTGCTGGAACAGGTGCAAACTCTACGAGCGAGACCATTATGATGACCGGAAAGGCAAAGGACCTTGGAGCAGACGGCGCCCTCCTGGTAGCGCCATACTACAACAAGCCTACACAGGAAGGCCTTTACTTGCACTACAAGGCAACAGCGGAAGCAGTGGATATTCCACAGGTCCTCTATAATGTACCTGGCCGGACGGCGGTAAATATGCTTCCCCGGACAGTTGCAAGACTGTCAGAAATCAAAAATATAGTGGCAGTAAAGGAAGCAACCGGGAACATGGCCCAGGTGAGTGAGGTAATCCGTCTGTGCGGTGACAATATAACGGTTCTTTCCGGGGATGATTTCACCACTTTCTCTTTAATGCTGCTTGGGGGGAAAGGCACAATTTCCGTATCAGCCAATGTTGCTCCCAAAGATTTATCTTCCATGTGCAGTGCGCTGCTCGAAGGGAAAGTCGATGAGGCCAGGGACCTGCACTTTAAACTTGAACCGCTAAATAAAGGGATGTTTATCGAGACCAATCCTATATCTGTCAAAACGGCCCTCAGTCTTATGGGGAAAATCCAGGAAGAAATGCGATTGCCTCTCTGCCAGATGAGCACTGAAAATAAGGAGAAACTGAAAAAAGTACTTGTAAATTACGGAGTTATATAGGCTGCTTCTACTTTGCCCGTTATAGCGTACGAGTGGGTTTTACTTGATTAATAGTCTGTTTTTCTGTTATAAATAGGTTAAAAGGGAGGTTTGCCTGCCTTGTCAGTGATAAGAGTAAGAACTTTTTCCGACATTCGAGAATTTGGGGGCCAGCGAAAGCTAAGTGTTGTGCGCCCGCAAGGGACTATGCCTGATCTTTCTTTCAAGGCACCCACCTGTTTACAACAGGGATTCAAGTTTTTATTCTACACGGCAAGGTGGGTCTTTTATCTCGCAGTTGCACCGGTTATTGATTTAGTTACTTGGATAGTCAAGGTTTCTTGGGATATGGATAATTATAAATACAACAATCAGGTTTTAAGGCCTCGTGAAAAATATTTCGATTCTCTATCTTATTTGAAATTCAATGGGTTATATGAGAATCTTAAAGAGGTTAATCTTAAATATTCCCGAAAGTTAAATAATTTAATTATGCCGCCTTTGATGTAAGATACCTTCTGTCTTAAGCTTTTCAATATCGCCGTTCACTGCATGTAAGAGAATCAGCCCCTCTCTGATAATGAAATGGAATTATTTAAATCAGACAGAAGGGCCCCGCTTGCCTGGAGGATGCAGCCGCGCGATCTGGATGACTTTACCGGACAATCGCATATACTCGGACATGGAAAGCCGTTAAGAGAGGCCATTGAAAGAGACTCGATTGTTTCGCTTATCCTTTATGGACCGCCCGGTACAGGGAAGACCGCTCTTGCTCATATCATAGCAAAAAAAACCAGGGCTTCCTTTATAGCCCTGAATGCGGTTACGTCCGGAGTGGGGGATATCAAAGAAGCCCTGAAAGAAGCAGAGAGGGCTGACCGGACAATCCTTTTTATTGATGAGATCCACAGGTTTAATAAGTTGCAACAGGACGCCCTGCTCCCTGATGTAGAAAACGGTCTTGTAACATTAATAGGGGCTTCGACACAAAACCCGTTTTTTTCTATCATACCGGCTTTGTCATCAAGGTCGATGATATTTCAGTTTTTCCCTTTGAGTAGAGAAGAGATCAAAACACTGATCAACAGGGCGTTAAATGACAGAGAGAACGGGGTTGGGGAATTTAACATAAAGCTGGAACCGGATGCGCTGGACTTTATTGCTGTGCATTCAGAAGGAGATGCGAGGAGGGCCCTTAATATAATTGAAATGGGTTTTTTTATAATTAAAAGTACGGACTGCTCTCTTTTTGATATTAAACTGGCAAAAGAAGTATTGCAGAAAAAATCACTTTATTACAGTGAAGATGAACATTATGACACTATTTCAGCCTTTATAAAAAGCATGAGAGGGGGAGACCCCGATGCTGCGCTGTACTGGCTGGCAAAGATGATAGAAGCAGGGGAGGACCCGCTGTATATAGCACGGAGAATAATTATTTGCGCTTCAGAAGATGTGGGCAACGCGGACCCAAGGGCACTGCAGGTTGCGGTATCAGCTTTTCATGCCGTTGAATCCATTGGTATGCCGGAAGGACGCATCCCTCTGTCGCAGGCGGCAATCTATATTACTATGTCCCCCAAAAGCAATGCTTCTTATAAAGGGATAGATAATGCCATTGCAAACATAAAAGAAAAAAGGCTTTCACCGGTGCCGTCTCACCTGAAAAGCGCAAACTATAAAGGAGCATCCCGTCTCGGAGCAGGGGCGGGTTATAAATATCCGCATAATTACAAGGACCAGTATGTTGAGCAGCAATATGTTGCAGGCAACAAGATGTTCTTTTTTCCATCAGAACAAGGCTACGAGAAAATATTCAAGAAAAGGTTATCCAAAAGGAGGAGCAGATAATGATTAGTACAGTGAATCCCTACGTTGTTCTGGCTGCAGGTCTCGTTGTTGGCTTCGTTTTATCACTGATTTATCATAAAACAAGCACAGGCAAGAAACTTAAGGAAGTAGAAGAGAAGGCCAGCAGTGTTTTAAAGGGTGCAGAAAGAGAAGCAAAGTCGATTACAAAAGAGGCCATGCTTGAGGCCAAGGACACAACTTTCCGTTTAAAGACAGAGGCGGAGAAAGAGCTGAAGGAGCGTCGTTTGGAGCTGAACCAGCTTGACCGGAGATTAAGACAGAGAGAGGAAATGTTTGACCGGAAGATCGAACAGCTCGACAAAAAAGAGTATAACTTTAGCAGAAAAGAGAGGGACATGAACAACCGGGAAGACGCGCTGCAGGAGAAGGAGCGCAATAGCGAAGCCCTGATTGTTCAGCAAAAAGAGGTCCTGTCAAAGATCTCTAACCTGAGTGAAGAGGAAGCGAGAAATGAACTCTTGCAGAGAGTTGAGGCGGAATCCAGGTTTGAGGCTGCGAAGGTGGCAAAAAGAATTGAAGATGAAGTCCTCGAATCAGCAGACAGAAAGTCAAAGGAGATCCTGAGCGTGGCCATACAGCGGTATGCCAGTGAGTATACGAGTGATCACACTATCTCAGCCGTCAGCCTGCCAAGTGATGAAATGAAGGGCAGGATAATCGGAAGGGAGGGCAGGAACATCAGGGCCCTTGAGGCTGCCACAGGAGTTGAATTTATTATTGATGATACACCCGAAACAGTGCTGCTGTCCTGTTTTGATCCTGTTCGTAGGGAAATAGGAAGAATTTCCCTTGAACGTCTCATTGGCGACGGCAGGATACATCCTACGAGGATTGAAGAAATAGTAGAGAAGGTCAATAAAGAGATTAACGCGACAATAAAGGAAGAAGGTGAAAAGGCTGTCTTTGATATCGGCCTTCACGGAATTCACCCGGAACTTGTTAAGCTGCTCGGCAGACTGAAATACAGGACATCTTACGGACAGAATGTCCTCCAGCATTCAAGAGAAGTGGCATATCTGGCAAGTATGATGGCAGGGGAGCTGAGAGTCAATTCCAAGCTTGCCAAACGAGCCGGGCTTCTCCATGATATTGGTAAGGCAATCGACCACGAAATTGAAGGATCGCATCAGTCAATCGGGGCGGACATGGCCAAAAAATATGGAGAGAACAATAAAGTCGTTAACGCCATTTTAGTGCATCATGGGGAAGGAGACCCGGCAACAGTCGAAGCATCGCTTGTAGCTGCTGCTGATGCCCTTTCTGCTGCAAGACCCGGAGCGCGAAAAGAGACATTGGTTGACTATATAAAACGTGTTGAAAAACTGGAAGAAATAGCCACATCCTTTGACGGAGTAAACAAGTCTTATGCGATACAGGCCGGAAGAGAAGTGAGGATAATTGTAAAACCGGAAGAAGTAAATGACGAAGTCTGCGCCAAGATTTCGAGAGACCTGGCAAAGAAGATCGAAGGAGAGCTTACCTATCCCGGACAGATAAAGGTTACGGTGATCAGGGAATCGAGATACGTGGAGTATGCGAAGTAAAAAATAAAGGGTTCAAGGGGTCAAGGATTCGAGGGTTCAAGTGAAAAACATAAAC
>JBDLIC010000183.1:0-5554 GCA_039715075.1 Nitrospirota bacterium
TTGCCTCAGCCCTTATCCTGCCAAAATACTGCTCAAACATAACATACAGAAAAAACCTGACTGGTTTGAGCACCGCGTAAATGATTATAAATGGTTCAAATATCTCTCCAGCAACCTTCAGCTTTCAGGGAAAACCGTTTTGGATATTGGTGCGGGCTCTGGATATGACAGCTTAATTGTAAGCCGCACTGGTGCCCACATTACCTGCCTGGAATTTAATCCAATTTTATCAGGAATAGGGCTGCATAATTTAGGGCAATTCAGATGGTTCGGTGGGTCAGCCAGCAACCTGCCTTTTTCAGACGAACAATTTGACACAGTTATTGCAAATGCTTCACTACATCATCTCTTAGACATCCCCTGTTCGATAAGTGAGGCAATCAGGGTTCTGAAGCCCGGAGGATACCTGATCTCAATGTCAGACTCTTTCAGCAATAACAGTTCTACTGAAGAGTTCGAATCAACAATATTTAATAATAATACAGCCGTCATGAGGGGGATCAATGAACGCGTTCCCAGGTTTGATGAATTCATTAAAACATTCATAGAACATAAGGAGAGCCTCGACATACGGATATTTACACACAGTTGCGGCAACGATTATGACTATCCTCACGAATGGCAAATTGACGATGCTTTAAGAGAACTTCCCCATTTCAACGGTTCGATTTCATTTGTTGTACAGAAAAAATCACCTATAACAACCTTACAGCCGGAATTTGGCGAGGAAATTATTTTCCCGGGAGAATATGCTCGTCATCTTGAAGACCAACAGACAGGCATCAGCAGGCTATCTGACTTTATACCGGACCAGTTCATTGACCTTAACCTCCTTGATACTAAACATCCAAAGTTTCGTCTATTAAACGGATGGAAGATACAGGTAACTGGTGAAGGTAAACGCGCCGCATATTTGAGATCGAGATTATTTTTCAGCTTAAAGAAGTCCCGCATGCCTTATGTTTCGGTATCATTACTTGTTCCCTATGTTAGCAATTACGACACTCCGACTATAAGTGTATCTGTGAATAACGAAAACATTTATATGGACAAACTCACAAGAGGAATGTGGCATAATTTGACAATTCCACTTTCACTAAAAACAAAGGCAAAAAAGGCATTTGCCTTTGAAATACACTTAGGCACAAAAAACACTTCATATGAAGCCAATTTATTTTATGTAAGAAAAATTGATTTTACAGACAACGATAAATTTAACAGTGAAGATAACACGCCCGAACTTGACAACTTCGGACTGGAAAGCCTTGCTGATACCAGATTGATCGGCTCTAAAAGAACATGCCTGCTATGTTCGACCGATGTTGATCATGGACTGAACATTGTCAACAGATTGAAAAAGAAAAATCTTCATGTGGATATCATCGTTGCCAAAGGGCAGGAATCTTTTTATTCATGGCTTCCGGATACCAAAATAGTAGGCTCTTATAACGCATCTAACTTTAATGGCACGACAGCCGGCAATTCCGTCATAAAACATAAAGTGCACCTAATAGCAACGTCTGATACCAAGTCGATAAAACACCTGTACAACCTGGCATCAACCCAATACTGCAATACCAGCACAAAAGTCTATATTATTCTTCCCGGAGGTCACGCAAAAGAATATACTAAAGACTTTTTTAAAGACAGCAGAATCGCAGAACAACTAAACAATCAACATTCTGTCACTCAGGGCATAAAAAATCGTCTAAAAAGGTACCCGTTCTTCTACACACAGTTTAAAAAGGTCAAAAACTTAATTTCACGGTAACATGGAATATACTTCACCTCCAACTATCAAGGAGTACAGGGCTCTCCCTCCGCATCCGAACCGGACCGAGGGCGGCCTTCGTCTTAATGAAACGTCTGACAAAACATCAAGACCCGGCAAGCCGCTGGTCAGTATTGTCACTATTGTTTTCAATGGAGAAAAAACTTTAGAAAAGACAATTCAGAGTGTCCTGGGGCAGACTTACGAAAACATAGAACACATTATTATTGACGGAGGTTCTACGGACGGGACCCTCAAGATAATCAGGCAGTACAATGACAAAATAGCTTATTGGTTAAGTGAGCCGGACAATGGTATTTATGATGCGATGAACAAGGGCGTTTCCCTGGCCACAGGCGAGTGGATTAATTTCATGAATGTCGGGGACACATTTTATGAGCCTGACACAGTTAAAAAGGTGTTTAGCAGCAATTATGGGAAGGCGGATATAATCTACGGAAACAATGAAATTATATATGGTAGTGAGCTTTCTGTAATCAGAAAAGCTCTGGATATAACAGAGTTGTGGAAAGGAATGATCGTAAATCATCAGAGTATGTTTGTGAAGACGTCTCTAATGCAAAAGCACCCATTTAATCTTGACTATAAGATAGGCGCAGACTATAATTTTATCTATTCCGCTTATATGGATAAATGTGAATTCTGCAAAATTGAGACAGTCATTTCCTCTACCGCGCACGGCGGATATTCTGATTTGAATGTCATACCCAACATTAAAGAGCAATGGATGATCGTGAGAAGACATAATGCATCTTTTAAGATTGACCTGTATTATATATGGTTAATTTTATATGCATTCATCAAAAATATAATGAAAATTATTTTGCCTGAAAAAATAAGAGAAGTAGTCATAAAGCGAAAATATAAATGATTTATTTATATCAGCGGAAATTTTCCGCCCGGCAGGACTGTTGCATTGACTGATCATGACCTGACAGTCGAAATAGTCATACCGAGTTATAACCGATTGAATATCCTCAGGGATTCATTGCAAAAGATCAGACAGTTATATCCTGATACTAAAATTTGTTTAGGACTGCAAGGGAAAATGCCTGACAGCGATATTCATTCGCAATTGGAGAGCGATTCCAATGTGCGCGTTGAGAAATTTCAGACTCCCTCAACAACAAAGTCACTGAATTACTGCATCTCTACTTCTTCCGCTGATATCTGTCTGATTCTGGACGATGATGCAATTCCATGCACGGGGTGGTTAGAATCTCATATATCGGCATTTACTGAAAATCCTCATTTAGCATATACGTCTGGACGCGAAGTACGTATCTTGGGTTCACAGCATGCGGTCTTGGAGTGGTTCAGGATTTCACTTGAAATGGTTTGTGGAATCTTCTTAAATAAAGACACAAAACTAAACGGTCGCATAGTGGGGTGGTTAAACGGGATTGGGCTTCTGTTTGGTAACTTTAATCAACCCGGGTTCTGTACAATCAATTCGCCAAGAGGCTGTAATATGGGTCTACGAAGAGAGTCATTTCTGAAGATCGGCAAATTCAATCAGGATTTTAAGGGTAATGCATGGGGTTTTGAAGCTGACTTTGGCTTGCGGATGGCTAAGAAAGGGAATTATGGGCGATACCTTGGAGATGCAGTCGTTATGCACCATGAAGTCCCTTCAGGCGGAAGCCGGACCGAAAATAAGACGGATTGGTTTCGGGACTTTATCCATAATCATAAGGTGCTTATAAAAAACATGAGTCCCCTTGCATGGATTGGATCCATCCCCAGGATAGCAAGACATTATTGGTTGACAATAAAGTGATTAATATATTTCCGGGAATTATTGAATGAGGGAAAAGCTGGAGACAAACTTTTATTTAGGACAGGAAATGAAATAGCATGCTTTTTCCATTATCTGATAAAAGGCAATATTGATGTAACACCTATGGAAGTGTATAATTGAGTTTACATCCAATGGGATATATTGAATTCATACAAGAAAAGGAGAAAGAGAAAGAGCTTCTCAGAGAGAAGGCTTTAAAAGAGGCTGAGAGGCTTTCAATACTGCTGTGGCAGGAATATGAATTTGATTCTCTTTTCCTCATTGGATCCGTCTTAAAAGATAGAGGTTTTACCCGGCAATCCGATATAGATTTTGTCATAAAGGGGCTGCGGAAGGAATTGTTTTTTAAGGCTCTGGCTTTTTTAATCTCCAACAGCAGTTTTAATATTGACCTCAAACCCTATGAAGAGCTTGATGGTGACAGCAAGTTCAGGGTAGAGAGGAGTGGCAGAAAGCTCTGATGAAAGAAAGACTTCTTGAGATCATCTCTTCAATTGAGAAAGAGCTCCAAAATCTTCAGGAGCTTCGTTCTGAGCTTAAGAAAATAATATCGGAAACGGACATTATCTTTAAGAGATCAAAGGGATCGATTCTGCATGATTTTTACAACGTCTGTGAAAGAGTATTTAAAAAGATCTCTGTGGAGATGAATGGCGGATATGAGGACACGGAGAAATGGCACAAAAACCTTCTTTATAAAATGACAATATCTTTAGAAGGACTAAGGCCGCAGGTTGTTTCCGAAGAGCTTGCAGCGGATCTTGATGAGTTTCTGGCCTTCAGACATTTATTTAGAAATATTTATGGCTTCGAGTTAAAAGGCGACCGTATAGATATTCTTGCAGAGAAATTTGAAAACACAGCCGGTCGTTTTGAAAAGGAAATAAGATTGTTTATTGAATTCCTTCGTAAAGAACTGCAGTAGAAAGCATATCACGATCAACGCATACCGGAAGATATTATATGAGAACCGCTATCATCCATGAATGGCTCGTCAACTATGCCGGCTCGGAAAGGGTATTAGAGCAGATCGTCAGACTTTATCCTGATGCAGATTTGTTCTGCCAGGTCGATTTTCTTCAGGATGACGAAAGGGGGTTCGTTCTTAACAAGAAGGCCAACACGTCCTTTATTCAGAAGCTTCCATTTGCAAGAAGCAAATACCGGAATTACCTGCCTCTGATGCCTCTGGCGGTTCGGCGGCTTGATGTGACCGGTTATGATGTCATTATTTCGAACTCACACTCTGTTGCGAAAGGCATTAAAAAAAGGGCCGGGCAGTTCCAGATTTGCTACTGTCATACGCCCATGCGTTATGCATGGGACCTGAGGGAGCAATACCTGAGAGAGTCCGGGCTGGATGCCGGGCTGAAGGGTGCAGTCATTAATTTTATTCTCGACCGGATCAAGAGCTGGGATTATAATACAGCGCAGCAGGTCGATTACTTCATTGCAAACTCATACTACATTCAGGACCGGATAAAGCGGTCCTATGGCAGGGACTCAACGGTTATTTACCCGCCGGTTGATATTGATGCATTTCAGTTGAATGAGAACAAAGACAATTATTTCCTTGCCGCGTCCAGGATGGTCTCCTATAAGAAAATGGATATGATCGTTGAGGCCTTTTCGGAAAACGGTCTGCCCCTTGTAGTAATCGGTGACGGTCCGGACTTCGAAAAAGTGAAGAACAGGGCAAAGAAGAATATTGAATTTCTTGGGTTCCAGGGCAATAGTGTATTGATTGAATACATGCGGAAAGCAAGGGCGTTCATATTCGCGGCTGAAGAGGATTTCGGGATAATTCCTGTTGAAGCACAGGCGTGCGGCACGCCTGTCATTGCTTATGGAAAGGGCGGTGTGGCAGAGAGCGTGATACCTTATCAGAACACAGAGCACAGAGCACAGAACACAGATAAGATGTCTTCTCCGACCGGAGTTTTTTTTGATGAACAGACACC
>JBDLIC010000184.1:0-5452 GCA_039715075.1 Nitrospirota bacterium
CATTACCTTTTTTCTTAAAAAAGGTGAACTTTTTCATCCCCGTTTACAAAACGGGGTATTCAAAGTTCGATTTCCATAAAATTTAATGATCAACAGTTGAAACCGTAAATGTTCTTTGAATGTTTGGCTTATTGATAATGCAGATAAAGTAAGGATCTATATGGGTGCTATCACCCGCTTATTTATAACGGCAATCAATAAAAGGGCTACTGAGTGACGATTGCTATCGGTTATCGTCAGATCCTATGCTACTCAGAATTGCGGATACCATCATGTTGTCAATGAAATGGATGAATCTGAAAATAGTTTATTAACGATTGAAAGCAAGCAGAAAAAAAGGGGCCTGATCCCTCGTCTTTTAATTCAACAGTTATTTTTCTTAAATATATCTTATCACTCATATCTCAACGCTTCAATTGGTTTCATCAAAGAAGCCTTCCTTGCAGGATAAAGCCCGAAGATAATCCCCACGAGGACAGAGAATATAAATGCAAGCAAGACGGAAGATGGTTTAATAATGGTGTTCCATTCGGCAAAGTTCGAGACCCCGTATGAAATTGAAATGCCGAGTACTATGCCGAGCACACCGCCCATAAAAGTTATCACCAGAGCTTCTATCAGGAACTGTCGTAATATGTCTCTCCTTCTCGCACCGACAGCCATTCGGACACCTATCTCCCTGGTCCTCTCCGTTACGGAGACAAGCATTATATTCATGACTCCAATACCGCCCACCAAGAGAGAAACGGCTGCAATACCGCCTAAAAGAGTCGCAAAGGTCTGTCCGACCTCTTGCAGAGATGATATATATTCTGAATAATCCCTGATATTAAAATCGGATTCTTCACCTTTCTGAATCCTGTGTCTTATCCTCATTATCCTGTCTATGGATTTCTTCACCTGCTCAATTTTCTCAATGCTCTCAACCTGGACATAGATATTATCTACATGGTCCTGTTTGAACAGGCGCTTTTGCGAGGTGGTGAGAGGAATAAATACCTGGTCATCAGGGTCCCACCATGAGGTCTGTCCTTTTTTTTCCATAACACCAATGACCATAAAATTAACACCATTGATCTTGATCTGTTTCCCGACTGCCACCCCCTCACCGAAGAGTTCTTTTTTTACAGTAGTTCCCAGAGCAACCACCTTCCTTATTAATTTGACATCTTTCATATCAAAGAAATGTCCCTTATCTACCGGGGAATTGTTCACTTCCGTATAATCCGGGGTTGTTCCTATCACACGTGTTGCAGCATTTTTATTTGCATATTTCACCTGTCCCATATTTCTTACGGTAGCGGCAACCAGGTTTATATGCGGTACCTCTTTCTTTATAGCATCGGCATCTTCCCTTTTAAGTGTCTCAACCGCTCCCGTGCGGACATGACCTATGCGGGCGGCACCGGGCCTTACCCTGAGAAGATTAGTGCCGAATCTCCGTATAGAGTCGGTAACCTGCTGCTTTGCCCCTTCGCCTATTGAGAGCATGGCGATAATGGCCCCTACCCCGATTATTATTCCGAGCATGGTCAGGAACGACCTCATCTTGTTTGCCATTATAGCTACAAAAGCAACCTTTATTACTTTCCACAATAGCATATCAATTCTCCACAGCCGTATCCTTTTGTATCAGCCCGTCATGTATATAAATGGTTCTTTGACACCTGCTGGCTATGTCCTGATCGTGTGTTACTATTGCTATGGTAGTACCTTTTTTATGCAATGAATCAAGAAGCTGGATTATTTCATTGCCGGTACGAGAGTCAAGGTTGCCCGTAGGTTCGTCAGCCAGAACTATGGCAGGGTCAAGTACAATTGCCCTTGCAATGGCAACCCTCTGAGATTCCCCGCCTGACAGCTCATTAGGTTTGTGGTCTGCACGGCCCGACAGTCCGACCTCTTCCAGAGCGTTGATTGCCTTTTCTCTTGTGTCTTCAAGTCCCGCATAAAGGAGGGGAAGCTCCACATTTTCAACAGCTGAATGTCTGTTTAAAAGATTATATGACTGGAAAACAAAACCGATTTTCCTGTTCCTGATCCCGGCAAGTTCGTCTTCCCCTAACTCCCCTACATCAAGCCCATCAAGAGAGTAGCTGCCTTCCGTAGGACGATCGAGACATCCGAGGATATTCATGAGGGTGCTTTTGCCGCTTCCTGAAGGGCCCATAATGGCGATAAATTCCCCCTTCTGTATGTCAAGGGTCACACCCCTTAGTGCGTGTACCTCATGCTTTTCCGCAGTATAAGTTTTTTTTACATTGTCAGCATGTATCAAATTATTATCTCTTTCTGAACAGCCGGAAGCCTCTTCTCAGATTGCTGTTGCGGTCAGATTTTACTTTACCCCCTTCTATCCCTGAAATAATAATTTCCTCTCCTTCCTTAAGGTCACCCTGAATCTCTGTAAGGATACCATTGCTCCTGCCTGTTCTGACGGGAGACCATACGGGTTTGCCTTCCAAGTGTTTATATATTCCGGTTACATCTCCCTCTTCCCTTACTGCTTCGGACGGGATAAGAAGGACATTTTTACTCAGATCTGTCAGTATCTCCGCGTCGGCAGTCATCATGGGCTTCAGCATTGTTTTGTCTTTGTCCCGCACTTCTATCGTTACATCAAAAACAGTAATTGTGCTTTCGACTCTTCCCTTCGGGGCTATCCTTACCACTTTTCCTGTAAAAGTTTTTTCCGGATAAGCGTCTACACTTATTGTTACTTTCTGTTCCGTCCTGATCCTGCCGATATCGGTCTCATCCACCATTGCCTCGACATATAATTTGTTCAGGTCAGCCATGGTAAACAAGAGCGTGCCCTCGGACGCCGAGGATGTAGTAGAGGCTATCACCTGTCCTTCTTCAACATATTTTCTAAGGATAGTGCCGCTAAGGGGGGCCTTTATTTCCGTATCTTTCAGGCGGTCCTCAGCTTCCTTAAGCGTCTCTTTGGCACGGATAAGTTCGGCTTCTGCGATCTTTACATCGCTTTTTGCCCTTTCTGCGGCAAGAATGATATTGTCCAGGTCCTGTCTCGATATGACCCTGTCCTCAAAAAGGCTCTTCTGTCGCTTCAGGCGAAGCTCCTCATCTTTCAGAGTGATCTTTGCTTTTTCCAGTCTGGCCTCCGCTATCAGCAGATCGGCGTTAGCCTGGTTCACCCTCGACTGCTCGGTCTCCTTGTCAAGCCGCACAGCAGTCTCTCCCTTTTTCAGATCATCACCTTCTTCAAAAGGAAAGCTTACTATCTCGCCTCCTGCCTTGGACTTTGCTTCTATTTCTATATAAGGCGTAACCTTTCCTGTTGCTGCCACGGTAATCTTCAGATCACCTTTTTGTATCAGCGCTGTCCTGAATGTCTCCGAGACTTCTCCGGAATTGTTTGACCGGAAAAAATAAAAAGCGGCAAACAGAATCACAGCAACGGATATAAACCAGATCAGTTTCTTCATTGATAAGCTTCCCTCCCGGATTTCACCGAAACTTCATCATAAAATCTTATTCCTTCGTCTTCCAGAAGCATCCCTTTTGCACGTGAAAGCTCTACCTGTGATTTATTGTAATCAATAATGGCGCTTATTTCACGGGACTTTGCCTCCGCAAGATCCTCCTGAAATTCAAGAACATCGTGGCTGGTTGAAAGCCCTTCTTTCAGTTTCAGCTCCTCAGCCCTTAATGATTCTTCTGCCAGTTTTGTCGATATCTTTGTAACCTCAATCCGCTGCCTGTTCATATCCACCTTTCTTATGGCATTGTCTATCTCGACAATAATCTGCTGTTCCATGTTCTTCAGATTTAAGAGCGCCTTCTCTGCATCAAGCTGCGCAATTCTCAAGTCCCCTCTGGCTGCCCGGTTGCCTATGGGGATCTTTACAACCATCCCCAGTGACCACTCGGGATTATCATCCATCTCTTTCAGGGAATTATTAAAACTGTCACCAAGCCCGTTATAGCCGTAGCTCGCCTCCAGATCAATGTTTGGAAACTTCTGGTTTTTTGCATACTGAATTTCCAGATCGTTTTTCTCAATCTCAACCTTTATCTTCCGGTAATCAGGCCTGTTTTCAATGCCGTCTTTGATATTCTCCTCCAGTTCAAGTGCGACAGGAATAACAACCGGTTTATCTGTGGGTATTATGTCAATATCTCTAAGGCTGTATACATCAGCGGATATCAACCTCTTTAATATATTCTCTTTTTCTTTCACGTTTATTCCAGCCATGATGACCGCCTCTCTCCGGGAAGCAACGCCGGCCTCTGCCTGGATTACTTCCAGCGGTGAAACAACTTCGGCCTTCAGTCTTTTACGGTTCATATCCAGAAGTGATTCGGCAAGTCTCAGGGATTCCTCTTTCACCTTCAGATTCTCAATCGATAACACCATGTCCCAGTATGCGTTTTTGAAATCAGCTACAATATCAATGACGTCCGTTTTCAACTCATTAACAGAAATCTCTTCATTTTTTTGTGCAATGTGTATATCAAAACGGTTTATGTCAGAGCCAAAATTTTTAAGAAGCGGCTGGGTGATTCTTATGCCTGCAAATGAATCATATTCAGCCTGAAACTCATTAAATGTGTTTTCCGTCCATATATCTTCAAACCCAACCGAGTATTCCGTCCCGAGAGGGACCTTTCCGGATACGCCGGTATTCAAGCTGTATACTTCCGATTCAACAGAACCTCTTCCTCCTGCAGCTACTGAAGAACGGGAGCTTAGGGGTGTGGTTGAATCCTCACGCTTAAAGGAACTCGAAAACAGTGGATCAAAATCACCTCTCTCCTTATCAACCTTCACTGCTTCGATCTGTGGGACTATTTTTTCAATGGCAATGTCAAGATTTTTTTTAAGCACCAGAAGCTTTCCTCTGTCAATGGAGAGCGGCATGGTTTTTTTATTCAGCTCTGTTCCACCGGCATCATCGGCCCTGATTATAGAAGTGAAGAATAATAACAGACATAAGAATGTGAGAAATATTTTTATATGCCTTTGTATCATTACAAATTCCTCCGGGGGAAATATTATTTATATTCATTATACATCTTTGGAGGGAGTTATTGATTACTGCGTGTAATGTTGTATTCAGAGGTGAGGCTTAATAAATTGAGCTGTAAGTAACAAAGAATTAAGGAAAAAGGAGAAAAGGCAGCCAGGGGGGGCTGGCTGCCTAAGAGGAGATGAAAGGAGATAACAAACTTTCATCTTGATACTATTATTTCTAAAGATTTTGAAGAAATTATGAAGCAGATAAAAACAATAAATGTGTATTAACAACTGAAATCTAGCATCATTTACAAATATTAAAAATCAATATTTCTGTAAGTTATCGTGAACTCAAACGAAAGATAAAAATCGTTGATAACTTCAACATAGAGAGTTTCTGGAGTTCTCGTAAATACTGATGATATATTTTGGCAATAAACAAAATCCGCTCAGGATGAAGATTGTAATCGG
>JBDLIC010000185.1:0-5303 GCA_039715075.1 Nitrospirota bacterium
GACAAGCTGATGCAGACCAGTTTGCAAAACAGCGCATATGGGAGGCGAGGAGGGCGATCTCACCTGCACTGTACCGGATAAAGCCGACTAAAATTAATGAAGATATAGTTGTACCCCGCGGGTGTATTCAGGAGATGTTCAACGCTCTCAGGAAGATTTCAGAGAAATATAATCTGACGATTGCAAATTTCGGACATGCCGGTGATGGGAATATTCATGTGAATGTAATGACAGACAAAAGTAATCCTGAAGAATTTAAGAGAGCAAAAAAAGCGGTCAGGGACATATTTGAGGCGGCCCTGGAACTTGGGGGGACGATATCAGGGGAACACGGGGTAGGAATTA
Organism: Nitrospirota bacterium; assembly: GCA_039715075.1. Taxonomy (GTDB): domain Bacteria; phylum Nitrospirota; class Thermodesulfovibrionia; order UBA6902; family UBA6902; genus JBDLIC01. The sequence goes on from JBDLIC010000185.1 coordinate 346, forward strand.
CAAAAAAACAATATATTGGAATGGAACTCCCGGATATTAATATAAAATTAATGAAAGCAGTGAAAAATATTTTTGACCCTGCAGGCATTCTTAATCCCGGAAAGATATTCCCTGACAAATGAGACTTCTTTTATATTACATGGTCCTTAAACATCATTTATATTAATGTAATAAATTTTTGCCTTTTATTTTTTCTCCTGCTTGAGCTAAAATATCTGACTATCGAATAACAACAGATTTCAAAACTAAATATAAAAAGATGGGAGAGTAACGATATGAAAGTAATATTAAAAGAGGATGTAGATAATCTCGGAATAATAGGAACTGTTGTAGATGTGGCAAAGGGATATGGGAGAAATTATCTTATACCCCGTAACCTTGCGGTTGAAGCAAATCCGAATAATTTGAAACAGTTTGAGCACCAGAAAAAGATGATTCATGTGAAGGCTGATAAGATCAAGATTGCAGCAGGTGAATATGCAGACAAAATCTCTGAGATTTCAATTACCATAGAAGCCAGGGCTGGAGAGGGGGACAAGCTCTTCGGTTCTGTAACAACTATGGACATAGCAGAGGCGATATCCAAAAAGGGTATTGAGGTTGATAAGCGCAAGATAGTTCTGGCAGAGCCGATAAAGCGACTTGGAACGTATGATGTATCTGTTAAAGTCCGTCAGGATGTAACCGCTACGGTAAAAGTTGAAGTTAAGCAGGACAGCACAGTTGAAGAAGCAGCAAAAGCTGAGGTTAAACAGGAAGTCACGACTGAAGAAACAGCCGAAACCGAAGCCAGGCAAGACGGATCATCTAAAGAGTAGGAGCATCTGAATGCTTGAACCAGTCCGGAATGAAAAGGGATTAACGGCAGGACCGCCGTCAGCTGGCCTTGACCGTATCCCCCCCCAGAACGTTGAAGCTGAACAGTTTATACTGGGTGCTGTTCTTCTTGAGAACGAGGCGCTCGGAGCGGTAATAGAGCTGGTCGGTCCTGGTGATTTCTATAAAGATTCCCATAAAAAGATCTTCATCGCTATGCTCGATCTTTATGAGAAGAACGAGCCCATCGATTTAATTACCCTTACAGAGCAATTGAGCAGAAAGGAACAGCTCGAAAATATTGGAGGAGCGTCATATCTGAGCACAGTTGTGGGGTTGGTACCGACAGCTGCCAATGCGAGATATCACTCGAAAATCGTAAAGGAGAAGTCTGTTTTAAGGAGTCTCATTCATACTGCAACCGAAATTGTAACAATGAGTTACGATGCGGAACAGGATGTAAATGAACTGCTGGACAAGGCTGAAACAAAGATATTTGCCATATCGGAAAAAGCGGTGGGGCAGACATACGTCCACATAAAGAATATTGTAAAGGACACCATAGAACTCGTTGATAAACTGTTTGACAAAAAAGAGCGTATTACCGGGCTTCCCACCGGTTTTCTGGACCTTGATGAGGCGACAACGGGTTTTCACCCCGGTGATCTGGTAGTTATCGGTGCAAGGCCCGGTATGGGAAAGACCGCGTTCAGCCTTAACATTATTACACATGCCGCAATTGTGGAAAAAAGACCGATAGCAGTTTTTAGCCTTGAGATGACAAAAGAGCAGATAGTTTTGAGAATGCTTTGCTCGGAAGCTGAGGTTGATTCAAAGGCTGTACGATCAGGATTTCACAGCAAGGAAGATTACAGGAAACTCGTAAATGCGGCAGGGAGGCTTTCGGAAGCCCCTATATATATTGATGATACGTTTAATTCTGTACTCGATATAAGGGCCAAGTCAAGGCGTCTCAAGGCAGAGCACGGTCTGGGGCTTATTGTTATTGACTATCTGCAGCTTATGAGCGGAGTAGGCAGCTTTACAGCGAGAGAGCAGGTGATATCTGAAATATCACGCTCGCTAAAGGCCCTCGCAAAGGACCTGTCTGTTCCTGTTATCGTAATCAGCCAGCTTAACAGGAGCTGTGAACAGAGGGGTGATGACAAGCACCCGATCATAGCTGACTTGAGAGAATCAGGAGCTATTGAACAGGATGCGGATACAATATTGTTTCTTTACAGGGGAGACTACTATAAAAAAGACGAAGCACCTACAGGTATTGCCGATCTTGAAATAGCGAAGCAGAGGAACGGACCGACAAAGAGAATTCATCTCGCTTTTATAGACAAGTACACGAGGTTCCAGAATCTTGCGGACCGTGAATATAGCGAGGAATATTAACTTTTGAATGCTGGTCATCAAGAGGGGAAATAGTTTTTGCAGACTGAATATACTGTATCTTCCAGTTTAATGAACGGATTATTAACATGATACGCAAACCTTCAGTTGCCGGGCAGTTCTACCAGTCATCCCCTTCAAAACTTTCAGAAGAAATTGGCAGCTGCATTGTTAAAAACGTTAAAAAAGAGAGAGCGATAGGCATTGTTTCTCCTCATGCAGGCGTCATGTATTCCGGCAAGGTAGCGGGTGCTGTTTTTTCCGGTATTGAATTTCCCGAAACATTTATACTTGTAGGCCCGAACCATACTGGACTTGGACATCCGGTTGCCATAATGTCATCAGGTACCTGGCAGGTTCCCACCGGTGAATTAAAGATAGATGAAAAACTTGCAGCAGCCCTGAAGGATCAGAATCACATTTTCAGTGAAAATAACCTCGCGCACAGTATGGAACATTCCCTTGAGCTTCAGCTCCCCTTTATTATTCATTTTTCAAGTAATGTGGGGATAGTTCCGATCACAATGAAGACCGATTCACTGGATGACTGCAGAGCGGTCGGAGAGGCAATTGCTGATGTAATCATGAACACCCCCTATCCGGTCAATATTGTAGCAAGTTCTGATATGAGCCATTACGTAACTGATTCTGAAGCAAGATCAAAAGATAAAGATGCTATCGAGGAGATTATAAATCTCGATCCCGAAGGACTGTACAGAACAGTGAAGAGCAGGGGGATAAGCATGTGCGGTGTTGTTCCGGTGACAGTTATGCTGTATGCAGCAAATAAACTTGGTGCAAAAGAGGCAGGCCTTGTAAAGTATATGACATCCGGTGAGGTAAGTGGTGACAACAGCTATGTTGTGGGATATGCGGGAATTATAGTGAAGTAGTATGAATCCTATAACTGCCAAATTGACAAGCCGTTTGTCAATTTGATATTATTAGGTCGATTTGTATTTTTAACTTGTTGATTTTTAAATGTTTTTGTTCTGGCATCCCTTTTGCTTTTTAAATAGTTTGCAATAATTCCGGACAATTTTAAAGAAGTTCTATAGATCTTTATCTTTTGAGAGATTGATCTTAATGATTTTCAGACAAAAGATGAGAAACATTGCCCGGACTATGCTTGAATAAATGAAACAGAAAATATATAAAAAAAGTTATTTATTTTCGAAACTTACAATTTTTCGGAGGAGTACTCATGAAAAAGAAAACACTTCTACTGTTTACACTGACTATGCTGATAGCAATGATATCGCTTGGATTGTCTGAACATGAATCATTTGCTCAGAAAGCAAAGCCTGAAAAGGCTGCAGTACAAAAGAAGGCGCCTGATAAACCTAAAGATTCATGTATGACGTCAAAGTGTCATGTTGGAATGGAAAAGCAGAAATATGTGCATGGCCCGGTAGCAGCAGGTGAATGTACTGTATGCCATGGCAAATCCGGCAAGCATAAAGATAAGCCTGAGAAGTACAAATTCGGGGCAGTAAAGGATGTAGCGAAAAAGTGCTACTCATGCCATGACAAGTTCAAGGCTAAAAAAATTACACACACACCGGTTGCTGAGGGTGAATGTGTATCATGCCATAGTCCGCACGGTTCTCCATTCAAATTTCAGCTTGTAGCAAAAGGTGGCGACCTTTGTTTTAATTGTCACGATGAAGAACTTGTAGCAGAAAAATACGTGCATGGACCTGCTGCCGTAGGCGGTTGTGTAGCGTGTCACGAACCACACACAGCAGATCATGAGAAGAACCTGAGGGCAAAGCCTCCGGAATTGTGTTATATGTGTCATACTGATAAGGCTGAGGCGATAAACAGTGCGGAATTTGTTCATACTCCAGTTTCCGAAGATTGCGCTAAGTGCCATGACCCTCATTCAGCGCCGGAGCAGTTTATGCTCCCTTCGCAGACACCCAAGCTCTGTCTGGACTGCCACACAGAGAAAAAAGAAGAACTGGCCTTAGTATCTGTAAAGCACGGAGCGCTTGAGATCGAAAGATCATGCCTCAACTGTCATGATGCCCATATGTCAAACGTTGGAAAGAACCTGCTTATGGAACCACTGGACCTCTGCCTTAGCTGCCATGACAGGGAATACAAGAGGGCTGATGGTAAAAAACTCATGGATATTAAGAAGTGGCTGACAGAAAATACTGACCATCATGGACCGATCAAACAGAAGGATTGTTCCGGTTGTCACAATCCTCATGGTTCAAAGAACTTCAGGATACTCAGACATTTTTATCCGCCTTCTTTTTACAAGGCATTCAGACCGGAAAGTTACAATCTCTGTTTCAGCTGCCATGAGAAGACACTTGTGCTGAACCCGCAGACAACCAAACTTACAAATTTCAGGAACGGTGACATGAACCTGCACTTCAAGCATGTAAACAAGCCGGTAAAGGGCAGAACATGCCGTGCGTGCCATGAAACACATGCAAGTAATTTCCCCAAACACATCAGAGAGGGCGTGCCTTTTGGCGGCTGGGAACTCCCGGTTAATTTTCAGAAGACAGAGACCGGGGGCAGTTGTACTCCGGGCTGCCATAAACTGAAGGAGTATGACAGGAATCAGGGGGTGAAAAACGAATGATTATTCTGGTAATTTTCTTTATTTCAATGCTGTTTTTCAGCCCGTCTGCCGAAGCGATGAATATCCAGGCCGGCGAGGCTGCTCCGGACTTTAATCTAAGCACAACTGAAGGTAATGCTGTCTCTTTAAGTGAATACAG
>JBDLIC010000186.1:0-5288 GCA_039715075.1 Nitrospirota bacterium
ATATTTCGGATACCTGGTTTCAAGGGGAATATTTAATAAAAGAATCAGCTCTCTCGGTTTATCATTAATAACCGTTATCATTTATGGCAGCCTGTTCTGGGGTCTGCTGCCAACCCTGTCCCGCATTTCATGGGAGGGACATCTCAGCGGGTTTGCAGCCGGAATTCTGGCTGCATGGTCTGAGAAAGGTAAACTTCAAAATTCATAAACCCCTACACTTACCTGAAGAGATCGACGAAATCAAGAAGCTCATGGAAGACGTGACCGATCTGTTCTCAGGACAGGAGAACTTCATTTTATCCCGGAAGCATTATGATGAAGTCTTCAGCGCAGTGCTGGAAGTGAAGGACAAGTACAAGATCGTGAGCAACCCGACAGCGTTTATGAAAATAATCGAGATGGCTAAAGACTATATGACTGAGTATGTTGAGCTCTGATTCTTAGGATATAACTGTATGAAATATATCAATAATTCTCTGTAGTCAATAGGGTTGACTCAGTCTGGATTCTGTTTATAATTATCTATTATTGTTTTTGTATCGCTCTTAATTTTGTTGACTATGGCATAATATCAAACCAAGTCCAGTTAATATTTTGAAAATCAAAATCCTTATTAATAATTAAGAAGTTTAATATTTTTTCTTGCCTTTTGATTATAGTAGTATACGAATAATGAATCTTTTCAGAATCTTAAATTTAATCTAAAAGAGAGGTGTAAATGATGATAGAACGTATTTTATCAATGCCTCACCGTATTGCGATTATTTTATTCTTGATGTTCTTAGTAGGTGGCTGTGCAACTTACGGGAAAGTGATACTTGAGGATGAGAGTGGTTCGGTTAGTGTAGAAGTTGATAGAGGGTCTGGGCAAGGACACTATGAGAGCACATTACCTGAAATTCCACCGGGTCATATGCCTCCACCCGGAAGATGCAGAATTTGGTTTCCGGGACAACCTCCTGGTCAGCAACCACCTCCGGGAGACTGCAGAGAACTCAGGCGACAGGTGCCAGCCGGAGCCTGGCTGATACGTGGATAACTTATAAACTGAGGATAACCGGTTAAAAGAGTGATTTTATGCATTTTCATTTTATTCTCCCTAAGGCAGTCAGTTCCCCCTGACTGCTTTTTCTTCTGTGATAGCAATAAAAAATGAGATCTTATTTTAAAGAATAATATCAAAGTATCCGAAGTAACCAGTCAAGGAAACAATAAAAGGCAAGGATTAAATTGATTAAAGGAAAATCAGAAAATAAGTGTTTAATGACACTGTTTGTTTTAATGCTATGCACCTTGTTTCTTTCTTCCTGTGCCTCAACTCCCCATGTAGATTACATCCCTCAACAGAGAGGCAAATATGTTGTTGCTTCATGGTATGGACACAAATTCAACGGAAGACTGACTGCGTCAGGAGAACGATTTGATATGTATGCAATGACTTGTGCGCATAAAACATTTAACTTCGGGACAAAACTACGTGTTATAAATCCTGACAATAATAAATCGGTCATAGTCACCGTGAATGATAGAGGCCCTTTTATCCGGGGCAGAGACCTTGACCTTTCTTATGGGGCTGCAAAGAAAATAGGAATAATCGAAAAGGGTGTCGGAAGAGTAAAGATAGAGCACATCCCCCGATAAATATATGGAAAAAGCAATCATTTTAATAACTGGAGAATCAGAAGACAGATAGGAATAATGTTTTAACTTATTCGGCATGGGAGGCAGAGTCATTATATGGCTCTGCCTTTTTTGATTGTTTCATTTAATAATAAACGATTTTCAGATCCATCCATTTCATTGACTCGCAGGTGTTGTAGTGAATCTGGGACCTTCATCAATCTTGAAGATAAAAAGATGAACTCGTCAATCTGCAACCTTCATCGATTCTGAAGATCACATGATGAAGTCTTCATTTCTGATCAGAGAGCGATTTGACAATAAGCAAGAAAAAATGCTGATCTGACAAGATTTTTTTGTATTTTTAGACTTTCAAGAAAATTCCGGGGATCTCTACTACGAAAGTTTAGCGTTTTGAACTAGTACTGTCTATTAGGAAGCGACTCAGACTCGGAGCCTATCAGTGATTACCTCAATTTTCTGATCAATGTTCTTGAGCTCTTCTTCTTCGCCAGTTTTTTCCAGACTTTTCCTCAATTCTTCAATTTTCTTCCTTAAAAGAGGTAAAATCTCCTTCTCAAGTTTATTTTTTATTTCAATGCTCATGTTCCCTAAATCAGCGATAATTTCATTCAGTTGTCTTTCGATTTCCTTGATCTGCTCATTTTTGGAAAAACCTTTAAGCTCTTTAAAAAATTCGTTTATCCCAGATTCTAAAATATAAATATTTTTGCTGAACTGGTACGCAAATTGATCATAGATGACTGCATATTTAGTATGGCCTTCAACAATAGTATCCTCTTCTATTTTATTGCCGCCCTTTTCCAGTTGAACGACCCGAATCCCTTTTTGTTCGCTTCTTTCATGCTCTGCATCGATATAAAATTTGCTAGCATCCGTTGTAGTGGAAGCGAATTGCTTCCTGACAGATACGCTTACCAGATAATTACCTGAATCAGTATATTCAATCTCCTTAACATTCCCTATAACTGTTTCTTCAAAAAAAACTTGATTGCCTTTTCGTAAACCCTGAATGTCACTGAATCGAATTTTAAAATCATGAGTGGTTTCTGAACATCCAATAATTACCATTACTGTTATTGTCGTCAAAAAGAGTGATCTGATCATTTCTACAGCCCTTTATTCAAATGATGCAAATACAGCCTATCCATGTCAAAATTCATTGAATAGCTATCCATATATAAGCCAAGCACCAGGAGGAACATGATAACGTAAATCTTCGCAATCACCTGGGGGAGGTTGTTGTCCAATTTCATCTTCAATTACTACCGCACCTTTGCTTGCACATCAAGTTATTGTCACTAATAGAATAGTACATATGAAAGTAAGTCTTAAAAATAAATTGACTTTGGGAAGCATTTCATCTCCTTTATTCTATATTATCAGCATTAATAATAAGAAACCGCTTTTCAAAACGGTTTTAATTATATCAGAAAAAATGCTTATCCGACAATTTTCCCTTCTTATGCGCTTTCGAGCTTTTCTTCTATGCACAGGTGCAGGGCACATATGGTTTTGATATACTTGTGTTAGGTTCCTTATTAACCGTCTGGAGGTTTAGCCATGAATGACACGATTCTTTTTTCTCCCTTTAAGCTGAAGGATTTTCAATTGAAAAATCGCATAGGCGTTGCGCCGATGACGCGGATGTCCTCTGTAAAGGACAGTATCCCCCGCCAAGATGTCTTTGACTTCCTCATAAGGAGGGCACAAAACGGGGCTGCTGTTATTTACACCGAGGCGATTGTTACTGACTATGAGTGTACGCAGGGATATCCCGGACAGGCAAGGATCCTCAAGGAGAAACAGATCGAAGCCTGGAAGCCTGTAGTGGAATCTATCCGCAGGGAGGGGGCTGTTTCGATAATGCAGATCTTTCACTGCGGCAGGATGGCATGGCCTGAGGTCAATCCCGCAGGACGCGTGATTGCTCCAAGTCCAGTTGCACCCCGTCAGGACAACCCAATAACAAATGCCCCCTATCCCGTACCCGATCAGATCAGACTCCTTGAAATAGAGCAGGTCATAGAAGGATTTATTGATACTGCAAAGGGTGCGGTTGCCGCAGGGTTTGACGGAGTTGAGGTGCATGGGGCGCACGGATATCTTATCAGCCAGTTTTTGTCCTCCTATTCCAACAAGCGTACGGATGCATTCGGCGGGGCCGTTGAAAACCGTTACCGCTTTGCCCATGAGGTCATTCAGGCGGTGAGGGGTGTTGTTCCTGAAGACCGGCTGCTGACGTTCAGGATTTCGAATTGGGGAGTTGCTGATATGGAGGTATCTCTTTTTGAGAGCAAGGAGGAATATCAGAAGATTATTCAACTGCTTTCAAAGGAACCGATTGATGCAATCTCTGTTTCTACATACATATATGCTGATAAGGCATTTGACAGTGACATGAACATGGCTCAGATTACGAGGGAGGTGACCGGTCTCCCGATAATGATCTGCGGGGGCATATTTGACCGTGCGAGTGCGGAGGATGCGTTGAAGGATGCTGACATTGTGTTGAGCGCAAAATCCATTCTGCTCAACCAGGACTGGGTAGAGGACTTAAGGGCAGGAAAGAGTCTGCCGCTTTATAAAACGGAGGACGCAAATGTAGCGTATTCGGATACGCCGCTTCCTTAAAGATTGTAAACTCAAAGTAAACTCAAAGGGAGTAAAGGGTGAAACATCGTGCTGTTCCACCCTTTTTCTAATCGATAGTGAGTATTACTTCCAGGGGTTTATCTTTTCAGTTACTTTCCACTCTCCGGCAACGGATTCGAGAATGATTACTTCATCTTCAATCACTGATTCTGATTTGCCGTCTACGGTTTTTGTATAACTGCCTGTGGCTGCAATTTTCGTAAAGTTTATTGCTTCATCATGAACGTATTCTTCTTTCTGATCAAGCACGTTTACTTTGATCTTTGAGAAATCATAAGTTGCGGCACTACTTTCTTTGCTTGATGCTACTAACTTTTTAACACGTTCAATTATCCCGTTTTGCTCTTCTTTTACATAAAAATCAGCTACCGATATATCAATCATCGGAATATGTTTTTGCATAAAATTCAGAACGAATTTTTCGGGAGTCTCGGAAGGGGCGGAAGTACAGCCTGCTGCCAATACAAGCATCAGAACAGTAGTGATAAGCATTTTCAGTATCAGAGCCTGCCTGGACCAACCTTTAGTATGTGAGGTCATTTCCTTAATTCTCCTTTCAATATTTATTTTGACTCACTAATAGGGTATTGCAATTAGAGTACCAGAAGAAAGGATTATGTAAAATTAGATAAATCAGGCAGTTGCAAGTATATAAAAAATGGATGCATAGATAATGCTACCTAAAGTAACATTGATTTTTAATCAAATGCTACTTTTCTTAACGAAAAAATGCAGTTGGAATCGTCATGAGACGCAAAAGAAGTAAGGGTAATTCATGAATTACCCCTACAGGGAAGGCGGGGCGGACCCCGCCTGATCTATATGAATTACCCGCTTCCGGGTCCAAGCCGCTCTGTGAATACTGACTTTACCCATCCGGACTGTCCGTCCGTCAAGTGGACATATAACCACCCGTCTGTCTTTCCGCGCACTTCCAGAATACTCCCTTCCTCAACCTGGCTCACTAGCGAATAGTCAAGTCCCGGGCCGGT
>JBDLIC010000187.1:0-5233 GCA_039715075.1 Nitrospirota bacterium
GTAGTGGTACAGAAAAAGGTTAGACCGTAGAAGTAGTTATAATGTACCTCCCCTGAAAGGTACGGATAGAAAGGGAGGTACATTAATGAGTAGATTTAAGAAGTTATCACATACGATATACGAATGTAAATATCATATCGTATTTTGCCCGAAGTATCGATACAGGATATTCAAAGGAGAGATAGCGGGATATGCGAAGCAACAGGTATACCGTTTAAGTCAGCAGAAGGATTTGGTAGAGATAATGGAGTTGAATGTACAAGAAGACCATATACATTCAGTGATGTCGATACCGCCGAAATATTCGGTATCAGCTTTCATGGGATACTTGAAGGGCAAATTATTGTTAAGGATGTTTCAGAGATATGAGAAGATAGGGAAGCGGTATTGGGGCAGGCACTTATGGTCAAGAGGATATTGTGTAAGCACAGTGGGACTGACAGAGGAACTGATAAGGCGATATGTGAGACACCAGGAGAAAACAGATAAACAGATTGAACAAGAGCAACAAGGCTTATTCAGGTAAAAGACGCTAATGAAGAAGGTACCTTTCAGGACTTAATATTCATGCTACCACCTCAGGCGGTAGTAGTTGACTGAATGATTTTACTTTTGGGCAACAGCCTGTACGTTCTTCAGAAATTTAATTTGGCGCGCAATAATCTAACCTGTTTTCGCAATTTTCTGTTTCTTTTTAAAATTATATCAAATTGTCTGCTGGCGTCAGATACAGCCGATTCTCCAATTCCAAAAAAAGTGCCAATTTCTTTCAGCGGCGTATCACTGTATTTATGAAATAAGTATAACGTCGCCTTTTTTGAAAGAGAAACTTGTTTTTCAAAATTCATTTCAACTTCTTTATACGTCCCGGCAATATCAGGACTCTTACTTAACTCCTTCAAAGCGGGCAAATTCCGATCTCTCTTTTTTGGATCCAGATACTTATCCTTTATTAATTCAATGAAATTGTCACTTCCTAATATCGTTGAAGCTACGGTTTCTTCTAAAGGAGATTCATGCTTAACATTGATCCAGGCTTTAACAAATTCACCATATTTCTTCCGGGCATGTACATTTCCATTATCAAAATAACAGAGGATAAAATCTTCTGTAAGCCATTCCGGTTTCTTTTTCTTTCCTATATAGTACCGATAACTGGACCATTTGAATTTTTCGGGTACATCTACAATACCTGCTCTTACAGGATTGAGGTGAATATAACGGGAAAGTTCTCCCGCATATGAATCAGCCTCTACAATAATTGCTTTATACCTGCCCTGGAATAAATGCCCTCTCCTCTTATGCCTGATATTAAAATAATTAGTGTAAGCACCATTTATGTGGCGCATGATTTGAGAAAGATTTCCTTTTGGCGTTTCTAAAAAAAGATGATAATGATTGTTCATCAGGCAAAATGCATGAATCACTGCTTTATAACGCAGGTGTGCTGATTTAAGGTATGAAAGAAATTTGTCCCGGTCTTTTTTGTCTTTAAAGATGTTCTTTCTCTCATTACCTCTTGATGTAATATGGTAATAAGCTCCCGGATACTCTATACGTAAAGGTCTCGTCATACCATGTCCCCCGACAGTTTGTTTTTAATTATAAATATATCAGTTGCAAATTAACAGAATAATTTTATTATTTACTGGATTTCGTAGACCTGACACCATCCATAGACCTGACACCATCCAGATTTTATCCGGCATGAGAACCTTGATAGCCTCATTGGCCAGATAACCATCAATTTGTGGAACTTCTTTTACCGCATTTTCCGTGCCTACTGAAAGAGCTTCTTTAAGCCCTGATATTACCGTATTATTATCCGGACCCTGGTCTGATGAAAGGCCGATCTCTTTGAGGATATTATCTAAAAAACCTGCATAGCAAATCTGCGAGATAAACAAAAGAATGGATATTATCGTAATACATATCTTTTTCATCGCTCTCTCCTCGAGGTCATGTCCTGTTTATTGCACAAGACATGGAGCCCCATACTATTCTGGTGCAAGTGAAATATTCCCTTCTTTCCGGACACGGATATTCGGACGAAATCCGCCGGTATCCATCTTTACGTCAAGAACATACCGGAATGCATTCCTCTGATTCTGAATCATGTCGGTCAGGAGGCTGATGCTGCCGAAGAGGTCGGCGGTTGCAGCCAGTTTAACATCACCCTCTCCGTATGCGTCTATCAGCGGCAATTTGTTGGATACCCCGGTCAATACTTTATGGCCTTCAAGTTTTACTGTATATGAAATGCCTTTGAGGTCCAGCGCTGTCCGGTTCGGGTTAATAATATGCAGACCGATCTCAAACCGGGGGGCAATGCCCCCGGAGGGAATGGAGCGGAAATCAGTGATAACAACCGAAGGTTCTTCATAATCGGTCTGAAGGGTTGCACAGCCTGCGGCCAGAAGAATGATGAAGATATAGATAAGTAATGATATTTTATTTGTCATGATCCTTAGGTTCTATATATCTTAATCTCGGCAGACTGTCAAGTTTGAGTAATCTTTCAATTACAAGATTTAAAAAACAGTTCCAGCATTTCCAATCGTTTCAGCGGTTTGAGCCGTCAAAAAAAACGGTTCAAGCGTTTCAAGCAGCTCAAGCTGTTAATAACTACTAATTACGAATAAGAATGTCCCCAATTCCGTCTGGAATCTGACAACACATCGCTACTCTAATTCAGTAACAGGCGCACGCTGCGGTGTTTTCCGCGTGGCTTTGCCATGCAGGACTCCACGGTCATCGAACCAGAGAGGATCAATGCATATAATACGGTTCCATCCTTTTGTTTCATCATACTGCTGATGGTAAACCATCCATAATTTTCCATTAAGGTCTCTGGTCACACTGGCATGTCCCGGTCCGAATACTCCGCCTCCTTTTTTTATGATCGGGTTGCCGGGGTGCTTGGTGAAAGGCCCCATCGGGCTTTTTGCCGTAGCATAGCCGATGGAGTAATACTCTGTATCGGCGCTGCCGCCGGAATAGAGCAGATAGTAGGTGCCTTTGTGCCTGATCATCCACGGGGCTTCGGTTATCGGGACATTTTTCTTTTCCCATGGCTCAGTCGGCTGAATTATCCGGCCCGGCCCGCCCTTCTTTTTAACAGTACTTTCCATGGGAAGGACATAAATTTCAAATGAAGGATAGTTGACGAAGTACAAATAGTACTTGCCGTCTTCATCGAGAAACATATGAGCGTCTATTGCCCCGTTGACCAGGGTCCCCATGTCTTGAAATGTTCCGTCAGGACGATCGGCCACAGCCACTCCGATCCGCCTGTTGACCGTGTAATAAAGATAAAACTTCCGGTCATGGGGATTGCGAAAGATATCGGGGGCCCAGGCACCGGATTCGGCGGTCTTAAATACCCTCGGTCCTTTTCTCCAGGTGATCATGTCGGAGGAGATATAAACGTCGTAGCCGCGGTTGTCTCCGGTAGGGTACAGATAGTACTTTCTTTCATGAAAAATTACGGCAGGGTCTCCTATACCGAGCTTGCCGAAAATATGACCTGGATTTTCACTTTTTATGTTCAATACTTCAACCAGAACAGGATTCGAATAAGTCCGTTCTGCCATTGAGCTTCTTACATCGAGAATCGCAATCAGAAGAATGCAGAATACTATAATTCTCGCAATTCCGGACTTCATTACATACTATAATTTAAAAGGGGGGATAAAAGAACGATTAAAGTGCGGAAGCCGGGAAGCTGGGAAGTGAAAGATAAAAGCAATTACCAATATTGTTTCAAAAGGACACATAGCAAACCTGCGTGACAGCCTAATAGATTTTTTTAAAGATAATTAATAAGTGCAGAAGCTCGGAAGTGCGGAGGCGCGGAAGTAACGACTCTAACTTCTGAACTTCCTAACTTTGTAATTATGCGATATACTTATTGTATGAGCATTCAACTTCAAGGTAGAGCAGATTCAATGCTGTATAGATGGACCTTGAATGGTTATGTCTTGCTTCTTCTAATCATTCTGTGCGCCGTGAGTATACTGATCAGCTGCGCCGTGGACCCTGGAATGGAGAATGTGAGAGGGAGTATAATAAAGCACTTTGAAAGGCGCAATTACACGGTAACGGAGATGGAAATCAGTAAAATAGAACGGTTGCCGCTGGGCCAAAGAGAATACATGGCACCTAAAAAATACGATGTTTATATCACCCTGATCACACTGGAATCTCCAGGCCGGGGGCCTTTGACATTCAAAGACGCTGTCATAAGAATACGAAGTACAGATACCCACGGGATATGGTTAGTCGACCGGACCACAGGCATCCCGATAACCTGAACTCTATGGATGAGCTTTCAAAAGAATATGTAATTTCCTTTTTTGACAGGAAATTAATGATGCATGGGGACAGGCCGGAAGGTGTGGGCTGGTCTGAAAAAGGACAGATGCTAAGATATCTGGAAATGCTCCATGTCGGAGATATTCATAACAGCAAGATCCTTGATTTCGGCTGCGGCAAAGGTGATTTTTACAGGTTCTTGAATGAAAGAGATATCCCGGTTGCGTATACCGGATTTGATATCAACGGGAAGCTTATTGACCTTGCAAAGAAGAAATTTCCAAATATTGATTTCAGGGTCTTCAATATAGACAAAGACGTCCTTGATGAAGACTTTGATCATATATTTCTTTGCGGTGTGTTTAATCTGAAATTTGAAGGGATTGACAGAATAATAAAAAAAGCGCTGACAACACTGTTCGGTCACTGTAGAAAAGCACTCGCCTTCAATGCCCTTTCATCCCTTGAACCTGCAAAAGACTTTGAACTGAATTATATTGCTCATGAAGACATCATAGAGTTTGCAGTAAAAAACCTTTCTCCTAATGTTGCTCTCAGACAGGGAAGAATCCCGTACGATTTCACATTGTTTGTGTACAATAAATAATAATTACGAATTACGAGATTAAAAGAGCTGTTCCAACCAATTGAAGCGCGGAAGCGGAAAGGTGCGGAAGCGCGGAAGATAGGAAGAAAGACAGCACGGAAGTGCTGAAGCTCTGAAGGCTGAAGTAAATGTCCTTCCTTCCGCACATCCGTGCGGGCTGCTTAAAACACTGAAAAAGAGATCGCGAAATGTCAAGAAAATTTCCGGTTGACATTCACAGTCATCCCATAAGTTCGTAAAACAGGTCAAACACGCCTGAATTCCTATCAAATTTTCTTTAATTCTCAATCAGTGAGTTTCTTGTTTTTATAT
>JBDLIC010000188.1:0-5190 GCA_039715075.1 Nitrospirota bacterium
AAGATTATCGAAAATGTAGTGAAGAAAATCGCCTGATTTGAAGCATAACCTGTTGAATTAATGAATTTTCAAGTTTTGAACTGCGGAAGATGGGCTAACATTGCAGAAGGATGTGGAAAAAACAGTGATGTTGAACTTGCACGCTTTCTTGATATTTCAATGGGTTCAGCAAGTGAACTGGAATACCTCCTATGAATCCATTACTCCATGTGCAAGCGTAACTACATACACATTATGCGCCCCTGCCTTTTTCAGCATCCCTGAACACTCTCTTACCGTTGCGCCGGTAGTGAAAACATCGTCAATAAGCAGAATATTCCTGTTGCTGATAACAGAACTATCCTTAATGACAAAGGCCTTTTTAATATTTTTAAACCTCTCTTTTGAATTCATTCCTACCTGGGGTGTTGTGTCGCTGACCTTTATGAGACAGTCAAGTATTAATGGAATATCAAGATGCTCTGATATATGTTTAGCCAAAAGCGCCGACTGGTTGAATTCCCTCTGCCTTAGGCGTTTTTTATAAAGCGGAACAGGAATGACTGCATCAACGGATGGAATGCTGATACGGTACATAATGTCAGATAAAGGTCCTGCAAGTCTTTTTATCCCATGATACTTGAACAGATTAACTGCTTTTTTTAGTGTATCGCTGTAAGATCCGAAACTCCTGGAGCTTTCAAAGGCGGGTTCGCTCTGAATGCACTCTGCGCATGTTGTTGATATGCCGGAGACAAATGGTTTGCCGCATCTTTGACAACCCGGACCATTATGCGGAAGAATTCCCTGCCAGCATTCTGTACATATCGGTGCGGTTTTATGGTCCATGGACGGTTCCTGACAGATAGGGCATAACTCCGGGAAAAGGATATTCAATAATTTGTTGAACATAATAAAAAAAGGGTTCGAGGGGTCAAGGGTTCGAGGATTCAAGTGATCAGTTTTTCGCAGGGACCTTTGCCCCCTTGTCCCCTATTTATTTATAAGACTGTTGCCGGTCATTTCATCCGGTTTGTCAAGTTCCATCAGGTCAAGAACAGTCGGTGCAACATCTGCAAGTATCCCTTTATCTCTCAATGTGACGCCCTTCTTAAGGAGAATGAATGGAACAGGGTTTGTTGTATGCGCTGTAAAGGGGCCATTCTCATCCATCATTCGGTCACAGTTGCCGTGGTCAGCAGTTATTATCACGGTTCCGCCGAGTGACTGCATTTTTGGTACAATGGACTCCAGGCATTTGTCTATAGTTTCACATGCCTTTATCGCAGCTTCCATGATACCGGTGTGCCCTACCATATCAGGGTTTGCAAAGTTCAGGAGGATGAAATCATATTTGTTTTCGTCGAGCCTTTTCAGGACTTCATCCCTTACTTTGAATGCGCTCATCTCAGGCTTCAGGTCATAGGTCGGGACGTCTTTTGGTGAAGGGACCAGGCACCTGTCTTCTCCCTCAAACGGCTCCTCTTCCCCGCCGTTGAAAAAGTATGTGACATGAGCATACTTTTCGGTTTCAGCTATTCTGAGCTGCTTCATGTTATTTCGGCTCAGGATCTCTCCGAGGATATTTGTCAGTTTCAGTGAAGGGAACGCAACGGGAAAATTGAAAGCTTCTTCATACATTGTCATCGTTACATATGGTCCGAGTGAAGGGACCCTGTCTCTTTTGAAACCGTCAAATCTATCTACGGCAAGTGCTGATGTGATCTCCCTCGCCCTGTCAGCCCTGAAATTGAAAAAGATCACGGAATCCCCATCTCCTATCAGGCCGATTGGTTTGCTGTCATTATATATCAGAGATGGTTTGATAAATTCATCTGTTTCATTTTTTTTGTAGCTCTTTTCGACAGCCTCTGCGGCTGAGCGGACTTTTTCGCCCTCACCATTGACCAGTGCATTATAGGCCTGCTCCACCCGCTCCCAGCGGTTGTCCCTGTCCATGACCCAGTACCTTCCTGTTACAGAGGCAATAGCAGCAGAGGGTTTGTCAGCAAGAAACGATTCGAGTTCCTTTATATAATTGGTCCCTGATGTTGGAGGTGTGTCCCGGCCGTCCATAAATGCGTGTACAAGTACCTGTTTGACTCCCCTGTCCAGGGCCATGTCAATGAGCGCATACAGATGGTTGATGTGGCTGTGAACTCCTCCGTCCGATAAAAGACCAAGCAGGTGAAGGGCTGAATCATTTTTCACAGCAGAGCTCATTGCGTCTGAAAAAGCCTGGTTCTCTGTGAAGCTTCCGTCTTTAATGGCCTTGTTTATCCTTGCATAGTCCTGGTAGACTGTCCGTCCGGCCCCAAGATTTAGATGGCCCACTTCCGAGTTACCCATGGTGCCTGCCGGCAATCCGACAGCTTCACCGGCGCACTCAAGGGAGGTGTCTGGATATTCTTTTATGAGGTTTTTATAAAAAGGTATGTCAGCTTGTTCCTGGGCATTTGTGTCGGGGTCCTCTGATATTCCCCAGCCATCCAATATAATTAAAAGTAGAGGTTTCATAAATTCCTAAAGGGTCCGAGGATTCAAGGATTCAAGGGTCCGAGTGAAAAAGAAGCAGTAGTTAGTTCACTTGAACCCTTGAATCCTTGAATCCTCGGACCCTATTTTATCATCTTTTCGAGCAAAGCCTTCTGTGTATGGAGCCTGTTTTCCGCCTGGTCGATCACAACGCTCTGTGCAGAGTCTATCACATCATCGGTAATCTCTTCCCCCCTGTGAGCAGGCAGGCAGTGCATGACTATAGCATCCGGTTTTGCGAGAGACAGAAGCTCCTTGTTGATCTGATATTTTTTGAATATCTTCCTTCTTCTTTCGACCTCACGTTCCTGTCCCATGCTTATCCAGGTGTCAGTATATAAAACGTCCGCGTCCTTTGCGGCTGCATCCGGATCAGATACTATTTCAACTTTGGCCCCGCCTGAACGTATTTTTTCAAAGATCTTTTTGTCAGGTTCATATCCGCGGGGACATGCCAGGACAAGGTCAATGCCGGTCATCAGGGCTGCTTCCATAAGTGAGTTTGCAACGTTGTTGCCGTCGCCGATATATGCAAGCCGGATATCTTTCAGTTTCCCCTTTTTTTCCTTGATCGTCAGCATGTCCGCCAGAGCCTGGCAGGGGTGGTGCACGTCTGTAAGCCCGTTAATTACGGGAATCTCCGCATTCTCGGCAAGGGTCTCTATTATACTGTGTGCAAATGTTCTTATTACAATTCCGTGTAAATATCGTGCCAGAACTTTTGCTGTATCCTCAATGGTTTCGCCTCTCCCGAGCTGCAGTTCCTTGGTATTTATGTATATTGCCTGTGCTCCAAGCTGATAAATTCCGGTCTGGAATGAGATCCTTGTCCTTGTAGAGGTCTTGTCAAAGAGCAGGCCGATGCTTTTCCCGATAAGTGGACAGGATGAACTGTCCTTTCCTGATTTAAATTCGTTTGCCCTTTCCAGGACAGCGTTTACTTCTTCGACAGTTAAATCCTGTAATGTAAGAAAATCCTTTTTCATAATTGTTCCTTTTTGAATATAGCTGCTTTTTATTTTTCTCTATGCTGTATCAAACGATAAAATTTGATATGCGGAAATCCGGCCGGTTTCAGTGGCAGTCTATTCCGATTACCAGTTTCTTTAGAAAACATTTTCAAGAACATCCACAAGGATGTCAATTTCTTTCTCGGTGACGATCAGCGGGGGTGCAAAGCGTAGTACATTTCCGCTTATGCTGTTGATAAGAATTCCCCTCTTTGCGCATGACTCTACAATGGGTCCGCCGGTCTTTGTCAGTTCCAGTCCAATCAAAAGTCCCATTCCCCTTACTTCGATAATATCTGAATGAAAATCATTCTTGAGTTTTTCAAGTTTATTCATAAAGTACTTCCCGTTTCGGCGGCAGTTGTCCATAAGAAAGCCGTCTTCAAGCAGGGTGTCGATCGTGGCCAGAGCAGCGGAACATGCCAGAGGGTTGCCTCCGAATGTTGACGCATGCGAGCCGTGCGTGAAAGATGCGGCCACGCTCTCTTTTGCGAGCACCGCACCGATAGCGACCCCTCCTCCGAGTCCCTTTGCAAGGGTCATAATGTCAGGCTTGATCCCGAAATGTTCATACGCGAAAACCTCTCCTGTCCTCACCATCCCGGTCTGGACTTCATCAAGGATAAGCAGTATTTTGTTTTCATCACATATTTGCCTCACCTGCTTTAAGTAATCTTTTGAGGGGATCCTGACACCGCCTTCCCCCTGTATCGGTTCGAGCAGTACAGCGCAGGTATTATTTGTAACTGCTTTCTTTAAGGCGTTGACATCATTAAACGGTATATGTTTGAATCCAGGGACCAGAGGTTCAAAGCCCTTCTGCAGGCGCTCCTGACCGGTGGCGCTTAAAGCGGCAAGGGTCCTTCCATGGAATGAACTGTAGGCGGTGATTATATCAAACTTGCGGGAAGAGAAGTGGTCCTTGGCATATTTTCTGGCAAGTTTAATTGCACCCTCAACGGCCTCTGCACCAGAATTGCAGAAAAATGCCTTGTCAGCAAATGAAAGTTCAACCAGCAGTTTTGCGAGCTTAGTCTGCTGTTCTATATGGTAAAGGTTTGAGACATGGAGCAGCCTCTGCGCCTGCTTTTGAATCGCAATCACGACCCTCGGGTGGCAGTGACCAAGGCAATTAACGGCGATGCCTCCGACAAAATCGAGATACTCTTTTCCTTCGGAATCCCAGACCTTCATCCCCCTGCCTTTTCTCAGGACAATGGAAGAACGGTTATATGTATTCATTAAATAGCGCTTCGAATTTTCAATAAGCTTCTTATCCATGGTCTAAGAATATAACATAATTTGCTAGTGTAGCAAAAGTACTCAGCGGGGAAGTTCGGAAGCGCGGAAGCTCGGAAGTAAAAGAAAAGATAACCTCCCCTGTTATGGGGAGGTTATTGTGAATACGGTTCTTAATTAGTGTCTCTGTCTGTCATTCCCGAAGTCCTTAATCGGGAATCCAGTTTTTCGGCAAGTTCTGGATGCCCGATTACAGACCTCGGGCATGACAAAAATAAAAACGGATGCTCCCAACACTATTACAAT
Source organism: Nitrospirota bacterium (assembly GCA_039715075.1). GTDB lineage: Bacteria > Nitrospirota > Thermodesulfovibrionia > UBA6902 > UBA6902 > JBDLIC01. The sequence goes on from JBDLIC010000188.1 coordinate 5,070, forward strand.
CAAACACTCAAACAATCGAATGTTTTTATGAAGAAATGAACTTGAATACCCCGTTTTGTAAACGGGGATGAAAAGTTCTCCTTTCAAGTCTCCCCCTTTGGAAAAGGGGGATTAAGGGGGA
>JBDLIC010000189.1:0-5188 GCA_039715075.1 Nitrospirota bacterium
TTATTTGTACCTGTTAAATCTTACAGGCTATTCGCCATTAAGACTTCTCCTGAACTGAGCATTAATGTTAGCAACTGTGCATAAAAAACAAAAACTGTTAATAAGGATATATGTAAACATTCAACGGTTTCCTGTCCGCAACATTATTCACGATAACTTCAACAAGTTCTCAAGCTGAAGCTTCGAAAATTACTGAAGATAATTATCGTAAATTCTTGCCCTTGAAAATATGCGCAACTTGCACGTTCTGGTAGGAAATTTTTAGTTCTAATAGTCATTCAGATGTGAAGATAAGCGGGTAAAAAAGACAATTACGAATTTAAAACCGCTTGAACAGTTTGAAGCTTAAATAAGACCGAGAAGATGCCGGCCGGTATAGCTCTTTTTCGAACGTGCAATTTCCTCGGGAATGACATTGTGATACAGTCTGTTCGTAGGTATGACGAATGTGGCAAGCCACGAGGTATTAATTCCTAAGAGACAAAATAAAAAAGCACGATAATGAAAAAATCATGTATCGTGCTCTCTATTGTTTTTTGCCTGTTTAACTGTCCGGACTAACGTTTCCCTGCTATCTGGTCTCTCATCACTGCTCTTTCAAGGGCGGCAGTTGCACGTGCTTCGTCAATGTCTTCTTGCTGCTTGAGACGCTCTTCCGCACGCTTCAACGATTCTTTGGCCCGTTCAACATCAATGTCTTCGGACCTCTCCGCACTGTCAGCAAGGATAGTGACTTTGTCAGGGCCTACTTCGGCATATCCCCAGTTAATGAAGAAATATCCGGTTTCAGAACCTTTCTTAAAAGTCAGCATCCCTATCTTCAGTGTCGTGAGAAAAGGTGTGTGATCAGGTAATACCCCAAATTCACCTTCACTGCCTACAGCAATTATCTCATCGACTTCATCAGTAAAAATATGCCCATAGGGAGTAACAATATCTAATGTTAATTTCTCTGCCATCTATAAATCCTTCCGATTTACGTTTGTTAATTCGTAATTCGTAATTTGTAATTGTCTTTTTAGCCTTTCAGTTTCTCGGCCTTCTCAATTACTTCATCGATACCGCCGACCATGTAGAATGCCTGCTCCGGAAGGTCGTCATATTTTCCTTCAACAACTTCCTTGAATCCTTTTATTGAATCTTCAAGCTTCACGTATTTACCCGGAGTGCCTGTAAATGTCTCTGCAACGTGAAAAGGCTGACTCAGAAACCTTTGAAGCTTCCTTGCACGTGCAACCAGTACTTTATCGTCTTCAGAAAGTTCTTCCATACCGAGAATAGCAATAATGTCCTGCAGTTCTTTATATCTCTGGAGCACCATCTGCACCTCTCTCGCAACTTTATAGTGTTCTTCACCGAGAACGAGCGGGTCAAGAATCCTTGATGTTGAATCAAGCGGGTCAACCGCAGGATATATCCCGAGCTCCGAAATCCCTCTTGAAAGAACAACGGTTCCGTCAAGGTGTGTAAATGCCGTAGCAACAGCAGGGTCAGTAAGGTCATCAGCAGGGACATAAATGGCCTGCATTGATGTGATAGCGCCTTTATTGGTGGACGTGATCCTTTCCTGCAGTATACCCATATCCGTTCCGAGTGTAGGCTGGTATCCGACCGCTGAAGGCATTCTTCCGAGAAGCGCTGAAAGTTCCGCGCCTGCAAGTGTATATCTGAATATGTTATCTAAAAAGATAAGAACGTCCTGTCCTTCGTCTCTGAAATCTTCAGCAACTGTAAGGGCTGAAAGAGCAACCCTCGCCCTGGCTCCCGGGGGTTCGTTCATCTGACCATAGATAAGTGCTGTTTTTTCTAAAACGCCTCCCTCTTTCATTTCGAGGTAAAGGTCATTTCCTTCCCTTGTTCTTTCACCAACACCCGCGAAAACCGACACACCACCGTGGACCATGGCGATGTTATGGATCATTTCCATAATAACAACTGTTTTTCCAACGCCTGCACCGCCGAACATTCCCATCTTTCCACCTTTAACAAATGGAACAAGCAGGTCAAAAACTTTAACGCCGGTCTCAAAGACCTGGGTTGATGTATCCTGCTCGACAAATTCAGGGGCTGGTCTGTGAATCGGCAGTCTCTCCTTTGAATCTATCGGGCCCAGCTGGTCAATCGGGTCTCCTGTAACATTCATGATCCTCCCGAGCGTTTTCTCTCCAACAGGAACGGTAATCGGTGATCCGATATCAGTGACCGGTGTTCCTCTTACAAGTCCGTCAGTTGCTGACATAGCAACGGTCCTCACCATGTTTTCACCGAGGTGGGCCGCGACTTCAAGTGTTATATTGATGTCAGGGATGTCTTTTTCCTTGTCACCCGGCTGAGAAACAGTGAGTCCATTTAATATTGCAGGCAATTTATCTTCAAACTCAACATCAACAACAGCGCCGATGACCTGTGCTACTTTACCTTCATTCATGATCTATGACCTCCATAAAATATATTCAAACGATATAACGTTTAAACGTTCAAACACTTGATCGCCTGAACGTCTTATTATTTATCCTTTCAACGCCTCCACACCACCTACGATGTCCATTAACTCAGCTGTAATGGATGCCTGTCTTGCCTTGTTGAACTGGAGCGTAAGCTTGCTTACCATCTCATCACAACTCTGTGTTGCGTTCTCCATTGCACTCATTCTTGCGGCCTCTTCAGCTGCCGAACTTTCCAGGAGCGCCCTGTAAATCTGTATATCCACATTCCTCGGAATCAATCTGTCAAAAATTGCCTCCATGGAAGGTTCATAAATAAAATCAGCTGAGGACTCAGGAGCAGCCTCTTCTTCTCCCTCTTCTTCGGGAGAGAGTGGAAGAAGTTTTGATTCAGTAACAGTCTGTGCTACCATTGATTTAAATGCGTTATACACAATGACCACTTCATCCATTGTTTCGTTTATATAGTTTTCCTTGATATCATTGGCAATTTCCTCAGCATCAGAAAAACGCACGTTCCCTGAAATGCCTGTCCAGGAATTTCGCACAGGGATGTTTCTCCGCTTAAAGTAATCCCTTGATTTTTTACCGGCCGTGCTTATGCTTACTTCAAAACCGTCACTTTTATGTTTATCAATAGTCTTCTGAGCAGCCTTAAGGATATTTGTATTAAATGCTCCGCAAAGCCCCCTGTCAGAAGTAAAAACAACTATTTCAACTGTCTTTCTTGGTCTGAATGCAAGCAATGGATGGGATTCTCTGTCAGCGCCTCTGGCAAGACTGAGAAGGACATCATGCATCTTGACTGCATAAGGCCTCAGGTCCAGCATTCTCGTCTGCACCTTCCTCAGTTTTGCAGCAGCCACCATCTTCATGGCCTTTGTTATCTTCTGGGTATTTTCAACAGCCTTTATTCTTTTCTGAATATCTCTTAGAGTAGCCATATATTTATCTAACGTAGGGGCAATCCCCTGTGGTTGCCCTTTATTGGGCAGGCACGGAGGCCTGCCCCTACATTACGCCTGAAATCCTTTCTTGAATTCATCTATTGCCTGACCCAGCTTTCCTTTAAGGTCATCATCAATTGCTTTTTTCTCTGCGAGTTCGGAACGAAGGTCATCTTTTGTCCCTTTTATGAACTTGAGGAACTCGTCTTCAAATTTACTGATGGCCTCAACCGGGATGTCATCAAGGTAACCCTGAGTACCTGCAAAAAGAAGGATTACCTGGTCCTCCATCGTCATCGGGACATACTGGTTCTGCTTCAGGAGTTCAACCATCCTCTTGCCTCTTTCTATCTGGGCGAGAGTGGCCTTGTCAAGGTCTGAACCAAACTGGGCGAATGCCGCCATTTCCCTGAACTGCGCAAGGTCCAGCCTTAGTGTACCCGCAACCTGCTTCATCGCCTTTGTCTGGGCAGCGCCGCCAACACGGCTGACAGACAGACCAACGTTAACAGCTGGTCTAACACCGGCATAGAACAGTTCCGGCTCAAGATATATCTGGCCGTCAGTAATTGAAATAACGTTCGTCGGGATATAACCGGACACGTCACCCGCCTGGGTCTCGATTATCGGAAGAGCTGTAAGTGAACCGCCTCCCAGTTTGTCAGAGAGTTTTGCAGCCCTTTCAAGGAGTCTCGAATGAAGATAGAAAACGTCTCCAGGGAACGCCTCACGACCCGGGGGACGTCTGAGCAGCAACGAAAGCTGCCTGTATGCTATGGCCTGTTTACTCAGGTCATCATATACTATCAATGCGTGTTTGCCGCTGTCCCTGAAATATTCTCCCATTGTACATCCTGTATAGGGAGCGATATACTGAAGCGGTGCCGGCTCACTCGCTGATGCAGCAACAATTATCGTATGGTCCAGCGCGCCTGCCTCTTCGAGTTTTTTGGTAACACGGACTATATTTGATCTCTTTTGCCCGATTGCAACATAAATACAGATAACATCGCCGCCTTTCTGGTTGATAATCGCATCAATGCCTATTGCGGTCTTACCCACCTGACGGTCACCGATGATCAGCTCCCTCTGTCCTCTTCCCACGGGGATCATTGCGTCAACTGATTTAAGTCCTGTCTGGAGAGGCTCGCGGACTGGCTGCCTGTCAATGATACCCGGGGCAACAACATCAACTATCCTGTTTTCTTTTGATTCAATCGGGCCCTTTCCGTCGATAGGCTGGCCAATAGCGTTAACCACTCTTCCACATAAGGCGTTGCCTACAGGAACGGACATAATCTTTCCCGTACGTTTGACGATATCGCCTTCCTTGATCAGGGTATCTTCGCCAAAAAGAACGGCGCCGACTGAGTCCTGTTCAAGGTTAAGCGCCATACCAAAGACATCATTCGGAAATTCGAGAAGCTCTGATGCCATACATTTATCGAGTCCGTAAATCCTTGCAATTCCGTCACCGACCTTGACGACAGTGCCGACTTCGCTTACATCAACACGTTTTTCAAAATCAGTAATCTGCTTTTTTATCAGTTCACTTATCTCTTCAGCTTTAAGTTCTGAAACATCCATCAAATCACCTCCAGAATATTGTAAGGGCGTATTGCAATACGCCCCTACAAATGCATAATATTTATCTCATTAGTTCCGTCTTCAAAAGACGGAGCTGACCTTTTACACTGCTGTCGTATATAGTGCTGCCTACCTTCACAATAAATCCGCCGAGAAGAGATTCGTCTATCTCATTCTCAATGGTAATGTCCCTGTCAGTCATCTGTTTCA
>JBDLIC010000190.1:0-5182 GCA_039715075.1 Nitrospirota bacterium
AATTGATTATTATAAAATCCCCCCTGGCCCCCCTTTTCCAAAGGGGGGTATGTTTGAGTCTTTTCAAACAGGGAAGGTCTCGATTATTGTGTAAAGGCAAAATTTCCCCCTTTGGCAAAGGGGGATTAAGGGGGATTTTTTAATTTATACATGAAACATGTAATTCTTCTCATTACCATTGTTCTTCTGTCCGCTATCGGATTCTACATTGGCAGAAACCGTTCCGTCAGTACCGTAAAAGGGGAAATAAGAAAACTGCATTCACTGCCCGGATATTACGGAATGTTCACTGCTTTGTGGTGCGGACTTCCGGCAGTCTTAATCCTCGGGGTATGGTTTGCGCTCCAGTCCTCTGTTATCACATTCCTTGTTGTCTCAGACCTGCCGCAGGAAATGCGTTCACTCCCTGCAGAGCAGTTGACCCTTGTGGTGAATGATATAAAAAATCTTGCTGACGGTATTATTGCAGGAGATAAAAAGGGCGAGGTGCTGCTGAACTCTGCCGGGCATTACAATCACCTGAGGGCGACCGGATTCATCGCACTGATCACGTTGGTGATGGCCGTCTTTTCTGCCGGACTGGGGCTGAGTATGCGATATATCAAGCCGGCAATGCGGGCGCGTGTAAATGTGGAGCGAATAGTACGGGTGCTTATGGTGCTCTGCTCTATGGTCGCTATATTCACAACAATCGGTATCGTCCTGTCCGTCCTGTTTGAAGCCATAAGGTTTTTCAACCAAATACCTGTGACTGATTTTCTCTTCGGACTGAAGTGGAGTCCACAGATGGCAATCCGGGAGGACCAGGTTGGTGCGACCGGTTCATTCGGGATGGTCCCGCTGCTTACAGGCACCTTGATGATTTCGGGCATTGCCATGCTTGTTGCGGTGCCGGTTGGACTCATGTCAGCAATATATATGTCTGAATATGCCTCTGAAAAGTTCAGGACGGCCGTGAAACCGTTACTCGAGATACTGGCTGGAATCCCCACCGTGGTATATGGATTTTTTGCAGCACTGACAGTGGCTCCTTTTTTAAGGAACATTGGCAGTAAAGCGGGTCTGGACGTATCATCCGAAAGCGCGCTTGCCGCCGGTCTGGTCATGGGGACCATGATCATCCCCTTTATTTCATCCCTTTCAGATGATGTGATCAATGCAGTTCCTCAGAGCCTCAGGGACGCTTCACTCGGAATTGGTGCTACTCCATCCGAGACCATCATCAGGGTTGTACTGCCTGCGGCGCTTCCGGGTATTGTGGGCTCCATTTTACTGGGCATATCGCGGGCGATCGGGGAGACTATGATCGTGGTTATGGCAGCCGGTCTCACGGCAAATCTGACGGCCAATCCATTTGAGGCGGTAACTACATTTACGGTACAGATCGTGACCCTGCTTGTCGGCGACCAGGAATTTGACAGCGCAAAGACCCTTGCGGCATTTGCACTGGGACTCCTCCTGTTTATCATGACGCTATTTTTAAACATAATCGCTTTATATGTTGTAAGGAGATACAGGGAGCAGTATGAATAAATCACAGGCAAGGCTGGACCTCGTAAAATCCGGACTGAAGAAGCGGCACTTTAAAGAGAAGACATTTAAGTCCCTCGGCATTGCAGCCATACTTGCTGCACTGGCAATGCTTGCGATACTCTTTGTTACAATTATTGGAAGCGGTTATTCCGCTTTTCAGCAGACCTTTGTACGTCTGGAGGTTTTCTTTGACAGGGAACTTTTGGACCCTGACAGCACAGGAGACCCCGAGGTGCTGTCACAGGCTGATTATGGGGGGCTCGTTAAAAAGACCCTGAGGAACATATTCCCTGAAGTAAAAAAGCGCCGCCAGAAACGTGATCTCTATAAAATGGTCAGTTCCGGAGCAGCGTTTCAGCTCCGCGAAATGGTAATGAACAATCCCGGGACAATCGGGACAAGACAGACTGTATGGGTACCGGCTGATGATGATATTGATATGCTGATGAAAGGGCATATCTCAGCAGATAAAGAAGGTTCGGGCCGCATAAAAAAATATAAACTTGACTGGATCAATCATCTGAAAGAAAAAGACGCACTTCAGAAGCGTTTCAATTTTGCATTATTCACAAACGGAGATTCCCGTGAACCGGAGCTTGCGGGAATATGGGGTGCTGCGGTCGGATCGTTTTACACAATGCTGGTGACCCTGCTTCTGTCATTCCCGCTCGGGGTCGCGACAGCTGTTTACCTTGAAGAGTTTGCACCAAAGAACATCTGGACAGATATAATTGAAGTCAATATAAATAACCTTGCGGCTGTTCCGTCTATCGTATTCGGTCTCCTTGGGCTTGCCGTGTTTCTGAACTTTTTCAGCCTGCCCCGTTCTGCGCCTGTAGTAGGCGGACTGGTACTGACCCTGATGACGCTCCCCACGATTATTATTGCCTCACGGGCATCTTTGCAGTCGGTCGCGCCGTCAATCAGGGAGGGCGCACTTGGAGTCGGTGCTTCGAAAATGCAGTCTGTTATGCACCATGTTCTGCCGCTTGCTCTGCCCGGCATGTTAACCGGGACGATCATAGGGATGGCGCGTGCCCTTGGCGAGACAGCTCCTTTATTAATGATAGGGATGGTGGCATTTATTGTAGATGTCCCGACAGGGATTTTTGACAAGGCGACTGTGCTGCCTGTACAGATATATCTCTGGGCGGACAGTCCGGAGAGGGCCTTTATGGAACGGACATCAGCAGCGATAATCATACTGCTGGCGTTTCTTTTAATCATGAACGCAGTTGCAGTTGTGCTGAGAAAGAAATTCGAACGGAGGTGGTAGCAGTATTATGGTGAGGGCACATGATGAATTTGCTGAAACAGTAGGACAACCCCTCCTGAATAACGAGAGAGTGAAGATCTCATGCAGTGACGTAAATGTGTATTATGATGAAAAGCATGCGATTAAAAATGTAAGTGTCGAAATCGCCGAAAAAGAGGTCACCGCGTTTATCGGACCTTCGGGCTGTGGAAAATCCACCTTCCTCCGCTGCCTGAACCGGATGAATGACACAATCAAGGGCTGCAGGATTGAGGGGAATATAGTAATTGATAGGGAAGATATTTATAACAAAAACATGGACCCCGTACTTTTACGTGCGCGCATCGGGATGGTTTTTCAGAAACCGAACCCTTTTCCTAAATCGATTTACCAGAATGTAGCATACGGACCGCGCATTCACGGTCTGGCACGTAATAAAGAGGAGCTTGACGAGATCGTTATCACCAGCCTCCAGAAGGCGGGTCTCTACGAAGAAGTAAAGGACCAGCTTGACCATACAGGCACAGGCCTTTCAGGAGGGCAGCAGCAGAGACTCTGTATTGCACGGGCGATATCAGTGCAGCCGGAGATCATCCTGATGGACGAACCATGCTCGGCCCTTGACCCCATAGCAACAGCAAAGATCGAGGAATTGATCGATGAATTGAGACGTAACTATACGATCATCATAGTGACACACTCGATGCAGCAGGCGGCCCGTGTTTCACAGCGGACGGCATTTTTTCACCTGGGCAATCTCGTCGAGGTCGGTGATACGAACGAGATATTCGTTAATCCGGAGCACAAACTCACACAGGACTATATAACGGGCCGCTATGGATAAAGTGAATCTTGAAAATGCGGGCATTATAAAGAGGTTGTATAATATTTGAAGCGGCATAAAGAAAATGCCTGAACATGCCGTGGGGAGGTATTAAGAATAATGATAATGCAGAAAGAACTGGGACATCTTAAGGAACTCCTGATCAAGATGTCCATCTACGTTGAAACAGCGATCCGGGATGCGGTTAACTCTCTCGTAGAAAGAGATACGGATCTGGCCAAAAAAGTTATTGGGGGAGACGATGTTATTAATGCCCTTGATGTCCAGATTGACGAAGAGTGTATTCGCCTTATTGCATTGAAACAGCCGATGGGCAAAAACCTGAGATTTCTGACAACTGCAATGAAAATCACCAATGATCTCGAACGGATTGCCGATAACGCGGTAAATGTTGCTGAGCGTGCCGTAGAGTTAAATGAGGAACCTGTGCTGAAACCCTATATAGATATTCCCAGGATGTCACGGATAGCCCAGCGTATGGTGCGTGACACTATTGATGCCTTTGTGCGGGAGGACAAGCGTATTGCCAGGGACGTTATCTTGCGTGACGATCAGTTAGACGAGCTTAATGAGGCGATATGGGAAGAGCTGATGGCAATCATGATGCGGGACCCCGACACAGTGTCACGTGCGGTAAAAGTGACCTATATTTCAAAATATCTCGAAAGAATCGGCGATCATGCCACGAACATAGCTGAAGATGTTATATATATGGTAGACGGCAAGATTATCAGGCATATGGAGCCGGGTGATATAAAATAGCGGGTAAGTACAAAAGCGGTTTAAGCAGATGAAACGGTTGAAACCAGAGCCTTTTTAATTCTTCACCAATTCTTCACAGTTTCACATTCACGCACTGCTTTAAGTATACTAATTGTCATTAAAAAAATGATCACAAAAAGTCCAGAAGAAAACCGGTTCAATATCTTCCTTAAAATAGTCCTGGTCGCAGTATTTCTTTATCTGTTCCTCGTAAGTATAGGCCTTATGGGCGCTGCCTTTAAGGGCTACGGCAAAGGATTTGCCGAGACTTTGCTGAATACGACATCCAACTCATTTATCGGATTGTTTATAGGTATTCTTGCAACAAGCCTTGTGCAGAGTTCGTCGACAACGACCTCAATAGTAGTAGGCATGGTAGCTTCGGGAGTAATTACTATCGGTAATGCCATCCCCATAATTATGGGGGCCAATATCGGAACAACAGTCACCAATACCCTTGTATCAATGGGCCATATAACACGGCGTGAGGAATTTAAGCGCGCCATTGCCGGCGCTACGGTGCATGATTTTTTTAACCTGATCTGCGTGGCCATCATGTTCCCTCTTGAGCTTGCTACGGGATTTCTGCAGAAACTGGCCACATATCTGTCAGAGGTATTTGTTTTGTTCGGCGGAATCAAATTTACCAGCCCTGTCAAAACCGTAACAAAACCGGCCATAAAATTTATTCAAAAGTTTTTTACTAATACAATTGACGTGCCGTACAACATGGGTAACACAGTTGTCCTGCTAATATCCTTTATGTTTCTCTTTGTCTCCCTGTACTA
>JBDLIC010000191.1:0-5127 GCA_039715075.1 Nitrospirota bacterium
TGGTGTGGGAGAACGTACGGCAACATGGGATGGGCGAAATGGTTCCGGACAGATAGTCCCGGCCGGAACATATACGATGCAGATTACTGCCTCGGGGAGTGGAGGTACAACTGAGTCACAAACACATACAGTGGAGGTGATTAAGATAGGAATTACGAGTCAGAGTAGAATGGAAGTTTGTCCTGGTTGCACCGTTCAGTTCACTGGTATAATAGAACCGGTGGACCGGACACTTGTATGGTCAATATTAAATGATGGCTCAGCGGGAGCTTCAATTAATCAAAATGGATTACTCACAGCAGGCTCGAGAGAAGGAAGCATTGAGGTGCGTATTACTGATTCTCTATTACAAAATATGCACGATGAATCTTCTGTAACAGTATGGCAAGCTCATGGATTGAGAAATCCTGAGACAGGTCGAACGGTTGCTGAGGATCTATGGATCAATGATAATCTATGGTGCGCAGCAAAGAATTATAATATTCAGCAGGAAGCTGACAACATTCAAGGAACCATTTTTGTTGACGATCCAAATGACTTAGAAGATAACTCTAGAGGTAATGCCTTCAGGCATGCGTGGATTAATTGTATGGTATCTCAAAGATGCAGTCAAGAACAGGCTGTAGGTCTTTGGAATGCGCATGAGGCCATCGATGGTAATCCTTGTGGCAATGCGACAATGGATCTTTGGAATAACAGTGTTGGAAGGGCAGTATCTGCGGAAGGAGAATGTACTGAGGTTGTATTGAATGCTCTGGAAGATGGCAGATTGAGATGGTTTGAAAACATAAATGATCCTGACACATGTACAACATGGATTAATCAACAATGAATTGGAAAGGTTGATATAGATGAAATCAATATATTTAATAGTACCTGTATCTATTCTTTTAATGTTTGCTTTTGCACTTTCTGATGCGATGAGTAGTTCTAACGATCAATTATTAATTTCACCATTCTTTGGAGAACTCAGCGGTTTAGAGTTTGAAATGTCAATTGAAGAGGGTTTATCAGTAAATAAAGAATTGGAATTTTTCAAAAAAGAAGTAGTATTTAATACTCAAGTAACTTACGTTGATAAAAAAAGCAATAAAGGGGAACTATGTGAATATACATATGTTGATTTTACGAATAATAAGCTGAAGTCTATCAGGTGCTTTAGTCACAAAGCATCTAAAATCTCAGAATTTGATCAGTATTATTTGAATCTTAATAAACTTATTAAAGAACTAATCAATAGATGGGGTGAACCGACCAATAGAAAAATAATATTATTAGGTTTGCCGTCTCAACCCAGAATTATAATGGCATGGGAGCATGAAGGATTTTTGTCGACTTTAACTTTCTTGCCGAAAATAAGTTACGAAAGACAAGTGAAGGATGGAAAGAAAAAAATCGTTAACTGTAGATATATTTTAGCTATTCATTCTCCAGAATTAACAGAGTCCATGTTAGGAGTTACGTTTAATATGCCTTCAATATATGAAGAAGTGAAAGAAGAGATGAAAAAAGAGACTGATATTATACGGAAAATTTTTGCAAAAGAAACTGATTAGAAAAAGGAAGTAAACCGTCAAGGATTATTAATGGTAAAGAAAGTAACAAATATTGAAGTGTTACATCCACGCCTTTCAAGAATTATTTACAGAAGATATTATTATTTAGTTGTAAGTCTAATTTTATTGGTATCTTGTTCAGATACTACGGAAAGAGATAGACCTGTTACATCTCCTTTTTTTGGCGAGTTTGAAGATGTAAGATTTAACATGACCATTAAAGAAGTACAGGCAATTAAGAAAAGTCTTGAATATGTTTATGAAGATTCTATGTTTTCCAGCTTAAGCTCAATGTATGCAGATAAAAATAGTGTTGAATGTGAGAGTGCATATTACGCATTTAAAGATAAAAAACTTTCAGGTATAACCTGTCAAAGCCATAAATCATCCAAGTTTGACCAATACTACATAGAAGTCAATAATCTGTTAAGTGACCTGATAAAAAGATGGGGTAAGCCGACGACAAGTGATGTTCGAAGATTCTTTGATCTTGGAAAATATCCGGGTATTTATGTGGGTTGGAAGCATAAAAATTTCTCTGCTGTTTTCATCTTTCTTCCAAAATTAGGTTATGAGAAACAAGTTAAAGACGGAAGGAAAGAATTAGTGGATGGTCGTTCTATTTTGAGTATTTATGCCCCGAAAATGACAGAGACCATATGGAAACTAAACTTTAATAAGGCCTCAATTTATGAAGAAATAAAAGAGGATATTAATAAAGAGACTGATATTATACAGAATCTTTTCAAGGAAGAAACAGGAATTAAAGAATAGTTTAGAGTTCAAAGTGCAAAGAAGTTGTTTTTTCTTTATGTTTTGAACTCTGAATTATATTAAAAAGGGGACATAAATGGTTGAAGCCTCTTTGTGTTTAAGTCTTAACTGAATTCAACACATAAGTTGCGCACATATTGCGTGCACTTTATATTTGAAATTACAGTATTTTTATGAACTTTGAACTAATTATGAAAAGGAAAACATAACAATGAAAAAACCCGGTCTTGCAATAATATGTTTAGTTATTCTGAGTCTATTCTTTGCATCTGTCCCTGCATATGCTGAAAGACAGGAGGTCATTGACGGTCTGAACTGGCTTAAGGCCAATCAGAATACGGATGGCAGCTGGGGGAGTTCGAGTGATTTCCGCGATACATCGACCGTTATTGATGCTTTAAATGTTCTCGGAGAAACGGATGCTGCCTTAACAGACGCCTTAAACTGGCTGAACAGTATTCCGGTGGAGAGCAATGACTATATTGCAAGACGTGCTGCTTCTTTTGCCGGTGCAGGGGAAGACGTTAATGCTGATCTGGACGGCTTTGTCCAAACCCAGTACATTAACGGGGGATGGGGCTACTATCCGGATTATGCCAGTGGTATATATGATACTTCTCTGGTTTTAAATGCGTTTAGAGAAGCATCGTTCATGGATATTTCGGTGATCGGACGGGCCTTTTACTTTCTGCTTTCGAAACAGAACGAAGACGGGAGCTGGAGTTTTGTCCCTGATGCCCCGGGTGATGTTGTCACAACCTCAATGGTCCTTGATCTGTGTTTTTATTATGGGGTTATGTATGAAGATGAGGCACTTGACAGCGGAGTTGCGTGGTTGCTGTCGCAACAGAATACTGACGGAGGGTTTGGAAATTCAGATTCTACTGCTCAGAGTACTGCCATGGCCCTGAACGCGCTGCTCATGAGCGGGCAGATACAGGCCGAAACATTGAATAGTACTGTTAATTATCTGCAATTAAACCAGCTTCCCAACGGCAGCTGGAATGATAATGCATATGAAACAGCCGTGGTCGTGAAAACACTGGCCACCATGAAACCCAACCTTTCAATAAAAGCCGCAAATATAAGTGTATCGGACAGTACACCCAAAACCGGCGAAATAATGACGATAAGTGCTGAAGTGAAGAATATCGGGAAGGAAAATGCTTTTGATGTTCCTGTCAGGATATTAGCTGAATCTCCGGCCAATGAAATTATCGAGCTTGCAGCAGAGACGATAGCATCGCTGGAAATCGGCACTACCTCAACAATTAATGCAGATTTTGATATGACAGGCAGGCAGGGTGATTATACGATTATTGTAAGGGTTGATGAGGGGAATGGAATAGAAGAGTTGTCGGAAGAAGATAACGAGGCACTCAAACAGGTATCCATCATGCCTGTCCCTGACTTGGTTATCTCAAATGGAGATATTGTATTTTCTGCAAATAGCGTAAATATAGGGGACGATGTAACTGTTAGCGCTTCAATAACAAATAGAGGCAATAATCGGGCTGAGGGCTTCGACGTTGCGTTTTATTATGATATGGTTTCTCCTGAAACCTATATCGGACAGGTATATATTAATAATCTGGAGATTGATGAAACAACCTCCCGGAATATTGAATGGAAGACCAGTATACTCGGCACCGCTGTGAATATATATGCGGTTATCGACCCTCAAAATGCACTTGGCGAAGTTGTAAGAGAGAATAATCAGGCATTTAATTCTATTGAGGTGGTTGCTGTTACTGAACCAAACCTTAAGGCATTACATACGGACATCAGCTTTAATCCCCCGGTTGCAGATCAGGGCGGATCAGTAGAAATTTCTGCAATAGTCAGAAATGAGGGCTTTTCCCAGGCAGACTCTGTGGATGTTGCTTTTTATAACGGGGACCCTGAATCTGGAGGGGTGCTCCTTGGAAACGCATTTATCGCAAACATCTCCCAGGGAGAGGCCTCGAGTGTTTCGTATAACTGGACGAATATTCATGATTCCGGAGAGAGGATGATCTATTTAAAGGTGGATCCTTCAAATACAGTAGCGGAATTTAACGAAGAAGATAATGACACTTTTGCTGCATTGCAGATACGCAGTATGCCGGATCTCGTAATTTCTTCAAATTCAATAGTCCTTTCTCCTTCAGTCCCGAAAGATGGAGACATGGTCCAGATAAATGTGACTCTCCTGAATACTGGAGAGCAGAGTGCATCAAACGTGACTGTAAGGGCATTGGAAGGAAGTACGGTTATAGGTACACAGTCTATTGATCTTATATCGGGCAACTCCCAGGCCGCTGCATTATTTAACTACGATACTACCGGCAAGACAGGTAACCGTCAGATAACGATTTCTGTTGATCCGGAAAATGCTATCAGTGAGCAGATTGAAGATAATAACCTGGCATCCAGGACACTGGCAGTGCAGGACAGTGATTTGTGGCTTACGGAACAGTACATATCGCCTGATGGTGATGGAATTCAGGACAGCACCGAGTTTTTCTTCAGACTTGATGTTTCTCAGACCGTGAGAATCGTTGTGGTCAGTGAAAACGGTGAGACCGTAAGAACATTCAGCGGAAGCCAACTTGAGGACATAACGGATGGAAGCATTATCTGGGACGGACTTGATAACGATGGAATGGTGGTTGATGACGGTCAGTATCAGATTCAGATCATTGGAGCAGACAATAACACAGGAGTTCCCCCAGAAATAGAGACAATCCGAAGATAAGTGTATAAGAGATAAGGGGAAACGGGATTTACAAAGTGGTGGTAGATCGTTTTGGAAAAA
>JBDLIC010000192.1:0-5067 GCA_039715075.1 Nitrospirota bacterium
CATCATATATTCATTGACTTCCTCTAGTGTCATTTTATCTGCCATAGTTGCCTCCTTCTGGTTTGATGTTTTACAAAAGTGTGATAAATAATTCTTTATTTCTTCCACTAAACCCATATTATTAACCCCCGGGTAAGATTTCTTAAACCTGACCTCCTTTCATCAGAGTTTCCATTCCCTGGCGACCTGGACAAATTTTTGTATATTCTCATATGGAACGGTTGGAGGTATATCGCAGCCATGCATGAGTACAAAGCCCCCGTCCGTCCCGGCAGTCTCTATGACATTTTTGCAGGCATCTTCAACATCCTGAACACTTCCCTGCAGCATTATATTGACAGGATCAATGTTTCCGCCGAAGCACATTTTTCCATGGAGGACTTCCTTTGCCTTTGCAATGTCCGTTTTATGATCGAGGCTTATGCAGCTGGCACCTGTCTCGGGAAATACATCCAGCCGGTCAGTGGTGTTGCCGCATATATGTAAAAGTGTGTGCACATTTTTTGATTTGGCCCAGTCGGTAAATTTCTTAAGGTAAGGAAGTGCAAAAGTTTCAAACTGTTTTTTTGAAATGAGGTCACCCGATGCAGTAGGATCTGCAAGGCTGATGACTTCGAGGGTCCCGTCCTGAACAAGGGGTCCATAGAGATGGATAAGCAGATCAGTCGCAAATTCAGACACCTTATGGACAAGGTCCGGCTTTTTAAAGGTGGACTTCATCATTTTTTCTTCGCCGACCATCCTTGCCGCAAGAGTGTAAGGCCCCCATGCTGTCATGGTGACAATGTATTCATTCCCTATTCTGGCTTTCGTTTCCCTTAAAGCCGTGACTACTGTATTAATAACGTCATGCGTGTCCAGCTTTGCGAAGTCAAGTGTCTGAAGATCATCAACAGATGATATAAATGCCTCCTCAAGGTCTGGGGCCCCCATTTCCCTGAACTTCATCCCCCCTCCGAATGCGGCGGCGTGGAAGTTGTTATAACCGGAGCCGGCATATACAATATCGCAAAGTAGTCTTCCCGACATCGAGATGAGCATGTCAGACATTTTTGGGGCATCGAGAGAAAGGTCCTTAAAGGATGAACCATATTCACGTATGCTCCACATGCCGCCGCCAAACAGGGTCACGGGAACGCGGTCAGGCTTTCCTCCCTCATAAGCTTTCAGTATTGTTTCACGTGATGTCATAAACAGGGTCCTCCTTTTTTTGTCCTGGCCAGGTTTATTACTGAAAATATCTTACAGAAAATTTTCCACTCTCTTTATACAAAATGCTGCTATCGGACATCTGGAATGAGACTACAATGACAATATACGTTGAGCAACTTCAATGCCAGATCAACCGGGCTGTTAACATGCGGTAAATTCATAAGAAATGATTTTTTAAAGAAAGGGAGAACGGGGAAATATGTCCCGCAACGTGTAATAATTCCCCGTTTATACGGTCTTCCTGGATAGATAGTATGCTAAAATGAAAATATGAAGCGAATAATTAATGAACTACAAAATACCGCTCTCCTGTGGGAAGTTCTTGATGGATTGCATATCCCTGCCTTTTCCACAAATGCCGACTTCATTATTATTGACAGCAATAACTCGGTGAAAGAGCATTTTTTCTACGAAAAAGAGGAGATTGTAAATTTGCCTGTCTTTGATATCATCACAATACCGCAGTCCGGACAGCAGGATATTTTTGAAGAAAAAACCACTGTGATGGATGGAAACTGTGCCCGGAAAAACAGGGAATCTTTAGCTGCAAAGATAACATTTATCCGGAATTCTGACGGGTTCATTATTGTCATGGAAAACCGCAGTGACCTTAAGGACAAAGTCAGGCAGATTAAGATGATAAACGAGATAAGCAGTGTTATTAATTCAAGCCTCAGTATCGGGCATATATTCAGGCTTGTTTTTTCAGAGATCAAACAGATGATCCACTTTGACAGGGCGAGCATCACTCTGATGAAGGAAAGCAGGGAGGTCCTGGAGATATTTGCCATCGATACCAAACGTCCGACAAAGCTTACAAAGGGGGTAATCGCACCGGTCAATGAAACGAGTGCAGGGTGGGTCACAGTACAACAGAAACCCTGGATAAATTCGGACCTCCAGAGGGAACTCTCTTTTAAATATGATTCAGTGCTGCTTAATGAAGGGATACGCTCAACTATAAGTGTTCCACTTTACAAGGACAGGCCTCTCGGCGCCCTGAACCTTGACAGCACCAATCCTGAGCAATATTCAGAAAAAGACCTTGAGATTTTACTGCCGATCGCAAAACATCTCTCAGTTGCACTGGAGAATGCCCTGCTCTTTGAGGAGATAACAAAGGAAAAACGCGAGTGGGAAAAGACGTTCGACGCTATTACTGATATGGTATGGATAGTCAACAGGAAAGGAAAAGTCCTCAGAATTAACAGGGCTGTGATCAAAAAATCCGGTAAGGCAGAGCTCTCTTTAATACAGAAGAGTTCCCATGAAATTTTTGAGGCACTCCAGATAAGGGATGGTGAAAATCTGTCATTTGAGTCAATTGAACACAAGAAACAGTTATTCAGGGAAGTAAAGGGACTGAACGAGAGCGTATATTATTTCTGGACCTATCCGCTCCTTAACAGCGATGGAAAGATCTACGGGGTCGTAAATTATCTCAGGGAGATTACAGAGCATAAAAGGCTCGAACAGAGGCTGGTGCGGGCAGACAAGCTGGCCTCTCTCGGCATACTGGTTGCAGGTGTTGCGCATGAAATAAACAATCCTATGGGGATAATCGCCGGTTACTCCGAGGCATTACTGGACAGGGCAAAAGATCCGGAGCTGAAGGCGCTGAATTCTTTTGAAGATTTCCCGGAATATCTCGAGACAATTAATAACGAGATCTTCCGCTGCAAGGATACGCTGAAAGCGCTGCTCGATTTTGCGAGACCTTCAGGCGGTATTTTCAGAGAGATAGATATCAATGGACTTATCAAAGAGGTCATGCTTCTTGTAAAACATGGAGCAAAGACCCAGAACTACAGTATAGAACTGGACCTTCAGAGAGACATCCCGGAGACCATGGCCGATCCCGGTGCAATGAGACAGGTGCTGGTAAATATCATTATGAATTCCTTTTATTTTATGGAAGCAGAAGGAAATATTATTATTGCAACAACTCACGAGAGCAATCCGTTTGATAATGACTACCTTCGTATCAGGATTTCTGATAATGGCAGAGGGATTGATAAAGATATCATTGAAAAAATCTTTGACCCGTTTTTCAGTACAAAGACGGTTGGAGAAGGCACAGGGCTCGGGCTTGCGATCTGCCACAGGATCGTGTCGGAACATGACGGGACGATTGATGTGGAAAGCAAGGTGGGCATGGGAACGACGTTTGTTATCCGGATACCGGTTAAAAAAAGAAATTAAGGCTCAATTAATCCCCCCCCCCCTTTTTTTAGAAAAGGGGGGGGATTTGAGGACACATGGAGAGAATTATGATTTATAAAATCTCCCCTAACCCCTCTTTTCCAAAGAGGGGGACAAAACGAGAAACGGTTTTTTAATGAATATAAGAATTTTAATTGTCGACGATGAAGAGCCTTTCAGGAGGCTTTTAAAAAAGGAATTAGGCCGTAAGGGTTTTTCTACTGATACAGCTGAGGACGGGAATGCTGCTCTCGGTAAGCTGATGGGTTCAGCATTTGATATCGTTCTCCTGGATATTGATATGCCAGGTATGGACGGTATTACCTTGTTAAAAAAAATGAAGACCGACCCTGTTTCTCCTGCTGTAATAGTTATTACGGGAAAGGCGACTGTTGATACGGCAGTGGAGGCAATGAAGGACGGGGCGTATGACTATCTTTCCAAACCATATAAGCTTGATGAACTCCTGATAGTGATTAACCGGGCCTACGAGCAGAGAAAGCTCAGCCTTGAGAATCAGCTCCTCCAAAAAGAGCTTGCCAGAAGAGTGGTACCGGATGATTTTGTGGGGACAAGTCCCAAATTTAAGGAGATACTGGATTTTATGGACAAGATCGCGCCTACTGATTCAACCGTACTGATATCCGGTGAAAGCGGGACAGGCAAGGAGCTTGTAGCGCAATATATCTGGAAAAGGAGCAACAGGAATGTCCGCTCATTTATAGCACTTAACTGCTGTACCCTGTCGGAAAACCTGATGGAGAGCGAACTCTTCGGACATGAGAAGGGTGCATTTACTAATGCCTGCGATGTAAAGAACGGGCTTGTAGAAACTGCTGAGGGAGGGACGCTCTTTCTCGATGAGGTCGGGGAGATGCCGGTGGCGCTCCAGGCAAAACTGCTCAGGTTTCTTGATTCCGGAGAATTCCGGAGGGTTGGGGCCAATAAGATCCTCCGGGCGGATGTGAGAATAATTACTGCGACCAATAGAAACCTTAGTGAAGCAATTAAAAGAGGAAGTTTTCGGGAAGACCTTTTCTACAGGTTAAATGTCATCAACATTGAAATACCTCCACTCAGGGAAAGAAAAGAAGACATTAAACCCCTGGCAGAATACTTTATCAGAAAGTACGGAAGAAAGATCTCCAAAGACATTACTGCCCTTGCCCCTGAAGCAGAGGAAATTCTTTTTAATTATGACTGGCCAGGCAATGTGAGGGAGCTGGAGAATGTTATTGAGAGGGCGGTGATATTATGTGAGTCTGATGTTATTACCGGAGAATATCTGGCAGTCACCGGCAATGCACTGCCAGAAAGAAGGACTGGATTTCCTAAACTGCAGGAGATAGAAAAGGATTATATACTATCTGTTCTTAAGCAGACAGGCGGTAACCAGACCAGGGCCAGCAGGATTCTCGGGGTCGACCGGAAGACGCTTTATCATAAGCTTAAGAGGTATGGGATTTCTGCTTAATGTTAGTGAAAATGAGTGAAAAAACAGGGCACCCGCAAGGGGTGCCCCTACAATTTATTTAATAAACACCGTGGTCGAACTTTGTTTCGGGCAGGTATTCCCACTCTTCGCCTTTATTGAACTTGGCTTCAATATCCAGACATTTCAGGGCATACTCAAAAGCATAGGGAATACCCGGG
>JBDLIC010000193.1:0-4854 GCA_039715075.1 Nitrospirota bacterium
AAACCGCTGAGAGTATATTCCGGCAATCGTAAATTTGATTATATTTTCAAGTTTCGTAATTCGTAATTACTAATTCGTAATTATTTTTCTCAACTTCCTGAACTCCTTATCTTTAGTATATTGAATTGATTCGTTAAAGTTCGTACTTCTCTATTTGTTTTTATGAGTGAAGATTTAAAACGGTTATCGCTAGTTTATCCTATCAGACTTGAAAGTTCTATCCGCATATCAATAGCTTTAAAGTCACGGACTATCCACATTACTTGCTTAAGGGTTCACAATGTTTGCAGGCGTTACAGTAAGTTTTTTTAAAAGTATCTATTACGAGGTTTGCGTCATTATGGACTAACTGTGATTCATATTTCAAAAAATCACATATACCTTTTCGGTTGGGGTCTATCGTATACAAAGTTTCCAAAGAAAATGAGTGCCTTCTATCCTGTAAAAGGCTGAAGTGTTTACATACATTAATTCTATATTTTGAAGTCAAAATATAACTTAAAACATCTTTCCGTATGTTTTCTATCCTGCTTTTATCAGTAATATTATATGTTTTACTAGTACACTCAACCTGTTCTTCAATTTCTATTTCGCTCATATTTGCAGTATCAAAATCTGTTGGTCGTTTTTGAGAAGCAATATCTTTTATGATTTTTGTTCTAAGACTACCCTCATTAATTATATCTTCAAATAATGTTACTGTGTTTGGTACCCAGAGTTTTTTAATCTGCTCTTCAATATTCTTTTTTGTTTCTTGATATTTGGTATCTTCGCCCAAATCCTCAAGAAAACTTAAGCTTAATACCGATGCATGCAGTGCTTTATCATCTGCCCCTATTTTTTTGAATAAATCCCTTGCATCTTCACAGTAGCTTAAAAGTTTATTAATGCGTTGTCTTTCCTCATCGGTAATAGGAATTTTTTCCGGTAAGGTCATAAGATCTCTTATAAATAATAGCTTTTGATACTCACCGACCAGAAATTGATAGAGATACTGTGTATAAGTCAATAACGCCTGCGCTTTAATCTTCAAAGATATTTGATTATCATTAGTCTCTCCAATTAATTCATGGAAAACCTGATTTGCTTCATTAGTTGCTTTTTCTGCATCGCTCTTCATTTTTAATAATTCTGCCTCTGTAAGTTGCAAGCCAATTTTACCTCGTATAAGAGTTGTAGCACCAATTTCGTTCCAAAGGAATGGAGCTACCATTGTGTACATATAAGCAAGCTCAAGTAAAACTAGTTCTTTGATGGAGTCACTACAAGATTCTAAGAATTTCCAAAGTTTTTTTATCGTTTCCAACATAAGCTCCATTGAACGAAATCGGCCATATCCTCTGATCTGTTTTTCTTTTTTCTGGAAGTTGAATCTGCTTTCAACAATAAAAATATTTTCCCTTATTTCTCGTGTGGCTTTTTGGCTTATTTTTTGTAGTGTATCAATATAGATTTTTTCTGTAATATAGCCATACATAAAATTAATTTCATTCAATATTGCTTCTACATGGCCAAGCAATTCATCATTTTTCATATTACTTTCTAATGTTAATTGACCCCACTTTTTCACTTCCTGATGATAGCCCTTTTTGTAGCTGGTTATCGTAATGACAGCCATAGCAGTTGGATTTTCATAGATTTTTTTATAGGGTACTTGTTCAAATAGTTCAAATAACATTGAAAAATTTATGTCCGAAATATAATAAAATGGATTAGAAGATACTATTTCAAAGAATCTTCTGTAATCACAAGCCTCTACAATTTTACTTAAATCTTCAATACTAATTGTTTCATCAGTTTCTTTAAATGATGGGATTAAAGCAAGTTCACCTTGGGGGATAGCACTAAGACGGATATAAATGCCCTCAACATATTGTTTTAATTTAATCACTTCTTGAGACGATAGATCTTGCTGTATTGGAATATAAATTGTGGCAGTTTCTTCTTGATCCGTACGCCATGAGGGATTTCTTTGGTCTAAGTCACTTATAAAATCAAAACTATTATGCCAATAACCGACCTCTCTTGATATATCAATAATTAATATAAAGGTTGGAGATATTTGCCTCGAAAAATAATTTAAAGTAGTCTTTTTTAAAGAAACAGCTATTAAGTCCTTTTTAGCTTTTACATTCTGTTTGCTTTTGAGTTGAATATTAAAATAGATACCACTTGCTTGTCCTTGATCATTTATCAATTCAACAGAGTAATCTATACCGTAATCCTCATCAAGTTTTCTTACTAAGAATCCTTTGTTTTTATTAAAATGGTTTCCGAAAATTCTCTTGGCTTCATCATCGATTATGTGTTGAGGTACAATTTTGGGTAAATCCATAATGAGATCTCTTTTACAATTTAAATGACTTATGACTCCTGAAAAAGGGTGGTGTTATCAAGCTTCGCAATCTTTCAGCCCGCTTTAAGTCCACTCCCTTTTTTACTCATTACTCTTTCCACTTTAATGGCGTAATGAGTTCTTTAAATAAATTCCACTTTTTAGTAAGATGCCGGTAACGGCCCGCGACAATGGCCGGAGAAATACCGAGTTCTTTTGCTAAATCCACAACTTCCTTCTTTGAGCGAAAACTTCTAATAAGAGCATCGTAACGTGACGGAATAAGAAACTCAGCGGCGAAGCGGTCTGCTCGCACCTCCCGTGGATCATCCTTTTTTCCATCATTAATTAAGAGGTCTTTTTTTCCATCATGAAGCACATGCCCGGCTTCATGGAAGAATGAAAACCAGAATATGTCTGATCCTTTACCTCGAAGATTGAGCAGTATCATGGCCTTGCGTGGGGACATCCATCTGGTTGCGCCACACCAGGGCACTTTCTTTATTTCTTTGACAAATGCAACGGCAACACCGGCCTCTGCGCAGAGACTTCTCATTTCATGTTGAAACGTCTCTGGTGCTGTGCGGGTTAATCCTCGAATTGTCTCTAATGATTCTTCAAAGCGTTTTTTATCGTGAGGCTGGCAATTAATAGCGCGGGCCTGTATTTCACCCTGTCTGATCCATGCAGAGGCAGGTCCTGGTTGTGATTCAAAACAGTGAGACCGGCGAGCAGCTACAGCAGGCTCTTCCCAGATATCTCTCCATGATTTCACACTACAAACACCATAAAAGGCAAGAGTCTCCCTAAGCAGTTCAACCTTATTAGTACTTTGACGTAAAAATTCTCTTTCAGCCAGTTCTTTAGTAGGGATAGTCTTCAGCCATTTTAAGTCAGATTCCAGGCGTTTGCGTTCCTGCACCTTCGCAAGCTGTTCCTGATACTGGGCTTCAAGCTTATTCCAGAAATTCGCAGGCGTTCCTGTTACCAGTTCAAGCCGGTTTGCTGTTTCATAGCTTATCGGCTGCTCCCCTTTAAATATGCGATTAAGTGTCTGTGCTGTCAGCCCGGTACGCAAGGCCAGTTCCTTTTGCGTCATATCCAGCGCTTCCATCGTCTCCTGGAGTGAAGCGCCCGGTGGCACGGCATAATCCGGGTTAAAACCGTATTTTTTACTTGGATTCATACGTCACCTCTATTAATGAGTATCCTTTACATCAATTATTTCTATTTCCCTGACCCTGCTGCGGTCTATCCCTCCATCCTTGAGCCGTGGAACAGGATTGTCTACAGGAACAAAAAGCAGCCTGTAAGGATGCTCAAGGTCTACTGAAAATTGACCTGCCTGCTTTCCTGTTAGTTCATGACAACGTGCGGGTGGATGGTATGAAATTTCCTGTAGTGATTCAGCAGCTTGCAACTCAAATAAACGCTGGCCTAGTTTTGCAGCGTTCTTCGCCCCAAACGCCCTCTTCATTTCCCTCTCCTGAGAACAGTTTTTCTGCAGCTTCCTTGTCTTAAAGTATATCTTCATAGAGCATGAATGTCAATGAAAAAGATTAACATATTATGTTAATCTTTTTCAATTACCTTAAATGACTCATCCATCGAATCTCGAAGATTCTGTAGGAGTCCGTGGGGTCTGCACATTACACATAATTTGTAAAATGTGCAGACCCCACCCACACGTTTTCATATAGAATTCTTTTTCTTCCAGGGTCTCTGTATGATGCAAAATCAGTATATTGTGTGACCATGGTATTTCTCTCAACAGTGTTGAGAGTTTATTATTATTCTTATAAGTTTCATAGACTTGCTTCATTCTCCACAAATTTTGTGCAGAAAATCCCTTCATATCAGGAAACTCTTTCTGAAGGTCCTGTGACAGGGTTTCCACAATACCCTGCTCCATAAGCGTTAAGTTGTTTTGAAAAAAGAACGTCCAACATCGAACATCCAACGTCGAATGAAAAACAATACAAAAAACTTAAATAATTCTTCTGTTTCTTCATCTTTTTCCATTCAACATTCGATGTTGGACGTTCGATGTTCATTAATTTGTCTTTATTAGCCATTCCAGATGTGATTATCGTCGTACGTCACACGTTGGTCGTCGATTGTCGAACTACGGCTACACATTCCAGCGGTTTTCGAATTGAAATCTACAGCCCGTGTCCCCTTTGACGGTTGATTATAACATGGAAAGCGAAAATGATTTAGAAAAGATATATGGTACTGTCTAAATTGAAATTCTTAGGCGTTGTTGTCCAAAAGGGGGGTCTATAATTAATGGAAAGTTGATAGAACTATCAACTTTCTTTAACGACATACAAATACAACTCCCGTTAAAAAACTGCACGCGTTAACGTCTTTACATTGATTACATTTTTTATCATCACGGCTAAACATGCAGTCTAACATTTTATGAAGAAATGAACTTGAATACCCCGTTTTGTAAACGGGGATGAAAAGTTCTCCTTTCAAGTCTCCCCCTTTGGAAAAGGGGGATTAAGGGCATA
>JBDLIC010000194.1:0-4778 GCA_039715075.1 Nitrospirota bacterium
CTATTATTTTAAAAATCCCCCCTCGCCCCCCTTTTCCAAAGTGGGGATTAAGAGGAAACCCCACAGCAGAGACTGTGGGGTATTGAAAATTTAATAAAACGAAGGAGTGGACAACATGTTCAGTAATAAAAGACTTTCAATCTTTGTGACTTTAATCATAAGCCTCATTATGCCTATTGTTTTTGCATCCTCCATCCCTGCACAGGCAGCCGGGATGTCCAGACCTGATGATACGGTTAATGGAAAACTCCTGTCAGCCAAGGGCAAGGTCAAAGGTTTTGCAGATCCGAGACAGTCAAAGACAATATCTGTTGACGTTAAAAAGAAAGGCATCATGGTATTTAGGTACAGTGATGCCACAAAATTTATAAATTTCAAATACCTGACTGAACTAAAGGGAGAGACCGCTGTCGTAAAATACAGGACCGTCGGATCCGACAAGGTAGCTGCCGTAATCAAAAAGGCGTTTGTCAAACTTCCTGAGGGTGTAGCAGAGATAAAGGCAGCCGGGATGGCGGAACTCGTTAAAAAAGGGCCTGAGGCCGGAAATTATTTTCTTGTTGATGCCAGACCTGCAAAAAGATATGAAGAAGGCCATATACCGGGAGCTGTTTCCATTCCTGTTTCAAAACTCAAAAAGGAAGGAGCAGAGCTGCTTCCTCCGGATAAGAACACCCCTATGGTTTTTTACTGTGGCGGCCCGACATGAGGCATGAGTCAAAAAGCCGCCGGTCTGGCGGTAAAGTGGGGATATACAAATATAAGGGTTTTTGTACAGGGAGAGCCTGGATGGAAAAAAGCGGGTTACTATACTACATCAATCCCTGACTTTGTTAAGACAGGCAATATTGTCCTGGTTGATCTCCGGTCAACAGAAGCTGTAAAGACGGGGCATATACCTGGAACAGTCAGCATACCTGCCGGAATCCTCGCTGATGCCCGTAATAAATTCCCCTCATATCAGGGGGCCCACATAGTATTTTATTCAGATAGCACAGACGATTTAAAAATGGCGGTAAAAACAGCCCGCAGGTGGGGATACAGAAAAACCACTGTCTTTGCAGGAGGTGTTGATTCCTGGAAGCAAAAAGGGTACAGCCTTGCGAAAGGGCTTGCAGCTTCAGAGATCAACTACACAAGAAGGATCTCTCCGGGAGAGATAAGTATTACAGATTTTGAGAAGTCCATGAAGTCCGGCACTGCCGTAATAGTCGATGTGAGAACTCCGACCGAGCATGCAGCCGGTCATTTCAAGGGGGCTGTAAATATTCCGGTTGATGATATTGCTTCAAGGTGTGCTGAACTTTCAAAAGAAAAGACCATATTGACTCACTGTGTGACAGGAGTAAGGGCTGAAATGGCCTTTAACATTCTTAAGGAACAGGGATATGCTGCAAAATTCCTGAAGGCGGAACCTGTTTTCAATCCAGATGGTACATACAGGATAATTGAATAGTGTACGTTTCATAAATCTATGGGAGCGAACAAAAAAACCTTTTTATCTGAAAGTGGGTATTTAAAATGAATCAGCAGGATGTTATAGCTGCAATCAAAATTCTGCCCTGCATTATAGGTCTGGTTTTAGATAAAAGAATTATACTCTTTAACAGTACCGCAAAGAAATTAACAGGCCATTTAAAGATCGAATTCGGGAGGTTTCCTTATTTATATTGCCCCGCTGTTTTGTTCAGAAGGAACTGATAAATAGATTAGATCTTTCTCCCCGGAATTCCGGGGAGGATCATGGGCACTTCTTTTTGATAATTTCTGTAAACGGCTCCTAATTCCCTTGAAAGACGCCTGTCTTCCCTGACTGTGCCGATAATCATATATATAGCAAGGATAAGATATCCGAGAAATTGCGGTAACGGAGCGTGTGTCATTGATGCCGCAAAAAATATAAGACCTCCGAGATACATTGGATGACGCACTATACCGTAAAATCCGTGTTTCTTAATAACTGGTTCTTTTTCTTTCTCCTGATCTCCGGATATTCTTTTCCTGCTTCCAATAAACTCCCATATATCAAAGGAAACAAACGATCCTGCTATTACTATTACGCTGAAAATCAATGCAATATATTTAAATATCATCAGAAAAGGAGAGAGAGGGATAACAGTCGGACCTGGTATTGTGCGCTGCCAGTAGAACAGAGGCAAGACTGTTATTAGAGAAAACAGATTATAGGAAATCCGGTAAAACGCGAATTTTTTTCCTAACTGCTTTCTAAACCATATAGTTGTTCTGGTTGTAACAAGGTAACTGTGCAGAAAGCACCAGAGGACCCAGAGAGTGCATAAGATAAAATATTTCATTAATGATTAGTTTAAATTGAATATAAGGGTAATATCAATTTGATTAATTAATGCAATAAATAAAACGTGAAATTCTTTCCCAAAGATCAAGCTTACAATCGGTTATTGTCAGATTTTGCGCACCAATAATTTAATAACTCTACCTCCTACTCAATAAAATACGGTTCTGAGAGAAAACCTCGACAACACCTATTATTAAACAAGTTAATGAAGACGAACTTTCATTGATTACTAAATGAAAGGTTTACTTTGGAAGGCCAGAATCTATTGATCTTTCATGAACCAGCACACTCTTTTTCTCTAGTCCTAAATCAGAGATATTTGAAATTAAAAATAAAGAACCTACAATAACAGCGGAAAATAATAAGAGTGTAAAAAAAAGTTTGGTTTTGCGAAACAACATTAAAAGAAGTATTCCTGCCAGAGCAATTGCAAGATATTGATTATTTTGGAAATATTCAATAATACCAGAATATAATGCTGTGAAATCAAAATTCATCTCTATATACAGTCACTCTTATTTAATTGCTAATCAAAAACTATTTTATCATAACGCAAAAGCACGGACATATTCAAAGCCTTTAAAAACAATGAGCTGAAACGTCTTTAAATCTTACTACTATCTTGTTAGTTTTCATAAAAACCCTATTCCCAAGTTCAATATTTCTAATTTCCAATAAATACCATAATTTATTCTTAAGTTTGCAGAATATCTCTTTCCATAATTAATACTCCTTATTTTTCTGATCGGCATTTTTTAGAATAACTTAAGCGAAAGGGGTCAGCATCCTTAAGTATCAGTACTCTTACTTTATACAAATAAGGATTAACGTTAGTTATCTTGCATAAAAGGCAAAAAATGAATGCGAATGCAATCATTGCACTTAAGTGCAATAATTGCATCTCCTGATTTATCAATTAAATTCATAACCTCTTAATATTAATTATAAAAATGCTCTGGCATACCCTTTGCTTTTTATATTTATATGAACACAAAAAGGAGGAAAAGAAAATGAAAAGAATTTTAATTTCAACAATCGCAGCAGCCGTAATGCTTACAGCAGGCAACATCATGGCTGCAGACTTCAGCCGGCATTCAACTGAGGACCTCTCCCGGATGAGAGGGACAATGCAGAACGTCACCCAACAGGAAAGAGATGCTTTCAGGCGAATAATCAGTAGAGAGTAAAACTCTAAAGAGGAGGCTAAAAAAATGGGACAATATTTAATTTTAACGGTGCTGACGGTTATGATTTTATTCGCAAGCATCAGCATATCAACGGCTGATAATCTATTTTCAAAACTAATGACTGCATCATTAACAAACAGCACACAAGATACAGTTAAATTTCAGAAGCTTGAACTCAGCGAAGTTGGACTATTGTTAGCAGCCCTGAAAAGCAGAGATCCCTTTGTTCGGGTAAATGCGGTGCAGGGATTAGGTGAAGCAGGGGATGCTGAAGCAACAGAACGCATTATTGCTGCCCTCAGGGATGACAATCAATATGTCCGGGCATATGCGGCGGAAGCGCTTGGCCAAATAAAACAAAGCAAAGCAGTAGAACCTCTCATTGCAGCATTGAATGATGAAGATGAATTTGTTCAGGTATATGTAGTCCGGTCTCTGGGTGAAATAGGAGATTCAAAAGCTTTAAAACCCTTGATTGACTTATTGAACAGCGAAAAACAGGTTGTTAAAATTCATGCAGCATGGGCCCTGGGAGAGATAAAGGATCTAAAGGCGGTAGGAGCGTTGATTGCAGCTTTAAAGGATGAGGTATGCTGTGATCATGCGGCTGAGGCACTGAAGAAGATAACAGAACAGGATTTTGGTACGGATTATGAACAGTGGAATAATTGGTGGTTGAACGATCAGTAGACACAGGAAAATATCTAACTTAAATGTGCAGATAAATAAATGTAACAACTCTCAAATGATGAGAATAAAGTTAAAACATGAAGGAGGACACAATGAAAAAATTATTGACCATAGGAACTTTGGCTGTTATTATCGCAGTTGAAGTGAAGGATGGTGAATCTGTCCTCAAACTCAGGAATGAAGCTGGAATTCCTGTCTGGGCCGGTTCAGGGATGGGAAAAATGAGGAGAATGGAAAGGAGATAATATGAGTTTAATAAAAGCTGAGAATGTATCAAAGACTTACATCAGCGGCGAAATAGAAATTGAGGCCCTGAAAGGTTTGAGTTTTGAAATAGAACCGGCCTCATTTATATCATTCGTCGGCCCCTCAGGAAGCGGGAAGACAACGCTCCTGAACCTTATCGGATGCCTTGACGCACCAACGGCAGGGGCACTGAAGGTATCCGGCATGGATGTCTCTCACCTGGGGAGAAAGAGCGCTGCAGATTTCAGGGGCAATAACATCGGGTTTATATTTCAGGACTTTAATCTT
Organism: Nitrospirota bacterium; assembly: GCA_039715075.1. Classification (GTDB taxonomy): domain Bacteria; phylum Nitrospirota; class Thermodesulfovibrionia; order UBA6902; family UBA6902; genus JBDLIC01. The sequence goes on from JBDLIC010000194.1 coordinate 4,729, forward strand.
CTCCCGGTGCTTACGGTATATGAAAATGTCGAGTATCCGCTTCTCATGGT
>JBDLIC010000195.1:0-4764 GCA_039715075.1 Nitrospirota bacterium
ACTGCATCTGTCTCTTGTTCTTTCATTGACGCCTATTTTAACATGCATGCCTCGATATAGGTGTTCTCGGACAGCCTGTCGACACACGACAAATCAGGTTTTCAATTGAAATCCACACCAAAAGCAAAAAAACGCGAAGTGTGAACTTTAGTCTAAAATCAACCACCTGCTTCAACATACAGAAAATAACAACTTATTATAATCACAGAAAAGTGGCAGCAAGGATTATCCTTGCTGCCATATATAAAGAGTGGATAGTTGGAAGGCTGCTTTATCAGAAACAATTACCGTATCCGCCGAAGCCTCCTTTGGCTGAGCGGGGGGCTTTCGCGTAAAGCTTCTCCTGAAGCTCTCCGATTTCTCTTTCAAGCGTAGTCAATGTTTCAGTAGTCGTTCCGGGATTGCGCCGGGCTTCAAAGTATTCGAACCTTTTTTCATGGATCTCTTTTCGTAAGTCCGTTGTTTCATCCAGAAACCTCCGGTCAATCCCGATTGTCGGAGCACCCCGGCCCATCATATGTCCACCATAGCCCGGACCCGTCATATGTCCACCGTAGCCCGGACCCATCATGTAGCCTCCGCCCCAGCCGCCTGTGCCGTGAGCAAAAGCCAGTGTCCCTAATGCAAGGACTGATACGACTGCTATTGCGATTACTAAGTTTTTCATTTTTTGTACCTCCTTTTAATTTTTATTCTGATTATAGATTAGTGAAAATGTTTGAAGGAATAATGAATAAAAAATGAAAAGTTTGTGAAGAGGAGGAACGGAGAATGACGATTGACGATCAAGGATTGACGAATGACGAACTTTTTTCACTTCGTGTACAGCAATTACACATTTTTAACAAGATTTGCCATTCCTCCGGCAAGGTGATACAAGTTGTGGCAGTGGTGAAACCAGATACCCGGATTGTCTGCAACAAACTCTACAGCAACTCTTCCCATGTGGGCTGGAACGATGAGAGTATCTTTTTTGATTCTCACACCGGTTTTCACTCCTGAACCGACAACCTCGAAGAAGTGGCCATGGAGATGCATAGGGTGGGGCATCATGCTCATGTTAAAATATTCAAATTTCACTCGATCACCGGGCCTTATCGCAATATCGTCGGAGTCCGGATAGACCCGTCCATTGATTGTCCAGTACGGAGACATCATGCCTCCCCAAAGTGTCATATGGTAAGTCTTGTCAATGCCGCTGACAGGTTTTACATACTGTTCATCTATTCCCTCAAGAAATCTGTAGTCATTAATTCTCAACCCTCTCATATTGTCATAATTGTAATCTTTTGATTCTATTCCCTTATATACAATAGAACCAAGTGTCCAGCCGCTGACGGGACTGTTGTCCCTGATATTGTAAATATGCCACCTGCCGGGATTGTCTGCATAGAATTCCACATCATACCTCTCGGCCATCCCGAGTCTCAGCGCATCCACTTCAAAGGGAAGGACCGGTCTGCCATCGGTGTGTGTAACAGTAAGAGGATGCCCGGCTATACGTATTGTGTATATTGTGGAGGACGAGGGATTAATGATTCTCAGCCTGACCCTCTCCCCTTTTTTGACCTTAAATGGCGATGCTTTAAAAACTTTCCCGTTTATTGTGTATAAATCATAAAGCGGTTCAAGGAGCGGGTCTCCCGGTCGTCTACCCATCATACCTCCACCCATCATACCTCCGCCCATCATCCCCATGCCTTGCCTTATTCGTCCCATTTTTGACGCCTCGGGCCCACCGCCATCTACAGTTGCCCAGTCTTCGAGCATGAGAACATATTCCCTGTCATAGCTCCTTACTTCCCTTTTGGGCTCAACTATCAAGGCCCCATAGAGTCCGCGGTCAAGTTGATAAGAGACATGTGAATGATAAATGTACGTTCCGGGTGGTGTGGCCTTAAATTCGTAAACAAATGTTTTGCCGGGTTTAATCGGTTTTTGTGTAATATATGGGACGCCATCCATTTCATTCGGAACGGGAAGACCATGCCAGTGTATAGTGGTCTCTTCAGGAAGATTATTTTTTACAGCAACGCGGAGTATTTCTCCCTCTTTCACCCTGATCTCGGGACCCGGCACCTGCCCATTATATGTCCATGCCTTGAATTTTTTCCCGTTACCCAAATCCACAGAAGTTACAGCTGCTGTAAGGTCTAACTTCTTAACATCATCAGGGAAAGCATTTTCTATTAATCCAGCTGGATAAATTTTTGATAAAAGTAGTGCACCGCCAATTCCTGAGTATTTTAGAAACGCTCTTCTTTTTAGCACTGTCATACTAGTTCTCCATAAAGCTTTTTCCAGTACAATGAAAAGTTTGTGAAGATACTAAATAGCAAATTTAAATTTTCGCAATCTCAAGGCATTCGTTACAACCGTAACAGACGACATACCCATTGCAGCAGCTGCAAACATCGGGTTTAGAAGTATCCCGAAAAAAGGAAAGAGTATACCAGCAGCCACAGGAATCAATATTGTATTGTAGGCAAAGGCCCAGAACAGGTTTTGCTTTATGTTCCTGAGCGTAGCTTTGGAAAGGGCTATGGATGCAACAACTCCCCTCAAATCACCGCCTATCAATGTAATATCAGACGCTTCCATCGCTACGTCAGTGCCGGTTCCAATTGCAATCCCAACATCAGCCTGAGCAAGGGCAGGCGCATCGTTTATGCCGTCGCCTACCATGGCAACAGTCCTGTTTTCAGCCTGAAGTTTCTTGACCTCCTTTGCTTTGTCCTCCGGTAACACATCGGCCAGCACCTGGTCTATCCCAACCTGCCTGGCAATTGCTTCAGCTGTCCTTTTGTTGTCACCCGTTATCATCACTGTTTCAACACCGAGTTCACGCAATGCCTTTATTGCTGACGCCGAGTTTTCCTTTAACGTATCAGCAACTGCTATTATTCCCGCTGCAGTTCCGTCCACTGCAGCATACATGGGGGTTTTTCCTTCATTGGATAATGTCTCAACTTTTTGCAGAAGCTCTCTGATATCAACATGTTCATCATCCATAAAATCGGCATTTCCGAGAAGGACAATCTTATCATCAATAGTCGTCCTGATTCCACGGCCGGGTACGGCCTGAAAATCAGCAGGGTCTTTCAGTCCCATATTTTTCTCTTTTGCTTTTTTCACAATTGCTTCTCCGAGTGAGTGTTCAGAGCCTTTTTCAGCAGACGCTGCATAAAACAGGACATCGTCTTTGTCAGCATTTAAATTGAATATATCCGTCACAACCGGCTCCCCTTTTGTGAGTGTACCTGTTTTATCAAATACAATGGCTTTAATTTTATGAGCAGTCTCAAGTGCCTCAGCGCCCCTTATCAGTATGCCGTTTTCAGCTCCCTTTCCTGTTCCTACCATTATAGATGTCGGGGTCGCCAGACCAAGGGCGCATGGACAGGCTATTATCAGAACGGCAACAAAATTTAACAGGGCATAAGTAAACGCAGGTGCAGGACCGAAGAAATACCAGATGAGAAAAGTGACTGCTGCAATGCCCATTACAGCCGGAACAAATATTGAAGCTATTTTATCGGCAAGCCTCGCAATAGGAGGTTTTGATCCCTGGGCTTCCTGGACCATAGTAATAATCTGGGAAAGCATGGTGTCCCTTCCAACCTTGGTTGCTTCAAACTTGAACGATCCTGTTTTATTGATAGTAGCGCCGATTACTTCATCTCCTATATTCTTCTCAACAGGAATGGACTCACCCGATATCATCGACTCATCAATCGATGAATATCCCTCTTTCAGAACACCGTCAACCGGTATCTTTTCGCCCGGCCTGACGAGTATTGTGTCTCCAATTTCCACATACTCTATCGGGACGTCCTTCTCTTCACCATCACGGATGACCCTGGCTGTTTTAGGCTGCAATCCAATAAGCTTTTTTATCGCCTCTGAAGTCTGCCCCTTTGCGCGCGCTTCCAGGAGTCTTCCAAGAAGGATAAGGACAATGATAGCTGCGGCAGTATCAAAATACACCTCTGCGGAATATCCCTTTATTTCAAAAACAGACGGGATAAAAGTTGCCATTACACTGTATAAATAAGCGGCTGATGTTCCCACCGCTATCAGGGTATTCATATTCGTTGTCTTATGACGGGCAGCGGCCATGGCTCCGGTATAAAACTGCCAGCCCACCCAGAATTGCACAGGTGTCTGAATTAAAAACTGGAGTAAAAAACCTGTCTGCCGGGGTATTTCAACGATTGCAGAGAGTCCGATTCCTTCCCGGAATACGAGAAAGAAAAGTGGAATAGTTAATGCTGCACCTGTAATAAGCTTTGTTTTTAACTTTTTGTATTCTTTTTCTCTCTCCTGTTTTTCTTTTTCAACTGCATCCTCACCCGGCTCAATTTCTACAATGTCATACCCAATATCTTTAAGGGCTTTCCTAAAGTCTCTCATCCCTGATTGCCCGGGTGAGTATTCAATAGTGGCCTTTTCTGTGGCCAGGTTAACTGATGCTGAAAAAACCCCGTTTAAGGAAGAAAGCGCTTTTTGGACCTTACTTACACATGAGGCACATGTCATGCCTTTTATGGGGATTGTAACTTTTGAAGCTGATACACCATACCCGAGATCTTTTACAGTCTTTATATAGTCATCGATGTTTCCGGCTGCTGGATTATAAAAAACAGTTGCTTTCTCGGATGCATAATTTACCGAAGCTTTTTCAACTCCATTCAGCTTTAAAAGAGCGTTTTGTATCTTGGATGCGCAGGATGCACAGGTCATGCCTGTTACGGGAAGGTCAAT
>JBDLIC010000196.1:0-4686 GCA_039715075.1 Nitrospirota bacterium
GCTTAGCTGATGCTACCGGCTTTTGTCAAAAAAATATGGCGCGCTAACTACTTTTTTGGATTTCTTAACTTAACACCTATGCCCTTAATCCCCCTTTGCTAAAGGGGGAGATATGCAAGGAGATTGATTGAATGAGCGATGAAGATCGGACAATGCTGGCAGAATCATTAAAGGGGTATAAAGAAAAAATTAACCCCCTGATAAAATCGACGCTGACATGGGACAAGGATTTGATTTTCAGCGGAAGAACACAGGAGGGATATGAAATTGATTTTGATGCCCACGTTCAATGGGGATGCAAACCTACGGACTCACTTCTTCTCAGCCTTGCCGGCTGCATGGGAATCGATACCGTAATATTCCTGCAAAAGATGAAGGTGAAATTATCTGATTTCAAAATAGATATTACAGGTGAGCGGAATCCGACACCTCCACAGTATCTCACTGACGTGGAAATAGTACTGCATATTGCCGGGAGAAATCTCAATTCTAAAAAGGTTGAACGCGCAGTCTCTCTGTCACATCAGAAGTACTGTTCAGTTTATAACTCATTGAGGGAGGATATAAATTTAAAAGTGGATTATGTTCTTGATGACCTGTAATACAGCGTGAAGGGTAATTCGTGAATTACCCCTACAGGCAGGGTTGCACGGCATTTGTAGGGGCAATTCACGAATTGCCTTTAGTGCAGTACATATTCCTTAAAACAATTTATGTTATTTGCAGCTTTTATTTTATTATAAAAATACCTCTGTAACATGGCACACCATTGTGACTTCACACTTTTGTAGCAAACTCCCTGACAACCTATATTAAATCATTTTCTTTTATTCAATAATCAAATGAATGTTCTGTACTATTATGCAAAAGTTGTTAAAATGAAAGAGAATAAATGCAGAGTTGCGCAAATAAGCAAATATAAGGAAACTATAAATATATTTTATTGATGCTGGCACACTAATCGCTTGTAAGAGAAGATAATCCTTTACATTTTTTTATAAGAGTACTTAATAAAACTCTGAAGATAAATATTCGGCAAAACACATACGAATATTTCGTAATGGAGGTGAACCGGGGAAGAAAAATATCTATATCATTATTAGTTTCTGTTGTTGATAGCATACTTTTTTACCCTGAACCATGTGTTGAACTTGATTCAGTATAGATTTAAACGGAAAGGATATAATTATGAAAAAGATTTTTGTAGCAGCCGTATGTTTTACTGTTCTCTTTGCAGGCATAGCAACAGCAGGTACCATTGTCGCCATGAGGGGAGATGGAACAGTTGTTTTTATTGATGACCAGAAGGAAGTGATCACAGATACAGTTGTCACAGGAGGAGTAGGCGGCTCAATGGGTGCACTGACTCCTGACGGGAAACTGCTTTATGTAGCCAATACATCATCCGGGCAATACACCACTTCAATTATCGATGTAGAAAAACGTGCCCTTATAAAAAATCTTGAAACAGGTCCGCGGCCGGCACATGCGTATGTGAGTCCTGATGGAAAGTATGTGGGTGTAGCGCATAAGTTTTCAGAAAACGGAAAAATAGTCATAGCAATTATCGAAGTATATTCCAACCGTGTGAAGCACCGCTTGATGATTGATATTAAAAACTCTTCTTACAGAGGGGTGCTTAATCCGCATAACGGATGGCTGAGAGACAGCAGGCATCTCCTTGTGCCTAACTGGGCGGACAATGTTACCCATGTGATTGATGCAATCGACGGCAAAGAAGTAGCTACGCTTCAGCATGAGGGTAATCCGCATAATTACAGTACTACGTCTGATCAAAGCGAACTTTGGGTGGCTGTAGATGCAGTGGAAGACGGAGCAGGTAAAAAGGTCGGATGCGGGCAGTTAATTGTCTATGATATTCCGGGGATTTTTGCATTTAAACCTGTAACGACACCTAAGACGAGCATATGTTTGACGGTAAATTCCGGAGAGCCTCAGCAGGGACATCATGCAGCAATTACCCGTGACGGCAAATATGCATATACAGCCAATGTTGGCGGTGGAAAGGGAACAAGCGTTAATGTTTATGATATTAAATCGAAGAAGCTCGTTGCCCATATTACAGCAGGCGGAAAAGGAACAGGACATCCCTTTATGAGTCCTGACGGCAAATATGTTTTTGTGGGACAGTACGGCGCAAATGTCATGACCATTATTGACGCAAAAAAGCATTCAATAGTCAAGAAGCTTCCCGTTGGTGAAGGGAAGGGTGTCCAGTGGATAGCCTTTACGCCGGACAATAAGAAGGCATTTATTAACAATAACAGCGATGATGCTGTTTATGTAGTAGATATGAAGACGCTTAAGGTAACTAAAAAGATCGTGACTGCAAAGGAAGGAAAATTCTGGAAAACACAATGGCACGTGACTAACGGCTGGTATCAGACATACGAAGTAGTTGAGACATATATAAAGTAACGTTCCCTGGTCACCACCCAAGGAAACCGGAACAAGGGTCGCATCTTTAACCGGGACGGATAAAGATGCGACCTTACCTATATAAGTGAAGCTCCCCGTCCCCCCCTTTGCCAAAGGGGGAGATGTGCGAAGAGCAGCTGGTGAATGATCCGATGCAAGCCCTCCTGATCCCACCCAGAGAAATAATTAGTCTCAGCAATTATAATAGCAATACCAATTTTCAAAAAGGGAGGAGTAGAATGGAAAAGGTTCTTATTCACACAACATGGGGGCCGACTGATCCGACGAGGGCAGGGCTTGCTATTGTATGCGCAATGACAGCAGAGACTGAAGATCTGGATGTAACCCTTTTTCTGTTTCATGATGCCGTATTGCTTGCTAATAAAAAAATGTATAAGAAAGTAATCCCAATCGGCCCGCCTCCGGTCAGCGGATGTATTGATTATCTCATTGAGCAGAATGTGAAGATTTATGTATGCCGGCCCTGCTATGAATTAAGGGGCATGGATAGTGATGATCTGGTCCCGACAGCAGAGCTTAAGGGAATGGAGTTTTTTGTTGAGCTGACGAAAGAGAGGAAGGTCATCAGTTTTTAGGGCAATTACTAAAAACATAAAGTTTAAATATGTCAATAGAGAGTTCACATGCAGAGGTCTTCAAATCAAAGAGTGATACCTGGATAACAGTGTTTATCTGGAGCACTACTATCCTGCTCTGGCTTTTCTCCTATAGCATCATTGCCTCAAAGGGCCCGGTCAACGAGCGGCTTGTCGGGACCTCCATTACATTTGTGATAGGGCTTATAGCCCCATGGTTCTGGCTTACGACACTGTACAGGGTTTCGACGACATCACTTTATATTCAGAGCGGGATGCTGCACAAGGAACTTAAGTTAAGTGATATCCGGGAAGTTACTTATAAAGGGCAGGGTGGGTATAACTTTGCATTCTCCAGTGACTCCCTGCATATCGACATCGAAGGATCAGATCGCGGATACAGGGTATCGCCCCTGGACCGCCGGGGATTCATGACAGCCCTCGAAAAACGATGCGGCCATCTAAAGGCTGAGGGAGAAAACCTCGTTCCATCATCCACTTAGTGGCCGGATACTATTTCAGCCTGTGGGTCTGGGATATCTCGTCGGGGCTTGTGGTGCAGACATCCAGGTCTTTTAATATCCCGTCTTCAATGCTGTATATCCAGCCATGAACTGATAATTTCTGTCCGGAGTTCCATGCTTCCTGGACAATGGCAGTATGGCATATATTTGCTACCTGCTCAACTACATTGAGTTCACACAATAAATCGACTTTTTCTTTTTCATTTTGGAGTGAGTCAATTTCAGCCTGGTGGTAGCGATGGATATCCTTGATGTTTCGGATCCAGTTATCAATTAATCCATGCACTTTATTTTCCATGGCTGCCTGAATGCCGCCGCAGCCGTAATGACCGCAGACAATAATATGTTTTACTTTTAATACTTCTACGGCGTATTGAATTACTGCCAGGCAGTTCAGGTCCGTATGGATTACGAGGTTGGCAATGTTCCGGTGGACAAATACTTCACCCGGCAGCATGCCGATAATTTCATTCGCCGGCACGCGGCTGTCCGAACAGCCAACCCATAAATACTCCGGATGCTGCTGCTTCGAAAGTTTTGAGAAAAAATCAGGGTCTGACCCTTTTACCTTTTTTGCCCACTTCTTATTATTTTCAAAAAGATTATTTAAGATCCGCATATGTATGAATTACCGAATGTTTTTGATTTTTATTTTATAACGATATATATCCAAAGTGAAAGGGTCTGATCAGCAAGTACCCGGGTGTTTCGAAATTATATACTTCTTGGAACATAGATGTACAGAAAAAATAATAAAAAAGGTCCGCGATTCGATCTTAGAGGAGAGTATGAACCTGCTTTTATAATGGACTTAATTATTTAACAGTTGATAAGATATACACAAAAATAATAAAGGGATTGAGAGGGGACGGAAGTCTGCAGTAAAATTTATCTCAAAATGACCTCTTTTTAATTCAAATGAACCGCCCTGAATACTCTTTAATCGTCAAAGCAGTATTTCTTATTATTGTAACAATATTATTTCAATCCGGTTGCGCTTCTAAAATAATGTTATACCCGCAAACCGCAGACCGATTTGAAAGAGAATATCCTGTAGGTCCCGGAAATTACGATAAAAAATATTCAGAGATTAAAGTTGAAAACAGGTTTAGCAAGAAATTAACAGG
>JBDLIC010000197.1:0-4597 GCA_039715075.1 Nitrospirota bacterium
CGAAAATTATCGAAAATGTAGTGAAGAAAATCGCCTGATTTGAAGCATAACCTGTTGAATTAATGAATTTTCAAGTTTTGAACTGCGGAAGATGGGCTATAGGCCAAACCAAATGTATGAAATTGAAACACCAACAGGAATTAAGCATAAACCTCCAAGAGGAAGATGCTGGGCTGCCACGGAACCTGAATATAAAAAACTTCTTGATGAAGAGAAAGTTTATTTTCCAAAAAATGGAAAAGGAAAACCAAGAATAAAAAAATACCCATGGGAAGATGAAGGACTTGTACCAATGAGTCTTTGGCATGCAAAAGACGCGGGAACAACGGAAGATTCTAAAAAAGAGATATTGGAACTTTTTGAAGGAGATTCACCCTTTGAGACTCCAAAGCCTTAAAAGCTTTTAAGATTAATTGCTAATGTAGCAAGTAATCCCGGTGACATTGTTCTTGACTCGTTTCTTGGTTCTGGTACAACAGCAGCTGTTGCTCAAAAAATGGGTCGCAAATATATTGGTATTGAAATGGGTGACCATGCTATTACACATTGTGTACCGCGAATGAAAAAAGTAATTGATGGAGAACAGGGTGGCATATCAAAAGCCGTCAATTGGCAGGGAGGTGGAGGATTCAGGTTTTATAGTCTCGGAGCGTCTGTGTTTGATGATGCAGGAAAGATTAACTCAAATATTCAATTTGCTACCCTTGCGGCCCATGTCTGGTTTTCTGAAACAATTACACCGATGACAGGTAAGCCCGAATCACCTTTTCTTGGAGTTTATAATGAAACTGCATATTATTTATTATTCAACGGTATATTAGGCGATAAAAGACCAGACGGCGGTAATGTCTTGACAACCAAAGTCCTACGGATGTTACCCGAGTTTAACGGGCCGAAGGTGATTTATGGAGAAACGACCCGTTTCGGTGCAGAGCGCCTTCGGGTGGAGGGGATCATATTCAAACAGATTCCCTATGATATAAAGGCACGATAATATGTTTGAGTTAAAAGACTATCAAAAAAAGAGCATTGCAGCGCTCGATAATTATCTGACTATTGCCCGGATCAAGGGACCGGAGCAGGCTTTTAATGAATGTTTGTCCTCGGAGGATTCCGGTGCAGCTCTTCCTTCTTATAAAAAGATGGAAGGGCTTGAGGAGATACCATACGTCTGTTTACGGCTTCCGACCGGAGGCGGTAAGACCGTTCTAGCTTCATTTAGTATTGCGACTGCAGGACGTAGTTATCTTGAGCAGGATTATCCCCTTGTATTATGGCTTGTGCCGACAAACACGATCAGGGAGCAGACACTTGAATTGCTCAGAAACCCCGATCACCCTTGCCGGACAGCTGTTGATGATGCATTTGAGGGCCGGGTATCGGTCTTTGATATTTCGGAAATAGAAAATATCAGGCCGCATGATTTGACCGGAAAGGTCTGCATTGTTGTCGGTACGCTTGCAACACTGCGCGTCAATAACACGGACGGCAGAAAAATCTATTCTCATAAGGAGTCATTTGAACCGCACTTCACCCGAATTCAGCATTCAATTCCCGGTCTGGAGCGTATTGAGGAAGGAGATGCAGAGGGGAAGATAAAATTTTCATTTGCAAATCTCATGCATGTCCACCGCCCGCTTGTGATAATGGATGAGGCCCATAATGCACGGACTACCCTGACATTTGAAGTAATGCAGCGAATCTCCCCTGCCTGCATTATTGAATTTACCGCAACTCCTGACAACAACCGGAAGACCGGAAGCAATGTTTTATACAGAGTCTCCGCTGCGGAACTCAAGGTCGAGGACATGATAAAGCTCCCCATAATACTGACAGAACATAATAATTGGCAGGAAACGCTCCGTGATACGGTATTAACACGTACCAAACTTGAGAAAAAAGCTGTAGACGATAAAGACTTTATCCGGCCTATAGCTCTTATTCAAGCTGAAAGCAAAGACAGGGAGTTGACAGTTGAATTTGTAAGGCAGCACCTGATTGAGAATGAAAAAATCGACCGGGACAGGATTGCCATTGCCACGGGAAAGCAGCATGATCTGGATAACATTAATCTGTTTGATCCCAAATGCAAAGTGGAATATGTCATCACAATTCAGGCCCTTAAAGAAGGATGGGACTGTTCATTTGCTTATGTCTTCTGCTCAGTGGCCAATATCCGGTCTACTAAAGATGTTGAACAGCTATTAGGCAGAGTGCTGCGCATGCCCTATGCAAAAAAGAGAAATGACAGCGAACTGAACAAGGCATATGCCCACATTTCCTCCCCTGATTTTGCTCATGCTGCAAAACAACTCCATGACTGTCTGGTTGATATGGGATTTGAGCATGAAGAAATTGATGCATTCCTTGAGGCTGGACAGCCAAGTTTTATTGATGATGAGGATTTGCCTTTGTATAACCAGAAACCTATAGAACCTCTATCTTTTATTCTGGAAGAGTCCCCGGATTTTACGAACATGAGCGGTACGGATAAGGAGAAGATAGATATATCAGAAGATGAAAGCGGCGAGATAAAGGTTACGGTAAAAGGCAATATAACAGATGATCTGGAAGACAAGATAATTAATGCTGTACCAAAAACAAGCAAGAAAGAAGTCAAGCAGTTAATCAGGATACATCGTATATATCAACAGAAAACCCTTTCCCCTTCGCAGCGTGGAGAAAAGCTGACAGTTCCATGTTTATGCATATGGATTCAGGGAGAACTTGAACTTGCAGAGAAAGAATTATTCCTGGATGAGGCGGGATGGAATCTGCTTGACTACCCTGCTGAATTGAGTGCAGCTGAGTTTTCAGTTAATGAAACAGCGAGGACATTTGAAGTTGATTTAAAGGGCAATAAAATTGTGTACGGCTTAATTGACTCGTCCAGACAACTGGACCTTACAGATCTTCCGACTACATGGACACCCCTTGAATTATCAAGATGGATGGACAAACAGGTGCACCAGCCGGATATTCGGCAGGAAGTAATGCTGGAATTTTTAAGGCGTACATTGACCTGTTTAATTGAAAAAAGAAACCTTGAGATAGCAATTCTGGCCCGGTGCAAATATCCAATTATTAAGTTACTTTTAGAAAAAGTAAAATCGTACAGGCAGCAGGCCTATGATAAAGGATATCAGGAAACGTTGTTTGGCCCAAAGGCTGCTGTTGAAACGAGTTATGAATTCGGCATTACATATGATCCTGATACATATTCGCCTAAGTGGCCGTACAGAGGAAGCTACCGATTTCAAAAACATTTTTATCCATATCCAGGAGAAATGAAATCGGATGGAGAAGAGTTTGAATGCGCTAAAATACTGGATAGTCTTTCTCAAGTTAAGTATTGGGTGCGGAATATCGATAGTTCGCAATTCTCTTTTAAACTGCCAACATCCAAATACAATTTTTATCCTGATTTCATAGCCGAACTGCATGATGGACGGATATTTGTAGTTGAATATAAAGGTGCGCACCTGATAGACAAAAAGGAAGAAAAAGAAAAACGTAACATTGGGGAATTGTGGGAAGAAAAGAGTAAAGGGAAAGGGCTTTTTCTCATGGCGGAAAAGAAAGATAAAAGCGGACGGGATGTTTATAAGCAATTGGTTGATAAGATCGGAAAGTAACTAAATACAGAATTTGAGATTTAAAATTTGAGATTTAAGATTTAAAATCAACAACATAAAACGACATATTGATGTAAAATAAATCATCTCAAATCTGAAATCAAAAAAGGGGACATGGCATGGCAACATATGATCGATTTGAAGATTTACCGGTATGGAAGGATGCAATCGGGCTCGCAGAACAAGTATATTCACTCACAGAACATCCTTTATTTAAAAGAAAATACAGCCTCCGCGATCAGATAGAGAGGGCTTCTCTCTCTGTATCAAATAATATCGCCGAAGGCTTTGAAAGAGGAACGACACAGGAACTGTTAACTTTCTTATATATTGCGAGGGGATCTGCCGGGGAAGTAAGGTCAATGCTGTTATTTCTGGAACGCATTCCTGTGTTTAATGATCTCAAATCTCAAATTTCAAATCTGAAATCAAACGCTGAAAGCATTTCCCGGCAAATACGCGCATGGGCGGACTCGCTTCAGAATAGTGATATTAGAGGCCAGAGATATTTGAATGAAAAAGAAAAAGCAGCTGACAAAAACAAGAAAGAAAGGCAAGAGTTTATAGAGTCTCTAAAGAGCTATAAAAAATAATCTCAAATTTGAAATTTGAAATCTTCAATTGAAAATTATATTGTAACCCCTTAGTCGTTCAACGTTTAATCATGGCGCATTCAGGAAAAAATAAGCCATACTCTGGCCCGTAAGGGAAGCGGAAAAAGGCCGAGCTTATACATATTTCCGGCCCTGTTGGGTATTGTTAAGTAGAATAACTTAGTGGTCCATCTGAGATACGCTAAGCAGTTAGTGTTCCGTATTTGGCCTAAAATGGAACGCTAATTATTTAGCGGTTCATAGAATACGCACTAGCTATATAAACTATCTGCTTCTTGCAACGTTTGAAATGGGCGTAAGTGTCATTTCGACTGCAAGGAGAAATCTTTTATTATCAATGAATTACAT
>JBDLIC010000198.1:0-4525 GCA_039715075.1 Nitrospirota bacterium
GACCAATACAAATGAACTTCCTAAAAAAAATCCTAAAATTCGAACCAATCGACCTGACCCAAATAATAATCACAATGATAGTACTATTCACAATAATCTACGCCTTCAAAACCCAGCTGAACGATTTCTTCGCCTCACTCAAAGACCGCCCGATAACGGTCGAAATGAGCGGCTCTGAAGCAAAAATACACATCGACGTCCCCGCAGCCACCAACGAACTGGCCCAGTCCGTCTCGAACCCTGAAACAACCAGGGACCGGCTTGACGAGTGGGAGCAGGACATCGAACACATGGACGATATACGAATGTTCAGGAAACTCGGGTTCGAAGACCTGTATCAAAGGATGTCAACACTCGGCCCGAATGACTTCGCGGCGATCAACTACGCGGTCAACGACCCGGGCAAGAATTATTTCAGAGACCAGAGCATGCTCAAGTATCTCTCGATAGCATCGGAGAAGATAAGCTACCTTGCCTTTTACGAAGACAACAAATTCCAGGCAGTCATAAAAACACAGAAAGTCATCGCGGGACTCGCGTCGGACAACTCTAAGTTTAGGTCGTTCGGTAACAAACTGAAAAACGGCAAGTGGCGGAACTTCCCCGGACTGATAACCAGAAGCTCAAGCTTCACCCATACACCAACGGTCAGGGAACTCCAGGAATTCCTGATAACGAACAACCTGACCGAGATCCCGCTCATCCAGAACGATAGACTCGCGGGCTTCCTCAACTACAAATCAATCTCAAGCGAACTCTACGCACAGGCATCCGAGAAGTAATAAATAGGTGGGGTCAGAAACTTAAATTGTGGGTGGTGTCAGGTCTACGAATTACAGTTTTTTCTGAAGAACGTAGACACGACACTCATATCATTAACACCGCAACACAAAAAACCACCACCCACCCTTTTCTATTTGACATTCCCCCCCAATTTAATTTATATTTAAAATCATGTTGAACAGAAACCTCATACTAGTCAAGGCAATACTCGTAACAGCGTGGCTTTTTAGGGCCGTGGCTGAAGGGGGTTCTGTTAGCTGATACTGTACTAGCATAATAAACTCAAAGGCCATGGTCAAAAAGACCGTGGCCTTTTTTTTGTGTGTAAATCCATAGATTACTCAGATAACACAGATTTTATTTATTGAACTACCCCGCATCAGAGTTACGCTGGATTCCTGCTCAAAGGACTGCGGGAATGACAGAATAGAACAGATCATTAAGCCCGATGCAGAGCATCGAGGATGTATTTGATTAATTCTGTGAAATCTGAGAAATCTGCGGATAATTCTTTTAAGGAGGTGTGCCATGATATTTTGAGTTCATGATAATAACATTGCGAAAAACGTTGAATTCATTCAAAATAATAAATCGTTTATAATAATAGTAGGCTTTGCTTATTAGATATGAAAATTAACGAGATAACTGGAGGGATAATATGGCTGTTCTGCCTGATAAAATTAAGTATGATCCCGATATTTGCAGTGGGAAACCCTGTATAAGAGGAACAAGGATACCTGTTCATATTATTCTTGACCTTCTTGCCGCAGGGGAAAACTTTGAGGGAATTAAGAAGGCATACCCAAACATTACTGATGAAGACATAAGAGCGTGTCTGTCGTATGCTTCTGTACTTGCAGATGAAGAAGCAGGCATAACTGCATGAAGCTGTTTGCAAACGAAAACCTGTTTGAGCCTATTATTTCATACTTGAGAGAAAGAGGTTATGATGTACTCAGTATCAGAGACTCAGGGCTTTCTGGAATAACAGATAATGAAGTATATGAACGTGCATGCAGGGAAGACTACGTGATTATAACAATGGACAAGGATTTTTCAAGAACATTCCGATTCCCCCCTGAGAAATGTGGAGGTATTATTCTTGTGAAAATATATAAACGAACTATAGATGAAACATTAAACATATTCAAAAAGTTCTTCGAAAATATTAAAGTCGAAGATGTAAAACAAAACCTCGTAATTATTACTCCCGAAGGAGTCCGTATACGACGATCCAAAAAGTAGTTTATGTTCTTTTCCCTTTAATTGCTTCCTTACATTCTTAATCATGTATTCAAGTTTCAACCCCGCATAAAGAACATAACCATTACTGTAAAATCGAACCATTTGACATTCCCTACCAATTTAATTTATATTTAAAAATCATGATTAACAGAAACCTAATACTAGTCAAAGCAATACTCGGAGCAGCATGGCTTTTTAAGGCCGTGGCTGAAGGGGGTTCTGTTAGCTGATATTTGATTAGCATAGTAAACTCGAAGGCCGCGGTCAAAAAGACCGCGGCCTTTTTTTGTGCTTTACATAAAGGGAAGGGTATTTAATTAAAACACCCCCACCCTAGCCCTCCCCCGTCTAGGGGGAGGGAATAGAAGGAAAGATAGAAAGAAGGAGGTGTGCCATGAAATGGGATGCACAGGTGTACGACACAGTTAAGGCCCCGCAGGTTGATGCAGTCAGAGAATTGATCTCTATCGCAAATGTAAAGGATAGTGATTTCATACTCGATCTCGGCTACGGTACCGGAAAGCTTACAATGGAGCTGTCCCGCCTCCTCCTGAACGGCAATGTTAAAGGGATAGACCCTTCAAAAGAAATGACCGATAAAGCGCAGATAAATTTGAGAGGTAGAAATGAACGTTATGTCATCTGATAAATATAAAAACTATCCGGCTGTTTATCTGCCGGACCGGAGATGGCCGTCGAAAACCATCACACACGCGCCCATGTGGTGCAGTGTAGACCTGAGGGACGGAAACCAGGCCCAGGTCACGCCGATGAATATTCATGAAAAGATTGAGATGTTCCAGCTGCTTGTTGATATAGGCTTTAAGGAAATAGAGGTCGGATTTCCATCAGCATCCCAGACTGAATACGCATTCACAAGGAGATTGATAGATGACAATCTGATTCCTGATGATGTCACCATCCAGGTGCTCACACAGGCACGGGAACATTTGATAGATAAAACATTTGAGGCGATCAGTGGATCAAAGAAGGCGATTGTCCATCTCTATAATTCAACGTCCATACTCCAGCGGCGCGTGGTATTCAGGATGAAGAAAAGCGAGATAGTGGAACTTGCTGTTAAAGCGACAAAGTGCATTAAGGATAATGCGGAAAAGATGTCCGGAACGGATGTTATGTTTGAGTATTCGCCCGAAAGCTTTACAGGAACAGAGCCTGATTTTGCTCTTGAGATATGCGAGGCTGTGATGAATGTCTGGAAGCCTGGTCCCGGGAAAAAGGGGATAATCAATCTCCCTGCAACGGTCGAGATGTCAACGCCGAATACGTATGCCGACGTAATAGAGTGGTTCTGCAGGAACATACGAAACAGGGACGCTGTATTGATCAGCCTCCATGCCCACAATGACAGGGGCACAGCTGTTGCCGCCACAGAACTGGCCCTCATGGCAGGCGCTGACCGCGTAGAAGGCACGTTGTTCGGAAACGGCGAGCGCACCGGGAACGTGGACCTGGTTACGCTTGCCCTGAACATGTTTACCCAGGGTGTTGATCCGAAACTTGATATGAGCAACATCAACAGGATCATTGAGGTATACGAAAAATGCACAAAGATTCCATTGCACATGCGCCACCCCTATGCAGGCGAACTGGTTTATACAGCCTTCTCCGGGTCGCATCAGGACGCAATCAGCAAAGGCATGAAGAAATACAGGGAGGAGAAACCTGATCACTGGGAAGTGCCTTATCTGCCGATTGACCCTTCTGATGTGGGGAGGACATATGAATCTATCATCAGGATAAACAGCCAGTCAGGCAAAGGCGGTGCAGCCTATGTGATGGAGGAAGAGTACGGCTTCGTACTTCCAAAGGAAATGCAGCCTGAGTTCGGGAAGATGGTTCAGGCTGTTTCTGACAGAACAGGCAAGGAGGTGCTGCCGGGAATGATCTTTGAGACTTTCGAAAAGGAATATCTCAAATCTGCGTCTCCGGTATCCTTTAAGAATTGCCATATCAGGAGAAGTGCAGGAAATGATGAATCATCCAGCGCTGAGATAACGACCGTTCTTACTGTTAACAATACAGAAAAAGAGATTACCGGAACCGGTAACGGCCCGATAGATGCTTTCTGCAATGCCATCAAAAAAGGACTTTCCGTAGATTTCAGGCTGCTGACCTATCATGAGCATGCTCTTGAGACAGGATCTGACTCTATGGCAGTGTCATATATACAGATGAGAGACAGCAGAGATCATTCCATTTGGGGAGCAGGCATGGATACGAATATTGATATTGCGTCATTCAGGGCTGTTATCAGTGCGCTGAACAGGTCGTGAGGTGTATTAATTAGTGATTGTATTTTTTAGTTTGTCATGCCCGAAGTCAGTAATCGGGCATCCAGAGCTTGCTGAAAAGACTGGATTTCCGCTCAACAGATTACGCCTATAAGAAAGTAAGTCAAGAGAAAACACTCCTCTATAGCAAGAAATTCCATTTTTTTCTTACTTACGGTCTCCATATGTTATATGCCTGCAAA
>JBDLIC010000199.1:0-4508 GCA_039715075.1 Nitrospirota bacterium
ATCCGGCTTCAATTGCATGGCAATTTTTTCGCCTTCCCGGGAATCACCTGCCACGCCCACAACCTCAAAATTGACATATAGATCTATACTCTGTTTTAAAGTCTCTCTGAAAATAGAGTGATCATCCACAATTATAATTTGATTTTTCATTGTCATTTATCCTATAACCGCAAATAACGGTTGGATTCTACCAACTATATGATTTTCTTCCTTTTGTTTCACGTATTTTCTGTTTGCCAAGTATATGTTTTGTGTTCTTGAACAAAAAAAACCTAAATTCAGCGTAATAAGGGTGTTTTTTCGTTCATTGTCTTCGTAGTATATGATACTTTAAGGCATGTGTATCATATACTACGAAGAGGTGTTGCCGTGCCGATTATTGATAGCAAGAAGCTTGATTTTGTTAGAGCGACTGTGAAGAGGAATAAAATATTTATGCTGAATGAGCTTGTGTCACTCTTGGATTGTTCGTCGAGAACAGTTCAGGTAAAGCTTAAACTTTGGAAGGCTTATACGAGTTATAATCAAAACGGGAAATACTATACTTTGCCCGAGACACCTCATTTTGACGTTAACGGTCTGTGGCGATATAAAGATATTGCCTTTTCCAAGCATGGCAACTTGAAACAAACCATTATTCATTTGGTAAGGGTCTCATCGGCGGGCCTTTCCGGCAGACAGCTTGGCGATCTTTTAGGCCTTGCCCCGCAGTCTTTTATGCATCATTTCAGCAAAGGCCCAGGTATACGCAGAGAAAAGCATGAAGGTATCTTTGTCTACTTTGCCGATGAACCAGAGATATACGAAATGCAGAGGCGGCAGAGGCAGAAAAGTGTCTGCCGTTCAGCGGTTGTAGCCATTTCCGAACCTGAGGCAGTTATGATACTGGTTGCCATCATCAGCCACCATGGCATATCTGCTGATGATATTCTGGCAATGCCGGGAATCAAAAAGAGTAAATTGACATTACCGGCTATTCAAGGCTTTATGGAGCATCATGGTCTGGTAAAAAAAATTCCGATTTTAAAGCTCTGAAACTGTTCAAGAGCTTTGTGGGACAGCTGATTGCCGGAACCAGAGCCGATGTTTTGTTTCCGAAAAAGCCTACCCTGCATTTCTATCCTAAAGAGCAGGAATGTCCTGCATGTGGCTCCAGTCTTCAAATTCAGAAAACCTGGACAAAGGAGGTGGTGACCATGGATATCGGCTCTTTTTGTGCCAAGGAAACTGTAATGATGTGCCCTCATGGTCATGCATCATTTGTTTCTGAACAACTGCGCAACCTTGCCCCGGAAAAAGGCACTTTCGGTTTTGATGTAATCGTAGAGGTGGGATATTCACTTTTTGTTCACTGTCGCAATAATCAGGAAGTTATGGCCGAGCTGGCGGCAAAGAATGTATTTATGTCCGAACGGGAAGTAAGCTATCTGGGGCGAAAGTTCATCATTTACCTTGCCATTGCCCACCGGCAGAGTCAGTCACGGTTACGAAATTTCATGATCAGAAATGGTGGTTACATTCTCCACCTGGATGGAACCTGTGAAGGCGACAGTCCTAACCTGTTCTGCGGTCTTGATGGTATTTCAGAACTGGTATTGGATTCAATCAAAATTCCTTCAGAGAAAAAAGATACGCTTATCCCGTTTTTCCGTGGCATTAAGGAGCAATATGGTGAGCCAATAGCTCTCGTACATGACATGGGCAAAGGGATTATCGCGGCGGTGGAGCAAGTGTTTCCGGACATAGCGGATTTCATCTGCCACTTTCATTTCTTACGAGACATCGGTAAAGATTTACTCCTGGATGACTACACTGCTCTACAGAAGCGATTGCGGAAACTGAAAATTCGGCCATTACTGAGACAGAGAGCAAAATATCTTGAGCAGAAGATAAATCCTGACAATCACAGTTTTGACGAAATTATGGCAAGCATTGACTCCGGCACATGGGAGACCAGTTCGTTTAAACATTTCCCCCTGATTACAGTATATGTGTTAATCAACTGGGTTTTCGAATACACAAGCCAGTCAAAGGCATATGGGTTTCCCTTTGATAGGCAACACCTTGATTTTTACCGTCGTTTGCAAAAAATCCATCACTTGCTGGGGCAGATCATGGATACTTGCCTCAGTACCACAGCTAAAGAGCATAAGCCAGTTTTTCAGTTTTACGAGAAATTCAAAACGATTGCTGAGGACGAGCGACTTAATGCTCTGGCTGCCAGCCTGGAAAGAAAGGCTGAAGTATTTGACAAGTTGCGTGAAGCAATGCGAATAGCGCAGCCGGAAGGAAAGAAGGGGCTCAACGACGATGGCGACGAGGTTGACATGAAAAGTATTGAAGAGAGCGTGACCGCGTTTCGCAAATGGTTGGTCAGTCAAAAACGGCGAAAAACAACGTATGCCGACATGATTAAACAACTCGATAAATACTGGGTTAAACTTTTCGCAGATCCTATCCCGGTTGCAACGACTGATGGGATTTTCTATATTTACCCGCAAAGAACAAACAATCTTCTGGAACGATTTTTCCGAGGCGAAAAACAACGCGGCCGCAAAAAGAACGGTACAGCCTCTTTAAATAAGGTTTTAAAATCTGCTCTTGCCGACACGCCGCTGGTGCAAAACCTGAACAACAGCAAGTATATGGAAATAATCCTAAATGGATGTTCGAATCTTGAGGAAAGGTTTTCAAAAATCGATGCTTATCTGGTAGAAAAAGAAATGAAAAATGCTCGAAACAATAGCGAAAAAATCTTGCCGGCGATTAAGAAGCTGGTAAAAGACTCAGACCTGACAATGAAAATCTCCGCATTGTTTTCTGCCGTTTAGCAAAATGAATGCCAACCGTTATTTGCGGTTATAGCATTTATCCGTAAGAGTTCAATACTGATTCGGAATGAACAGAGACTACAAAGCAAATGAATCGCCAACTGGTAGATATTTATCGCAACTGGGTATACGCTTGTGGCATGTTGCTACTTCATAAGCATGACGATAAACGCATCATCAATCAATCCTTCCTTTTCGAGCATGGCCAGCACTGTGATCCGAAACAGTTCGTCAAGGGGTGCGACACCGGTTCTGGGCATGAGGAAGGCGGCTTTGAATAAATTAAACAATCTCTGATTGTCTACGGCAATTAGACCCAAACGTTTAAATTACACACATAGTTACTTGGAACAACTCTTCAGAGGCTAAAACATGGCACAGCCCCCCCAATATCGGGAAAAGAAGTTTGCGTGGAGCGTCCTGATGTCCTTCGTATTGACGGAGGGGTTATGTCGATTCCCAATATCAACATTGAGTTTAGGGTAGAGCACCAAAAAAAGTTACTTATGCTTGCTTTACCGAATAAATTCTTTCTGCAATTTGCGATATACAAAAAAATAACGTTGGCCGAGTTAATATAGATTTTGCAAAATGTATTCTGAAAAAGAGTTATGAGCACGGGTTTAAGCTTGCTCCTCTTTCGGCTGGAGACCACATACATGCAAGCTGTAATCGAGTCTGTTTCTTGAAATCAGGTGATTCTCTTTAATAAAATGTTCTATACTGCAATCATAGAGGATTTTTCCTTCATGCATGACCAAAACCCTCCGGCAGTGATTTCTGATAAAAAACATATCGTGACTGATGAGAATTTTTGTCATTTCCAGTTTTTCAACAATAGAGAGAAACATTTTTTCGCTTTTGGGGTCAAGACCGGCTGTAGGTTCGTCCATAATCAAAACCTTCGGCTGCAGGCAGATGACTGAAGCGATTGCAAGCCGCTTCCTTTCGCCGCCGCTCATGTCAAGCGGTGGCCTTGATTCATACCCGTCGAGGTTGACCATGGCCAGCGCCTCCCTAACTTTCTTTTCTATATCTTCTTTGGGCATCTTTTTCTGTTTAAGACCAAACGCAACCTCCTCCCAGCAGGTTGGACAAAAGAGCTGATCAGCAGAATCCTGAAAGATTATTCCGATATTATTCCAAAGGTCTTTTCTATTTTTTTCTCTTACTTCGCGGGAGCTAAAAAAATATCTGCCACGACCTGCCAGAATACCGATGAGACACAAGGCCAGAGTAGACTTGCCGGCCCCATTCTCTCCTACCAGGGCTACGCATTCTTTTCTTTTGATTGATAGGCTTATTGAATTAAGCCCCTGGGTCCCATCCTGATAATCAAATGAATAATCATGCAGCGATATGACGGATTCCATGTGAGTTGACCATTCATTAATCTTCCCTTGGGGAAGATTAAAAATACCTGGTGCTTCCATGTCACCTTCATGTAAATTTAGCTTGTAGCCGTTCGAGCTCCGCTTACAGCAGGAATAACGAAACGAGTAATCGAGTCCATGCACCCGAAGTGCGGAAGGCGCTGTCATCATTTCGTCCATAGTGTAATCATGATGAACCATACCCTGATCAAGAACCAATGCGCGTGAACAGATTTCCTGCAAAAAGAAAAGGTCATGACTGATACAGATTAGGGTGCCATGAAAATTATTGAGAAGGTCTATG
>JBDLIC010000200.1:0-4503 GCA_039715075.1 Nitrospirota bacterium
TATTCAATAAATTTTCTATGGTTTAAAACGAAGGTAAGAAAATCTGATAAACAAAAATTAGCAGAGGTCATGGAAGGCATAAAAGAAGTAAAATCCGAAATCGATAATATCGTGTTAACCATTCACAGAGTAAAAAGAGAAAAATCTGAACCTAAAGATATTTCTGCTCAGTTATCTAAGGTACAAGCGAAACTTCATGATATTGAGAAATCTATTACTCCTTGGCTGTTAAGAAGGTTTTAAATTTTTCTATGATCAAATCAAGATAATGAGCAGCGAACAAGTCAGTTGAGAGGGACGCTAACGAGTGCCGGGGTCAGGCCTGACAAATGGGTATTTGAGGAATGTCAAAGAGTCAACATATCTAAGAATAGCGTTTTATCAATTGTTGCGCCCAGATGAATGGCACCGCATTACGCTAGAATGCTGGAATTGATGAATGCCCAGATGTTGGGCCAACTTTGCGCAATTGTTGATAAAACGTAAGAACTGTACCAGCTCCATCAACGGTTGGTCTGGTGACAAAAGCTATGGGAATTATATAACCGAGGCTGTTTTTTTGATCGACGACAAAGGTGTTAAATTTTAAAGGTCATATTCAGGAAAAGTGTCGCATTCATAATATCTTTGTTTATTTCTGGCGAAAAATGTCGTCAAACTGACCGGTAATAGAGCTTCTTCTTGAAAAAAGGCTGAAAGTGGGCATACTACTCCTCTTCTGCTCGCGAGGCAGTCTTGTTTTATTGATTAAAATAAAGATCAACTCTAAAAAGCTATGTCGTATTCCAAATCAGCTTTGGCAGTTCCCGGATTGTTTTCATTTTGCCCTTTTTACATTCCGGACAACACGTTATATCCTCACCGGTCAACCGGAACATCATTTCCTGTATGGTTTCTTTTAATTTCTTCGGTAAATCTGCATCCGGATCGATAAGTTTTCGTAGAAGAGGGATGCTCTTCTTTTTGTTTGTATGAGATAAAAACCCGAAATAACGTATTTTCATAAATCCTGATGGAAGAACATGCAAAAGGAAACGCCGGATAAATTCGTCAGCAGCGAGGGTCATTTGCTTTGTTTCATCCCTTTCTCGATCTTTGTAGGTGAAGGTTATTTCTCCGTTATCACATGAAATGATCCGATTGTTTGATATGGCTACCCTGTGTGTATAGCGTCCTAAATATTCCAGTACCTGTTCAGGACCGGCAAAGGGACGTTTTGCATAGGTTATCCATTGTTTTTCTGAAACAGCTTCTAACAGTTGTTCAAATTTTTCCGGGGACTCATAGTCCACCGTATTGCCAGGAAATATGAGGGCTTCTTTATGATAGGCTTTCCCCATTTTTCGTAGGTAACGATTACTGAATTCTTTTGCCAGAGATTCAACACGGAACAGAAAAGAGTCCTTTGCCGCTATCCATCTGTCTTTTGTTAACGATAAAACGCCTGCCGGGATAAGGCAATGAAGGTGGAAATGGTCAAGTAGAACTTGGCTCCATGTATGGAGTATGGCAATGAATCCGAGTTTGCCTTCCAGTCGCCATTGCGGATCTTGAGCAAAAGCCTGGAGAGTTTCATTGACAGCGGCAAACAGAATTGACAGGGTAACTTTCTTGTTGCTGAGGATAATCGGATTGAGTTCATGCGGCAACGTGAAGACAAGGTGGAAATACCCACATGGAAGCAGTTCTGCCTTGCGGTCGTTGAGCCACTGTTCTTTTGTCATGGTCTGGCACTTTGGACAATGTCTGTCACGGCATGAATTATAAGCAATTCGTTCGAAACCACATTTAGAGCATTGCTCGACATGACCGCCAAGTTCAGCAGTCCGGCATGTTTCGATATGGCGCATCACCTTTATTTTTTTGTAGGATAGAGATGTCCGTTCCCTGTATTCTTCTCCGTAACGGCGAAATATATCCGCGAGTTCCGGTTGATCAATGTCTTTGCAGGCCAGTGTAGTATGGTAAGTTTTTTTCATTGATTGCCCCCCTATTCCACGTCGAATTTATCGAGAGGGCTTTCAAGTTTGGCAAATCTCTCTGGAATGATATGGAGATATATTATCGTGGTATTTATCGACTTATGCCCAAGGAGACGACTGATTGTATAAAGATCGGTTCCTTGGTAAAGGAGGTGGGTAGCGAAGCTGTGACGGAGGCAATGGATGCAGCAGGATTTGGTTATGCCGGCTTTTTTTTATTGCCCATGAAAACTTTTCGGGCGGCAGCGTAAGACAGGTGTTTATTCTGATCATAGCCGGGGAATAACCACTTTTCAGGCTGGTACTTGCGCCAATAGAGTTTTAATTCTTCAAGCAGTTCTTTGGAAAGAAGCGTGTACCGATCCTTTCTGCCCTTGCCTTGCTCTACTCGAATCAGCATTCTTGAAGGATCGCTTTCGATATGATCCGGTTTCAAGCTGATCAGTTCACTGACCCGGAGACCAGCGCTGTAAGCAGTTTTAAGCAAGACCCGGTGTTTGAGATTGGTGACAACGGAGAACAGACGTTTTACTTCTTCAATACTGAGAGTTACCGGGAGTTTCTTCTGCCGGGGGCGTGGCGGGATTCCGAAACGTCCTACATTCTCCCAGTGACAAACATTTTTATAAAAGCATATAATGCCCGACAGGTAATTATTACATGTATGCCAGCTCACTTTCCGTTCTTCGATCAGATGTCGGATATAGAGATGAACCTGCTCATTTGATAGAAGATCAGGGGATTTATTGTAAAACTTCGCTAATCCTTTGACACCCGTTACATAGCTTTTCTTGGTCTTCTCTGCAAAATCGTGCAGGGTCATGTGGCTGAGAAACTGGTCTCTGAGATTACTGCTCATAATAACACCTCCTTGGTTGAATGGATAAGTCAACAAACGGCCTGAAATATCTTAACGGCCTGGGAGGTGTTTTTCGATTGTTTAATGGGTAAAAAATGATAAAAGGGAATACAGGCTGATCAGAGCTCCCAAGGGTAGGACCTGTACAATTCCGCGCAGCGGTTCAGTTCTATGATTAGATGTTGATCGTTGACAATGACCATCCCACACATTGAAAACGGGATGAGTTTTGCGAGATCCATATGGTGGCAAGATAGTTTGATTCCTTTCCTCAACCTCTTGACTGCCACATTGTGGTAGTTTAATAATTGACATTCCTTCCGGTTTTGTCTAAATTAAATAATTAGACCAACAGCACCAACCGATAACCGGTTCTGCCATCAATAGCTTTCGGGGTAGGAACCATGACAAAGCCGGTGATCCTGAAATTGCCACACTTAAGCCTCCTAGGGCCTTTTTGCGTCCGCCCGGAGGCTTAACTTTTTTTGATCTAAATCTCAGGAAAGGAGGTATGTAATGGGTATGAACGATCCTATCAGTCCTGCTGTCAAAGGAGACTTTCCAGTTATCGGACTTAAAGACAGTCTGCGTTCGGCAGTTAAGAAAATGTCAGAAAACAATACGTCCGCCTTGATCGTCAAGCATGAGCAGGAGGTTGTCGGCATCGTAACGGATATGGACCTGATGCGCGGCATCGTTTCCTATGATGACTTCGATGAGTCTACCGCGGCCAGTTTCATGACCCCCTGTGAACTTATTACAGAAAAGCCCACCACTTCGCCCTGTGTTCAACTAAGTGAAGGTGAAAGCGTAAAAAACGCTTTGGAGGTCATGGATGCCGCCGGGGTCCATAATCTCCTGGTTGCTTGCGAAGTGGGCAGTGGAACATGCATGGTATCAATTCGTGACCTGCTCAAACTGGCTATAGAAGAGTGAGACAAAGCCCGGTTCCGGACCGTTGATTGCCAATAACGCATTAAAGCGGCTGGAACCGGACTCTTCCCGATTACGACCTGCCCCCTGACATTCGCCAGACATCACCTTAGTCTACCCGCCAAGACTTAAATCAATTGAATAAACCTCAAAAGGGGGTATTCAGCATGGCAGATATTGAGGAACAATTAAAACGTAGCTATTGGATCCAAGAAACTCTCAGTTCGATTTTAAAGCTCTCCCTGGACCCCATCTCTCTCAAAGAACAATTGGAAAGGGCACTTGATTTGATCCTTTCTATCCCATGGCTTTCGTTGGAATCAAAAGGCTGTATATTTCTTGTTGATGAGGATCGGCGCAGTTTGATTTTAACTGTCCAAAATGGCTTGTCGGAGGATTTGCTAACTTCATGTGCCAGAATACCCCTTGGATTTTGTCTTTGCGGCCAGGCAGCCTCCACCGTTTGTTGGGTTTGTGCCGACCACTTAGACAAACGTCACCAAATGCGTTATGAGGGTATTGAAGAGCATGGACATTATTGTGTTCCTATTATGATTGGTCAACAGCAACTCGGCGTGATCAATGCGTATATCCGTCCCGGGCATGAAAAAAATAAAATGGAGGTTGTTTTTTTTGCGTGAGTCTTTTTTCCAAACTGAGCTGTGTCTCCCGGACATCTTGGAAACATAGGAAATACGAAAATGACCCGCATCAATCCTTCTATGAATG
>JBDLIC010000201.1:0-4429 GCA_039715075.1 Nitrospirota bacterium
ATGGCTTAAAGACATTAATACGGCTGTATTCGCCGGCTTTCTGGTTGGATTAAGCAGCACTGCCATTGTAATGAAGATGCTTTCAGATAAGGCGGAGATGTATACCCCCCATGGAAGGACATGTGTCGGAATACTGATTTTTCAGGACCTGTGTATAGTGCCTTTCATGCTTTTGATACCTGTCATGTCCGAAGGAGGAGGATTCTCTGAATTAGCGCTTACCTTTGGAAAGGCCCTTGCCATAATTGCTGTAGTCCTGCTGTCAGCCCGATGGATTGTTCCAAATATACTGCATCAGATAGTGCGTACAGGAAGCCGTGAGCTGTTTGTGGTTTCAATTCTGGTCATCTGCTTTGGAATAGCATTTCTGACATCTGAATTTGGTCTATCTCTTGCACTGGGTGCTTTTCTGGCAGGCCTTGTGATATCCGAGTCTGAATATTCTCATGAGGCAACTTCGATTATCATTCCATTCAGAGACAGTTTTAGCGGTCTCTTTTTTATATCAATAGGCATGCTTATAGACTTGTCGTTTTTCATTGATAATTTACTTCTGGTTATATCACTTGTTTGCGGGATAATTATCCTGAAGTTTATTGCCGGGTTTATTTCCATGTATTTTCTGAAACGTCCTATAAGGATATCCATACAAACCAGCATGAACCTTGCACAGGTCGGCGAATTCTCATTTGTACTGGCCCTGGCCGGACTTGCCGCAGGACTGATCTCAAATGAGTTTTATCAGTGGTTTCTCTCTGCATCTGTTATGACAATGCTTATGACGCCGTTTTTTATGCAGTTTTCTCCATATGTGTCGAGCAGTTTGAGCTCCCGGAAGCTGATTCAAAGACTTGAACGAATAGAAAGCCTGTCAGGAACTGAAGTGTTCCAGGAAAAAAGGAAAGATCATGTGGTCGTTATTGGCTTTGGCTTAAACGGAAGAAATCTTGCAAGGGTCCTGAAAGAAACAGAGATCCCTTATTGTGTGCTGGAGTTAAATATTGATACAGTCAGAAATATGAAAAAACATGGAGAGCCGATTTATTACGGTGATGCGACAAAGAGAGAAGTGCTTGATCATCTTGGAATAAAGACGGCCAGCATACTGGTTGTAGTTATTTCAGACCCTGCATCATGTCGAAACATCGTCAGGACAGCGAGGTCCATGAATCCTGAGTTGTTTATAATTGCAAGAACACGTTACACTTCTGAAGTTGATGACTTATCAAAACTCGGCGCCAATGACGTCATACCGGAAGAATTTGAAACCTCTGTTGAGATATTCGCAAGGGTCCTCGGACGTTATCAGACACCTAAAAATGTAATATTTAATTTTATCGATACGATCAGAAAGGACGGTTACAAAGCGCTGAGGCAGACCGGAGCTGATACAGAACTGCCGCTGTTTGATAAGTACTCGGTCCTGTCGAGTATAGCCGTAGAATCTGTTACAATCAGCGGCCATTCGCCCGTTATCGGCAAATCAATAGAAGCCCTGAGATTTCGAACAAAGACCGGATCTACAATAATAGCGATTGAACGTAATAGCCGGATGCATACGAGCCCTGCCCCGGAATTCTGCTTTGACACCGGCGATATAGTTTTTATAACAGGCAAAATGGAAGATATCAATAAAGCAATCGGTTATCTCACTGAAGGCAAAGTTAGTAATGGGATTTCTTCTGATCTTTAGTTTCAAATGAACTGTTAAAACTGAAAATTTCCTACCAGAATGTGCGGTTTAAGAATTAATTTAAAAGTGAGGATTTGCGTTTGAAATTATAATATCTCAATATTAAAGCACTAACCCTAGTGCCCGTCATTATCAGGGGTATTTATTTTGACCGAAAGAAAATAAAGGGCGGGGAAAAAATGGAGTGTGTAAAGTTAATTATTTCAAAATAAATTTATGTACGGAGGGAATTTCCATAACCAATAATCTCCGAACAAAGCCTCTCAAGAGTAGCTGATTTTTCTCCTTTAGTCCATAAATGTTCAATTATAGCCGCTATAATCATAGCGTTCTTTTTCTTGTTGCTAACATCGTGATATTTGTATTTCTCGGACATCTCCTGCTGTGCATTATCCCAGACTTCATTTCCAATTTCACTTCTTACGGCATCCCTCATATCCTTATGCCACATAACCAATTTACTATCCCAGTAGGATTCCGGCTGTAAAGGTTCTATGCTAGTCAATCCTGATAGGTTAAGTACGCACCTGTTATCTCTTATGTTATTATCTGCTGAGTTATGGCAATCTCCGTCAAATATCACAAAGCAGGGAACTGAAAGTCCATTGCAGATTGCCAGAGGGCGGCTTAAATTTGTCTTCCCATTGCATATAATAAAATGCCCACCCAGTTTTCTGAAATCCTCCCATTTGCCTGTCAGCTGAAGGTATGTAGAAATAAAAGCAACATCTTCCACTCCTTCAACAAGAACCGGAAAATTAGAAAAAAACAGCTCATTAATGGTAGGCTGCATTATCTGCTCAACAGTAGCCATCAGGCTTGAAGGATGTTGGGGTTCACCTCCAATAGCGCCTGCTATCATCTTGCTCATATCATCAAATGTGAACTGAGATATATTTGATTCACCTGAGCCGTCCTTCTTCCTAACCATCCTGACCGCCTCAAAACCCTTCCCAGAAACAAAGTATGGGCTGTGCGTTGAAACCAAAACATTCGAGTTCGAATCAGTAAGCTTCTCAAGAATCGTTGAAAGATGGCGCGCCTGAGGAGGATGCTGATACAGCTCTGGCTCCTCAAACCCCAAAAGCAGGGAAGGTTCTGCTTCCTGATCACTAGTTGCCAGTTCATGCAAAACTGTAACTATAAAAGCCCTCTGCATGCCATGACCCATCCTTGCAACCTCACCCATAAAATCTCCCTCGCCAATATCAGCTTTTGCCAGGGGTTCCTCTATTTTTATCGATTTTGACGGATCAAGATTCCATTTCATTTTAACTTTTGCTCCAGGGTGAGCCCATTCTTGCAGTTTTTTTTCAAGAGAACTGGAAATGCTATTCAAAGTGTCCTGCTGCCCTTCTATGATTTCAATGTATTTTTTGCTAGCCATTTCCCTCAGCTCTTTCACAGTATCATCAAATTTGACTTTTGTCCGGATAGTTCTCTTAAGTAGTTCACCCAATGCAGTATTTTTAGCCTCATCCTGTTCACTGGAAGCATCCTTAACAGCAGGAATGTAAATCCACTTAAAATATTTCGACATCAAATTTTCACCACCAGTATATCCATAAAACCTTGCTTTGCTGTCAATAGGTTCGCAGATCTCAGGATGCGACTCCTCATAATCCCTTAATGCAGACTCCATGTCTCCCTTGGTAGTTACTGCCGGCAAATCTGAGTACTTCTCGCGAATCCCAGAATATATTGCCTTCAGCTCATTTGCCTTTGCACTCCTCTCATTAGCCTCAAAGTAAGAAGCAAAATCCATTATTACGTTTCTTGCTCCGAGTTGCCGTACCTCTGCTGTCAGGCTGTCGGGATTCCATTCAGCCTTGGCCTTTATTATTAATTCATCCTGCCTTACATAATGTTTTAAATCTTTTTTAGCTTCATCAGAAAGGTTTCCGAAGGTTGCAGTGATAATTATAGGTTTGCCTGTATCTTTGTTGAAATAATCTTCTTCGGTAAGATTTAGTATATCTGTGCCTGAATCACTCGTGTTTCTGAAAAGCACATTCAAGGCTGTAAGAACCGTTGATTTTCCCGAGCCATTAGGTCCAACCATACAAGTATAATTATCAAATAGAATAGACACATTTTTGCATGCCCGAAAGTTTTCAATTTGCAACATTTCTAACTTCACAATTACCCCCTCCTATTAGATAAAGAAAGTATTAATGTATTAACATTACCCCTCACAACAAGGAATAAACAAGCAATCAACTGCTATTTCAATAAAATCAATTTACAGAGTTCTATGTAGTGTTGCATGAAATTAATCAGACTATCTATTATTTATTTTTCAGATAATCAGTATTCATATTGGAACACATAGTAAATAAAAGCCAGTCCGTAGCAATCCAGTAATCATGTTGTTTTTCAGCCACTAATATCTTAGCTTTCTCAATTGTTTCAATAAATACTGGTTGGAGTTCTGCAAGTACCCTGTCAAGAGATATTTCATGAAGATCAACAAATTTATCTTTCCATTCTTCTTTGTCTTTTTCATAAAGCTCTGATAAATCAACAACGTTCCATTTTATTCCTAAAAATTCCGAAATAAACCTGCAAGATTTATAAATATGTATCATGATTAATTGACGTTCCACGTCGACTTCCATGAAAACATCACGATTTTG
Source organism: Nitrospirota bacterium (assembly GCA_039715075.1). Taxonomy (GTDB): domain Bacteria; phylum Nitrospirota; class Thermodesulfovibrionia; order UBA6902; family UBA6902; genus JBDLIC01. The sequence goes on from JBDLIC010000201.1 coordinate 4,330, forward strand.
ATTCTCTATTATAAAGTCATAATATTCTTGCCAGTGAGTAAGCAATCCTCTTAGATAACCTGAGAACTGGTCAAACCTCTTCTCTTTAAAATAAAACGCA
>JBDLIC010000202.1:0-4405 GCA_039715075.1 Nitrospirota bacterium
CATCAATAGCAAGAGAAGAGGCTGAATCTTTGAGAAATTTTTGTAGTGTCGCAGCCGCAACCGGGGGTTTATTCCCGCTCAAAAAAGTCTTTTCCTGGATCTTCAACTCCTGAACAAACGCCTTTGCCCTTTTTTCCACATCATCTTTTTTGGACAGACGGTTCAACTGCTTCTTTAGCATTGTCCATTTCATATCAGAGATATCTTCAACATTCGCTTTAACATTGCCGTACCACGAAAACAGCTGATACAGCAGCATCAGTACTATAGCCACACCTGCAATGATAAGATATTTCTTTTCTCTTTCGCTTATATTAAAGGGAAGCTTCATTATTTCACTTCCTCTGAATTATCATTATCATTTTCCCTGGCAGGCCTGACGACCTGAGCGCTTAATTTAAACTTCTCCCGGTCCTTTGTCTTTTTGATTGTCCCGACAAATGCAACTTTCTCAAAAAAAGGAGAATCCTCCATAATAGAGATCAGAGCAGATGATGAAGCCGCGTACCCGCTGACCATCAGTTCTCCTCCGGTCTGTTTTTTACTTTTAAGGTCAAGTCCCTTATAGTCCAGGTTGGTAATCCAGGAATCTTTGGGAAATATAGCTGTTAACTCTGCAAGCATTTCAATAGTGAACTCACTTTCATTCATCTTTTGCAAAAAATCTAATCGGGTTTCCAGCAACTTTGTCTCAGCTGAAAGCTTCTCAATCACTTTAACCTCAGGGGAGTTTGTCTCTATAATATCATCCAGTTCTGTTAACAGGTTTTTTTGTTTAACAGCCTCGACAGCAAATATCCCGGCAAGCATAAGGACGATCAGGACAAGAAACACCTTTGTAGCCAGAGGCGCTACTTTCTTAATTTCATATTCTATCTTGTGGGGCAGCAGATTCATTCTGTATGTACCGACCCCAAGTCCCGCGAAACATGCACCAATCGATGCTGCAAGACCATTAATGTTTACGCCTCGAATATTGCCCTTGAATTCCGATATTTGATCAACGGTCACAACTTTAATTCTCAATTTTTCCTTCAGTTGGTCCATGGATTCAGCAATGGATGATACTTCTCCATTCAGGATCAGTTTATTGAAATGGTCAATCGAATGTTCAGAACGCATATACGCAAGGTACCCGGCAATATCTTCATAGAAATCATCGAGAGACCCGGAAGGATCTATGATAAAAGACTTCAACTGCGTACATACTCCGTCTCTTATAATCGATAAGCTCGCATTCACCTTGTCTGTGTAAAGAGAAATATTCGTTTCGCCGGGCTTCCCCAGAGAATCCGACTTACGGACAATTCCTATAATGTCCTGCCAGCCTCCCACCGTTACTTCGCTCAGTTCAATTGTATTGAGTACAGCAAAGGACGAAAGAGTAATTGTATGGGGCTGCAGGGCAATCTTATCAAGAAAATCTTTAATAAACTCTATCTTCTCTTTCTGGACAACTGCAAAAACGATAGAGTATGTCATGTCCTTTTCATCTGTAAGCAAAAAATCATATGCAACATCTTCTATCTGAAACGGTATGTGACGTTCAATTTCAAATCTCATCAGATTTGCAAGTGCACCCTTACCTTTCCCCTTTAATGAGGGAACTTCTGTAAATTTAGTAACGGACCACTTGTCCGGAATGCTGACGAATACACTGCTGATATTAATTCCCTGCTGGCCGATATACTCTTTTATCTCATCACTTACACTGTCATTATCTCTTAACGGAAATGAAGAAGAGGAAAGCAGTTGTAATCCTGACATACTGCTTTTCAGGTATGTTACAACAACGGCATCTTCCTTGAATTCGATACCCAGAAGATTTCCAAAAAATCTATCCGATAAAGTTGTCATTCCAGTAGAGAGTCTCCATATTATTTTTTTCTTTTTTCTGGAGGACCAGTTTAACAGTCCGCTTAATTGACCCGTCCGCATTGGACCCTGATGACACAACAGTGAAAAAGGAAGACGACACTTTCCCCTTGCCCATAGGGCTTGATATGGGACCATTTTCCCTCTGTATGAGTATATCATTTGCCATTTCAGTTCCCATCACCAGCTCCAGCACCACCATTGATGCTGTATTTATATTAACTTTTCCTGGTCCTTTAACCGTCAAATATTCTGCAACGCCCTCATAATTGTCTTCCCCATCATCTTTGTCTTCATTGGACTGTTTGGACGTACCATAAAGTATCTCCGGGGTCATACCCCTGACAAGCAGGAGCTCTTCAACTGAATCAAAAGGCCCGTCTTTGCAGCTGTATGGATTATCCAGAGAGCGGTAATAATCTTCCTCAGCTCCATTGAGCATATGCAGATCATTCGTGTCTCTCCAGTCCATTATTGAATCAACTATTATATCAACATCCGAAACATCAACGCCAGAATCCAGAAACAGGTTTTTAAGCTGATCTATTGAAACTTTGTTCAGATTCAGCTTTCCATCCTCGTCACTAATAGTATATTCAAACGTCCCCCTTCCAAGACTGTCTTTTCTCTCCGGATCTTCTGCCTCTCCTTCTTCATTTTCAGAAATACCTAATACAAGAGTGCCGTTTTCATTAACATACATCTCAGCAGGGTTTTCTGCAGATAGAATTTCCATTTTAGCGGATTCAACACCTGCAAGCGCCAGACGGTACGACTCTTCTTCCTCCTTAAAGTTCCGGGTAATATTTATCTCCGTCCTCATGGAAGATGAGAACTCTCCGACAATTGTCACGAGTGTTACCATAATAGACAATACCAGTATGAGCGCTACTCCGCCTTCCTCATTTCGCAGAATTTTCATGGCTGATTTATACTGACTAACTAGCTTCTTCATTTTTGTTGTTTTCATTTTCCCTGAGACCCATAGGTATGCTCACAGTAAAGGGCGGAAAATATGTTATACTGATTTTCACTGCTCCCGGAAGGAATTCACCAAAATCCCATGACTCTTCCCACTCCTGTTCATCCGAAGAATAGTATGAGAATTCAACTTTCTCCAGGTCCGTATCCACAATCTGTTCCTTGCCACCGGAATTTTCGTCCAGCTCCTTATCCGGCAGTATTCCTTCATTATACATGAGAGTTCCATTCTGAAAAGAATATCTTACCCACTTAAAGCCTCCGACAGATGCATCGGTCAAGGCAGTAACAAACATAATAGAATCGGATGTCCCTTTAAAAATAACAGCTTTCTCATCATCTATATTAATCTCATACGGATATGCTGATTTTATCTGCTGATGAAACAGACCTGATAGTACACGCATCTTCTGTGTCCAGTCGGTTTCCTTCTCTCCTCTTTTCCACGCATCAATTCCAAGGTAAAAACCATAAGCAATAATTACTGTAACAATACTAAGAATAGTCATTGCAGCTATCATTTCAAGAAGAGTAAATCCCGCCTCAGAATTTAATTTCCTGAGAGTACTTTTTTTATAAATCTTCATGACTGCTCTTAACTGACACATAAGAAATCATTCATCCCATTTCATTTTATGATTACAATTCTTCTTCCTCAGAAACTGCTTTCAAACTTACCAACTCAATTGATCTCTGCCCCTGGGCACCATCGGGCCACATTACAATTATCTTTAGTTTCATTAAGTTAATCAGGCTTTCTTCAGGTTCTTTATAAGCCTCGATTTCAGAACTCCATGAAAAGCCGTCTTCAAACTCACCGCTCCCCGAAACAGGATCAAGAAGAAATTCTTCCATCTTGTCCCTTGCATGAATAACAGCCGTTGTATAGTCGCATGTTGTCCTGCTCGACTTCAGTCCACTCGAAAACAACTGCATTACCATAACAAGGCTGACACTCACAATAATCATTGCGACCACTACTTCAATAAGGGTAAACCCGTTTTGTGAGTTGACCCTGCTGCAAATATTTTTTTCAAACATTTAGACTAACCTTCCGGACTGATTAAGACAGATCGTTACTCCCGCAAAAGTGTTCATTCCGCCTTCTCTACTTCGAGCTTTCCGGTAATCATATTTATCGAGATCAAATAAGTTGTCCCCTCTTCATTGCTGATCTCAAGTACACCGCCGGTTGACTGTCCCAGCGGGAAAAATTCGATACAAGGTTCTTCGGAGTCATCGTCCTGCAATATTACTTCCATTTCGTCGGGAATCGGTTTGCTCAGAACAAGAGAGAACCTCCCGCTTTCTCCATCATCTTCCCCACCTTTTCTCTTCTCAGAAAATAACCTTAGTACTCCTTCCTCTTTATTGATAACAAGGCAGTACATCTTCTTTTCTGTTACTGCATGGCTTCTTGCATATCTGAGGGCGGCTGAAATTTCTTTTGTAAATGTCTTGACTTCAAGGCTTCCCCTGCCTTTACTGATCATGATACCGGCAAGGCCCAGGGCTATTCCCATTATGACCATAACTATAATGATCTCAA
>JBDLIC010000203.1:0-4330 GCA_039715075.1 Nitrospirota bacterium
TTAAGAACAAGAAAAAAGTCGGAAGGCTCGCTGTTTTCGCAGGGTGCAGCGTTAACTACTTTTATCCGAATATCGGCCGGGCCCTTTCAAGCATTCTTCTCTCCAGTGGATACGAAGTCGTGGTATTCAGCGGGGAACTCTGCTGCGGGGCCCCCATGCGCTCAATGGGGCTCGAAAAAGAAACCGCGGACCTTGCTCAGAAAAATATTGAACTTTTCAACAAGGTGCGGGCAGAGGCGATACTGAGCTTATGTCCTACCTGTACAATGGTGATAAAGGAACAATATCCGCTGCTCACAGGAAATACCATTCAAAACATAATGGACGTTAATGAATTTTTCACTGAAAAAAAGATTGCGAAAAATCTGGAAACCTCTCCGCAGACCGTCACATATCATGATCCATGTCATCTAAGCTATGGGCTGGGCGTGACGGAGCAGCCGAGGCAGATACTCAGTGACATAAAAGGAATAAAGCTGAAGGAAATGAATCACGCCAGCGAGTGCTGCGGATTTGCGGGGTTTTTCAGTATGCATTTCAAAGAGATTTCGAACACAATCGGCAATAAAAAGATTGAGAACATATCTGCCACATCAGCGGAAACAGTCGTTACATCCTGCCCGGGATGCATTATGCAGCTTGAGAGCCTAAGAAGGGAAAGCAATAAGGATTTCCGTGTCAAGCATATCGTCGAAGTGATTGCTGAGGCAATGGACGAGTAAAACTCTCTTCCTACTGGGCAAGGCTTTTAAAAAAACTGTGTCTGGTTGTTCCCCCCTTTGCCAAAGGGGGAAAGATGACAGAAAAATTCTTTTTTGTTTCCTGCTATAATGGTAAATCTCGATAATCACAGGAGGATATTATGAAATTTTTCATTGATACCGCAAATACCGGAGAAATTAAAGAGGCATGGGACCTCGGTGTTATTGACGGTGTTACGACCAATCCTACCCTTATATCAAAAGAGAAGAAAAGTCCGTCAAAACTGTTTAAGGAGATATGTGCAATAGTAGACGGGCCGGTAAACGCCGAGGTGGTGAGCCTTGATGCAGAGGGAATGGTAAAAGAAGGAAAGCAGCTCGCTAAAATACACAAAAACATTGTGGTGAAAATCCCTATGACGACTAATGGATTAAAGGCCGTCAGAAAACTCTCGAAGCTCAAGATAAGAACTAACGTCACATTAATTTTTTCACCAAACCAGGCCCTTCTGGCAGCCAAGGCAGGGGCATCGTTTGTCAGCCCCTTTATTGGAAGGCTGGATGATATCTCTCACTACGGCATGGACTCTGTTGCCCAGATAATGGAAATATACGACAATTATGGATTCGACACCGAAGTGATCGTTGCCAGCATCCGCAACCCACTCCATGTACTGGATGCGGCAAGAATGGGCGCCCATATATCCACAATTCCATTCAAGGTCATTGAGCAACTCTCAAAGCATCCGCTTACGGATATCGGCCTTGAGAAGTTTTTAAAGGACTGGGAAAAGGTACCGAAATAGTATGCCCATATACGAATACAAATGCGACGAATGCCCGGAGGAATTTGAAAAACTTGTCTCCAGTGCTAATCCGGACGTGTCATGTCCGAAGTGCGGTTCAAAGAAAGTCACAAAAAAGTTCTCTCTCTTCGGAATGAGCGGGGTAGAAAAACCGGTCACATCATCAGGCAGCTCAGGATGCAGTTCCTGCAACGCTTCGTCCTGCAAGTCCTGCCAGTAAAATATAAAAAAATTCGTACTCTGACCGTTTTCTGTTAATAATTCCTCGGAGCAATTTTGATTTCAACACGGCGATTCATCTGGCGGCCTGCTTCTGTCTCATTTGTGGCAATCGGACGTGTCTCTCCAAAAGTTACGGTTTCTATCCGGGATGGGCTTGTCCCTTTCTGAACAATTAGATTCTTGACAGCCACCGCACGTCTGGCCGAGAGTTCCAGATTATATTGTTCCGAACCCGTACTGTCAGTATGCCCTTCTACCCTGATTAGTGTGTCAGGATATTCTAGCATTACATTTGCAATACGGCCAATTTCCGAGTAAAGTCCTTGTCTCACAACTGATGAATCGTAATCAAATGTAACATCGCCTCTTAAAGTGATTGCCAAAAGATTCCCTTCACGCCGCACTGCAGCGGCTTCTGAATCGGCAAGGGCCTGCCTCATGTCCCGTTCCTGGTTATCCATCATTTTGCCGACACCTGCCCCCGCAGCCCCACCGACCGCTGCACCGACTGCAGCTCCTATGAGGGTCGATTCCGTGTCCCTTCCTATTAATTGACCGACAATGGCCCCTGCGATTGCTCCTCCTCCAGCACCATATGCCGCTCCCTTCTGTGTCTTAGAACTGGTGGCACATGAAGTAAATATGAAAAGAGCTAAAAGACTTAATAAAACAAGATTTTTCACGGCATTATGTTTTTTAGTATAAACATTGTTCTGCATAATTCCTCTCCTCCCGGTTATTTAAATTTTCAAAATAATTACCGTTATATATATTCATTATAAATGGAACTGCAATATTTTTCATGATATATATCATAACCACGTAACACCATAAATTCCAGAAGCAATATGACTTTTTATGACATATCCGGGTCAGGCAAATAAACAGTCACAGTAGGACTATACCGGAATATCCCTGTTGACGTCCTGAATATTGCGGTCTCTTTGTAGCCCTCAAGTTTTTCTTTGATATGATCCGGAAGTTCCTTAATGACCATGTTTGAGATAATAACTACGGCTGAATCTGACATGGGCCCCTCATTGACGATACGGTAGAACGGCGGATTTTCATATTCCCAGGTAAACCTCAGGGGAGATGTCTGTATCTCATCAAATGTTACCGTATGTTCCGCATTATAATCATATGAGACCTTCTTCTCAGTAAAAAGATCAATAATAGGTACCCCGACCGCCGGGTTTACAACTGATTCCGGGGACGGGATGGTAAAAACAACCACTCTTTCGATTTCTGCAGCATCAAGTGTGCTTCCGGCATGCTGAAAGTTCACTGTGCTCATCTCCTGCAGAAACGGCAGGTACGCGAATATAGCCACCGCAAGAGAAGATGCAACTGCAGAGGAAACAATATACTTCCGCAATTCAATATTTTTGATTCTCTGGAATCCATAGGAAGCCATAAGCGCCAGCATCGGGAAAACAACCATTACATAACGGGACCTTTTAATCTGAAGGATAACGACAAGAATTATCAGCCAGCTTACCATAAGAAATTTCAGGTCCTTCTTTTTCAACGCTCTGTAAAAGGAATACAACGCCGCAATAGTAATAAACGGATGGACCTGATAAAGGAATGTGGATGCAAAACTCTCCCCCCACCTTCTCAGTCCCGGCATCTGATATTCCCGCAAAAACTTGATCTGCCCCCAGATAACATCAAACTTAAAATAGAGCACAGCCCCAATCATCAAACCACAAAATAACGCAACTAAAACCCCGCGCCTGACGATCTTTCCTCTATACCCTTTGTCCTTTGCGCCATGCATTTCTTCCTTTGCACTTTGCGCTTCCCCCTGCATAATGTATATGACCCAGATAATCGCTGTCACGCTCAGCATCATCCATGTTGAATACTTCACAAATATAGTACAGAACAGGGAAAGCGCAGATAAAACCGTCCACTTTCCACCTTCCTCCATGGCCCTGATAAATGAATAAATTGAAAGCGTCAGAAAGAACATTGTCGGTACGTCTATGAGCATCAGGGGTGTCTGTGAAAAAAGATAGGGGATTCCCAGAATTAATACTCCGGCAAAAAAACCTGTTTCCCGGTTCCAGAGCTTTGCCCCGGTCAGGTATGTTATTACAACAGTCATTGCAAAGAGGGCGCTCACAAAGAGCTGAATAAACGCCCTGGACTCACCGGCATACTTAAATATCAGCCCATACAAAAAGGGGATTAACGGCAGGTCCGTCCAGATACTGATTGACCGGCCCCACTCTGTAAGAAAATGCCTGGTTCCATAAACATCGAGATGTTTTGCATAAGTAAAATATCTCGAAGCATCTATTATGACCTCCGGAACTTTCCAGAAAATTGACGTGACCGCAAATGAAAGTGCCATGAGGAAGACCGCTGGTCTTTTTTCGGCAAGGGGGGCCTTGAGTAAAAAGTACAAAATGACTACCCCGGCGATGAGAGCTGGAAAGAACCAGTACAGATCAACCCCTGCAAAGGCCCACCTCCAGGCCGTAAGCCTGTTATCATCATAACTGCGAAAGAAATAGAGCAGACAGAACGTCAAAAATGTACATAGTGTTATGAGCAGGAACTGCCGGTGTTGTTTATTGAAATGCATTTTCA
>JBDLIC010000204.1:0-4309 GCA_039715075.1 Nitrospirota bacterium
CAACATTATGGAGATAATGTTTATCAAAATTAAAGATTTACCCAGTTTAAAACACCCATAATAGGGGATTTACAAATTATTATCATTTCATGTATACATAGTATATATGCATAACGTTAATTAAATAGATAACTTCCCGATAAAACCAAACCCTCCGTGAGAAGGGGGCGGAAAGCTGCGGGTCTTATTATGTGAAGATGGCCGAGCTGCCGAAGAATGAACCTTTGGTATCTCGGCTTTTTTAATTATGTTTGATATTCAGCAGTATAGAACCGGGATGAAATTTGATATGAAAAATCTTTTTGACAGCGTGATTCTTGACAAGGAGACTAAGGAGAGTTGAATGAACCTGCATATGTAAGAAGAGAGAAAAAGGACCTAAGATGACAATTGTTAATCAATTAAGATATGTAATGGCCGTTCTTATCGCGTTTCTGTTAATCAATTCGGCGATATTCTATCACAATCTCAATGACATGAAATATGATGGGTGTGTGATCAATTATTCAGGAATGGTCAGAGGAGCCACTCAGCAACTTGTCAAGATGGAATTATACGCTCATCATGAAGATATTTTAAAAAATGTACGGCAGAGGGACAAGCTAATCATCAAACTGGATAACATAATTAATGGTCTTATCAATGGAGATTCAGAACTTAAACTCCGCAGGGCTACAAATGATAACTATCTTTTGAAAATGAAAGAGGTTAGTAATGCATGGGAACATCTAAAACAGACTATCATGAGAGCCAGAAAGAATGCACAATTTCGTAATAATCTTTTGAAGGAAAGTAATGATTATTTTGAGTTAACCAACAAAGCCGTGATTGCATCAGAAGTAAATTCAATAGCTAAGGTCAGGACAACAAGCAATATACAGTTAATTACTTTTATATTGAATCTTATCATATTAGCAACCATCTGGTTTATGAGCCAGAAGAAGATAGGCAAACCATTAACTTACTTGAAAAATAAAGTGGATGATATAACAAAAGGAAACATCCCGGTATCATGTGAGAAGAATATAGAGATACAAGTACAGGGAAATGACGAAATCAGTGCGCTAGCCATATCCATAAAAAAAATGCATGGATACCTTGCCGGGTCCCGTAAAAATCTGCGCAGCCTTACCGGATATCTTCTTTCCGTGAGAGAAGAGGAAAGAGCACATATATCACGTGAGATTCACGACGAGCTGGGGCAGATATTGACGACCATAAATATGGACTTGCTTAGTTTGGAGAAAAAATTACCGAAAGATCAGATGTCACTGAATGAGACAATAAAATCAATATCAAAACTCATTGAAATTGCTATGCACACGGTGCAGGAGATTTCATCTGATCTAAGACCAAGGTTGCTTGATGATCTCGGTCTCAAAGCGTCCTTGAAATGGTATGCAAAAAAGATAAAAAAGCAGGGGGGAATTGCCTGTGAACTTGTCCTTGATTTTGAGGAAGCTAACTTAGATCAAATTCGTACGATAACGGTTTTTCGGATTATTCAGGAGGCGATAACTAATGTCGTTCGTCATGCACATGCGACGAAGGCCAGGGCAAGTTTGATAGAAAACGGCACCAGTTTAAAAATAGAAGTGAAAGACAATGGTATAGGTATTACCCAAAAACAGATATCCGATTCAGAGTCTCTTGGAATTATTGGATTACGAGAGCGTGTATATTTATGTGGAGGCAAGGTAGAAATAAAAGGAACTCAAAATAAAGGCACCACAGTATCAGTCTGTATTCCACTTGATAAATCATTAAAAAAAAATATTCAGAATGCCCAAAATTCTAAAGATAATTAGGAAAGGGAAAACTGTTGAGAGAGAAAATTAATTATAATCTTTATCCGGCACTTTGTCTCTGGGAATAAAAAAGGAGGAAAGTGTAATGATAAAAGTACTCATCGCAGACGACCACCCATTGTTTCGTGAAGGGATTAAAAGGATGCTATCTGAAACATCTGATATGGTTGTAGCTGACGAAGCGAGCAACGGTCAGGAAGTGCTTAACATAGTAAAAAAAAATGATTTCGATGTAATTATGTTAGATATTTCGATGCCCGGCAGAAGTGGCCTGGATATTATAAAACAATTAAAATGTGACAGACCTGATCTTCATATTCTGATATTAAGTATGCATTCTGAAGAAGAATACGCAGAGCGAGCTTTAAAAGCAGGTGCTGCTGGATATTTGGTGAAAAAAACTACACCGGATGAATTGGTTACTGCTATACGCAAAGTATCAATGGGTAAAAAATATGTTAGTTCTTCTCTTGCGGAGAGATTAGCCTGTCAAATAGGAAAGAATTTTAAAAAAATGCCTCACGAGAGTCTATCTGATCGTGAGTATGAGGTGATGTGTATGATTGCGTCCGGGAAAAGAATAAAGGAGATCGCCGAGGAACTATCATTAAGCAGAAAAACCATAACCACCCACCGAACTCATATCCTCGGAAAAATGGGATTGAAAAATAATTCACAATTAACTCATTACGCTATACAAAATCAACTTGTCAATTAATTAAATTAAGTCACCGGGAATTAGAAATTATTTAATTTCCAGGAAAATCCTTTTTGCATTCGACAATCAGTAATCCCACCTTTTCAGTATTCTAGTTGAGACAATTACAAATAACAGTATCAGCCAAAGTCCTATGCAAAAATAGGCCTGATGCCGATATACATACTATTTTGCATGTATTAAAGTTTAATCATAAAAGAGCTTTCCAGATAAGCCACATCTTTCGTAAGGAAGGCAAAGGAAAGCAATCTCTCCTCAAGATGAGGAGGGCTGTATTTTGAAACAAAAATAATTCATGAAAGGAGGAATAATCATGAAGACGACAAAAAAAATATGGCTTAAGAAAGTTCTAAGCACTATTGGACTCGTGGTGCTGGCTCTGGGAATTCTGATGGTCCTCTCTATGCATCAAATAACACTGACAGCTCATGCACAGAGCTATCCAAACCACATCATTGGCTGGCATGGCGCCATGGCTTCTCTCGCGGAAAAAGAGATTAGAACGAAACAGCAAAAGGTTATTAATAATGTTAGGGCTATTGATAATACTAAGGCAAATATTGACACCAATACTACAGTTGTTGATGATGACGGAAAAAAGCATTTGATTTGTCCTAAAGAAACGGTAAGTGAAAAAGAGATGAAATGCTGAGAAGGGATAGGGGATGCCTTATCCCTTTCCTGATTTTAGGTTTTACCGGCTATAATGGAACTATTCACCATATTCAAAAAGAATTTAGTCTTGTTATAGTGTTAGCCTAATAGCTGAAACTGAAAACTTCAATGCTCCTGCTCGGAAGCGGTTTAATTGGACTTTGTGCATTCAGAAAGAAATTTAGGAAGTAGGCTCTTTGTATAAGGGCGGATTATTTCGGGCAGGGTCAGAAATGGCTCTGCCTTTTTCATTGACTTAAACTGGTATTCATCAATTTCATTATCTCCACAGAATATTGACTACATGATGGACTCTTCATTTTTGATCAAAGCACGATTTGCGGATAACCAATAGCACTCCTCAGTCTGAATGGGTTCTGAGCGGATTTTGAAGATATTCGATAGATATCATCGGCAGTTACGGCAAGTTCAAAAACTCTCTAAGTTGAAGTTATCAACGATTTTAATCTTTTGTTTGATTTCACTATAACTTACAGTACTAAATGATTTGAATTTTTCCATTTTATGCGAGCTTTCAAACGTTAATAGTGAAATAGTTGGAAAAATAGAAATATTAAAAACTTCCTGTTATTTTCATTTTTAGAACTATATAAATCTTACCAAAGGGAACAATATTGCAATGTAAAATATATTGACACTTTAGTTATTTTAATGTAATATACATTTACATATAGTGTAACTATTATGAACTATTTAATGCTCAAAAGGAGGCAGTAATGATAATTTTTTTAGTTGGGCTTTCAATTGGAGGATTCCTCGGCATAATACTAATGGCGGCCCTTTCTATTGGAAAAAGAGATGTACCCTGTCAAGTAAATTTTGACATAATGCAGTAATTCCTGAGCTATGGATTTTATATAATGCAACCATAGGAGTAAATGAGATCCAAGGAAAAGAGAGAAAATAACAAACTTTTTTAAAGAGGGGCTTGGCTATTATGAGCCTCTTTTTTTCTGCTTGCTTTCAAATGGTAATAAACGATTTTCAGATTCATCCATTTCATTGACAACATGATGGAATCTTGTTTTCTGAGCATCTCCAAATCTAACAATAACCGATTACAATCTTCATCCTGAGCGGATTTTGTTTATTGCCAAAATATATCATC
>JBDLIC010000205.1:0-4251 GCA_039715075.1 Nitrospirota bacterium
GACAGCAATTCTCATGTCCGCGGCCTGCAAGGGCGGGGCTGTACTGGGAAATGCTTCTCATACAGAGGAAAAGGCACTCGAGGCATTTGGCCTGAAGTTCGGCTATGCTTTTCAGATAACGGATGATATCCTTGATTACACGGCTGAAGAAAAGACGTTCGGGAAAAACCTCGGCAAAGACCTGGAAGAAGGGAAAATTACTCTCCCTCTTATATGCCTGATGAACGATGCAGAAGAGAGTGAGATTAATCAGGTAAGGGAGATTCTTAAGTCCGGAGAGATTGCGGAGACAGATCTTGCCTATGTACTCCATTTATTCCGGCAGTATAAATCGATTGAAAAGGCATATGAAAAGGCCACGATTATCCTTGATGAAGCCAGGGCGGAACTTGGAAGCTTTGGTGATTCCATGGAGAAAAAATCACTTCTCACAATCTCAGACTATTTATTAAATAGAAAGAAATAAGAAAGAGGGTTTGAAAATTACTAATTCGTAATTAATGATATGCATCCTCTGGTAAAACTCGCTAAAGAGACGGTCGAACATTTTGCACGAACAGGAAAACTCATCGATCCCCCTTCTGACCCGGTGCCTGAAATGACAGAAAAGGCCGGCGCTTTTGTATCACTCAAAATAAAAGGTGCATTAAGGGGCTGCATTGGAACATTTCAGTCCACCACTGAAAATGTTGCAGCTGAAATCATACAGAATGCAATCAGTGCGTCGACCCGGGACCCGAGATTTCCTCCGGTGAAACAATCAGAACTGGATGACCTTGAATATTCTGTTGATGTACTCTCGGAGCCTGAGAAGATTAACAGCAAAAAAGAGCTTGACCCGAAAAAATACGGAGTAATTGTCAAAAGCGGCGATCGCAAAGGTCTTCTGCTCCCTGACCTTGAAGGTGTTGATTCTGCAGACGAGCAGGTAAGCATAGCATCCACGAAGGCAGGGATATATATAGGAGAAGAAGTAGAGCTTTACCGCTTCGAGGTCAAAAGGTACAAATAACCCATGGAAGACAAAACCCAGCTTGAGCTGGCTATAGAAGAAGGCGAAAGACATAAAACACCTGTAAGCATTAAAATCCTGATTGCCATCCTGGCAGCCGGACTGTGTGTGATTGGCGTATATACGTTTAACATTAAACAGGAACTCCTCAAGAGCGAACAGGAAAGGACCTTGCTGCAGGAAAATTACAATAGGGAAAAAGTGGGATTTTTAAGCAGGATCAAGAAGCTTGAGGCTGAAGATGTTTCGGAGAAATCTGATTAATGTTAAGCTGCTGTTTGAATGATTTAAATGTAAATATTAATAATTGAACTTAATTCGTCACTCGTCTTTATTCTTTTTTCTCCTGATCCTAAAATATTTTTCTTTTCATAAAAAATATATTTAATGACTTTTATGACCTGTCAGGTTACATTAGTCATTGCAATGATTAAGCGGTTTATTTTCAATAAGTTAAAGAACGAAATTAATGAACCGGAGATCAATGTTTTTCTGGATTCCAGGCAGGTCGGGGAAAAAATACAATTGATATTGCCTGTAATAGCATTGTTTTATAATCATTAATCGCTTAAAATAGCCTTGTATTTTAAGCGCAATATGTTTATACTTTCTATATGTCAAAATAATATTTGCTAATAATAGTGCCCGGATTATGGAGGCAGCATGAAGAGAGATATTGAAGTCACTTTAGAAACCTGGAAAAAAGAAGAGCACAGATATCCTCTTCTGGTACGTGGCGCCAGGCAAGTTGGAAAGTCATATTCTGTTATAAAGTTCGGGGAAAATGAATTTGATAATTTAGTGGAAGTAAATTTTGAACAGAAGCCTCAATATAAAGCCTGTTTCGAAACGCTGGAGCCTAAAAAAATAATTGAATCCCTCTCGATTCTTTCGAAATCAGATATCATTCCGGGGAAAACGCTGCTGTTTTTAGATGAAATACAGGAATGTCCAAATGCAATTAGTGCGTTGCGATATTTTTATGAACAGATGCCCGGGCTGCATGTTATCGGCGCCGGCTCATTGTTAGAGTTTGTAATTTCTCAGGAAGATTTCAGGATGCCTGTAGGCAGGATCCAGTACGTGTATATGAAACCGCTTTCTTTTTTAGAATTTCTCGATGCAGTGGGAGAAAGCAGGGCCAGAAAAACTATTGAAACTTTAACCTGGGATAATCTGCCCTCACTTCCTGTGCACCAACATCTTACCTCCCTTGTGAAAAAATATTCGATTGTAGGCGGAATGCCCGCAGTTGTTTCAGAATATGCGTCTAACGCCAATCTGGATAAATGTTTACAAATCCAATCAATAATTATTCAAACTTACCGTGACGATTTCGGTAAATATGCCAATAAAGTAAAGCATAAATATCTTCAAAAGATATTTTTTGCTGTTCCTAAAATGATTGGAAAAAAGTTTAAGTACTCGCATGTAGATAGCAGTATACAATCACGCGACTTGAAAGAGGCATTGGAGCTTCTGGAAAAAGCAGGCGTGATTTGTCGGATCAAACAGACAAGTGGAGAAGGACTGTCTCTTGAAGCTAATGCAAAAGAAAGGCATTTTAAAACAATTTTTCTGGATATTGGTTTAATGCAGAATATGTGTGGTTTAAGCAGTGACATGATTATTTCTGCTGCTGATAATTTTATAAAAATAAATGAGGGAGCTGTTGCTGAGCAGTTCACAGCCCAGGAGTTGCTTGCATATCGGGACCATTTTCAGGCACCGTCACTATTTTATTGGGCCCGCGAAGCAAGAAACAGCAGTGCGGAAATTGACTATATTATTCCATGCTGTTCATCTGCTTTGCCTGTTGAAGTGAAGGCAGGGAAAACAGGTACGTTACGAAGTATGCATATCTACCTTGAGAAATATCGTTTGCCTGCAGGTATAAGAATTTCTCAGCTTTTTTTTAATAATACACTGCCAATTGTTTCTTTCCCGTTCTATGCGATCAAAAAGATTTCTCAACTAGTAAATGCAGTTATTAAACTGAAGAATTAATATAATGAAACCATTATAAACAACTGGCAATTGCACTGCTGGCTGCTTTTCCCTTCGTCACTCGTTACTCGTCATTCGTAGTTTTTCTTTAAAACCTCCGTGATTTTGCGAGTTGTAGAAAATAGTAAGGAGTTTTAACCATTAGGACTATTGATCTCTTATTTAAATCTTCACTTTTTATAAGCTGCCCAAAAAACATATTGTAGACTAAAACATACACTCACAATTACTGCCTTACCATTGCACATTTCAAATGGTTATCGTCAGGCCCCGCTCTTCTAAGAAATGCAGACAACATCATGATATCTTCAGCACACGCAAAATCCGAACTTGCTGATTAACGGATGAAGTCAATAAGAAAGGCAGAGCCATTTCTGACAACCCGATCGCTTAACGTGTTGGTGCTTCACTCTAAGGGGTTGTTTTTATATGCAATAGAAGGCAAGATCTCCAAAAACATATTATATCAATAGTTTTTGCTTTTTTTCGATTATATATCGGGGGATTACAGGGGTCTTTCAACACGTTAAGCGATCGGCTTGCCATTTCTGACCCTGCCTTGAAGATGAGATAACGAAAAGTCTCTCATGCTAGCTTATAAAATGATAGTTAAATGCTCTTAACTGTCTGCCGAGATTGAATCTTTATGTAGCCTGATAATCCTTTCATCTTTCATATAGGCTTCCATTATGATAGCTTTCAAGAATTGAGGCTTTATTACCTGAAGTAATTTCTCAGTCTTTGTGTAACCTTCAAATTTACCGAGCCTCATACAATAATATTTATCAACCTTTTCAATTCTAAGATATTCAAGTTCTCTTTTATTCAATATTTGCACTATAGAATCAAATTGCTTTTGAGCACGTTCAATTTCACTAAAGCTTCCTGTTTGGACTGTATAAATTGTATTATAAACGTTCTGATTATCAGTTATAGCTTTATAATATTGTTCAATAGATAAAACCTTCTTTACATACTGCTTTGTTTCTTTTATTGGAGGTATACCTTTAAATCTTCTTACTGTAGTTGGTCCCGAATTGTAAGCAGCGAGTGTAAGAGTAATGTCTCCGTTAAACCTATCCAGGAGATATCTCAGGTATCTAATCCCTCCCTCGATATTCTCTTCCGGATCAAAGAGATTTTTCACGTTCATATCTTTAGCAGTAGATGGCATTAACTGCATAAGCCCTTTTGCACCCTTTTTCGATATTGCTTTATGATTCCAATTAGAT
>JBDLIC010000206.1:0-4244 GCA_039715075.1 Nitrospirota bacterium
TTCATGGCTATCCTTTCTTGGTGGTTTGGTTAGCCATTTTAGACTGCAATCCGACACACTTTCAAGATTTAAATGAGCTGTCCTATGGGATGACTGTGATTTTATTTTTATGTGTGAAAATGTTTTCACAGCTATTTTTTTAAGTATAACTCATATTCATTCTTTCATTGGAATTCCTATTGTTTTTACAAATTATAAATTTAAAATTCAGGAATTCAGGAATGTTTTTGACTTCTTCAACTTATGTCTATGCCTTGACAAGCTAACGAATTAGTAGTAAATAAAAATAAATGAAAGCAATATTCACATAAACTGGATACGTACGTTTTCTGGTAGGGCCAAATCTTTAAAGTGTGAGCCTAAACCCATGAGAGTCGATCTGTTGGATGCCATAGAGAATTCCGATCCTGTAAGGGCATTAGAGATTTTTGAAGAAGAGCTGGCCCGGAACGGTGACCCCTGGAAGATCCACCTCGATCTTTTTCCATCTGTGCAGCGGGTATTGAACCCGCCGTTTATCAATCCGCACCTTCCCAAGATGTACCGCATTTACAGGGAGTTCGTGCCCTACCTTGGCAGGGAAGACGTACCTGCTCTCGTCCGGGTAGAAATCAATGAGTATGCCCAGCGCCCCAAGCTGGAAAAGCTCCCGAAAGGCCGGATTCCGGGAACTGCGGTCTCCTTCGAAGAGATCGAAGCAGCCATAGGGGAGCACGATTGGCACAAGACTGCTATCTTGATGGCAGCCTTTCGTGCCCGAGAGGGCGGACCGGAATTTGCCGGACGATTGCTTCTTCTGGGCAGCGGTTACCTGGACAGTTCCCTGGGCCACTCGATATCCTGCACTGCCTTCATTCTTCTTGAAATGCTCGAGCGGGACGACCAGGACCCCTGGTCCGTTCTGGCAACCCTGGCCGATTATTTTTGCAAAGGCCGGTTCCAGACTACTCCCGATCTTCATCGCGGGCCTGCACCAACCTCAGGGGAGGCCCTCTATCATCATCTTCTCCGTGCAGTCAGCGGCCGGGGAATTGTTAACCTGCACCACACGATCACCCTCTATGCCATAGAGCGGGTGCGTCACTTCTTTGATGAAACTCAATACAATCACCTCACAGGGTCATGGATCGAATTCATGGGAGAAAAATTAACCGAACAGGTGAAACTGCGAGGTCAAGGTAAAGAGCCGCCGACAGATTATATCGAATTCCACGAGAAGTTTTCGAGGCTGGAGCCGATGCCGATAGTAGAATGGGCCGGGGAAATGATTGAATCGCAGGAGGGCCGGCAAATGCTGGGACGCTTCCTGATCAAGGGGGTTTGCAATCTATACCAGGGCCAGTACAATCCCCACAACCTCACCGGACTCGGCTCTGCGCTTTGGGTAATGGAAAACTGGAGTGACCGTAAGGAGGTAGCCCTCGGCGCCCTCTTTCAGTACCTTGATTATTTCTTTCAGGAGATCCGGTCCGATAGCTGATTCATCGCTGCTATTTCTTTCTTCAGGATTTTACAATTAATTAATATGTATCTTTTATGAGTGGAAGTCAGGGTTATTACCTGTTAGCCATTCAGTCCGCATCTGATCCCACACACTCTAAATCCTTTTTATCTTCTTCATGATCTCCTTCATAAAAGCCGGGATGTCTGAGGGCCTGCGGGATGTGATTAAATTGCCGTCAACGATTACCTCTTTATCCTCGTAATCGGCTCCTGCTTCCTTCATCTCCGGAGCAACTGAGCTATAACAGGTCGCGTGTTTACCTTGCATGAGACCGGCAGAGATCAGCGTTTGCGTACCGTGGCAGATTGCGGCAACCGGTTTGTTTTTGCCAAAGAAATCTCTGGCTATTTCGAGGGCTTTTTGCTCCTTCCTGATCTCTCCGGGCGCTTTGCCGCCCGGGAGTATGAGGAGGTCATAATCTTCGGAATTAACGTCCTTGATTGCCCTGTTTGCTTCAACCTCGTATCCTTTTTTGCCCTTGATCTTTCCTTTTTTCATGGATGCTATATCGACATCATATCCCTCTTCAAGCATCCTGTAATAGGGGACGAGGAGTTCTGTATCTTCAAAGTTGTCTGCGCTTATTATTAGTACCTTCATTACTCACCTCCCTGATTTAACTGATTTCAATATCAGTATATCAGGTTCTTACACGACAAGCTATCGCGCCTTAATAAAACTACTGATATTCATTTTCTTCTATTATTTCTTCAACCTGTCTAAAAAATGTTTCCTGAGCTTCGCTATTTTGGGCTCAATCACAATACGGCAGTAAGACTCGTCCCTGTTCTGCTTATAGTAATCCTGATGGTAGTCTTCAGCCTCATAGAAGTTCTGAAAAGAGCTAATCTCAGTGACAATCGGATTTTCCCATATATCTGCCCTATCGAGTTTCCGTATCACATTTTCGGCAATATTTTTCTGTTTTTCGTTATGGTAAAAAATTGCCGAGCGATACTGAGTGCCCACGTCAGCGTCCTGACGGTCCAAAGTGGTTGGATCATGGATCGTGAAAAAGACATCCAGAATATCTTTGTAGGATATTTCCTCTGCATTAAAAAAGATCTGTACTGCCTCGGCATGGCCGGTTGTACCGGTAGTTACTTCACGGTAGGAGGGTTTTTCAACTGCGCCTCCCGAGTATCCCGAAACCACCTTTTCAACGCCCTTCAATTCCAGGAAAACAGCTTCCAGACACCAGAAGCATCCTCCTGCCAAAGTTGCAATTTCTCTCCCCGGCGATAAACTTTCCTTATTCTGTTGCACTGTTGATCTCACCTATTTTTTTCAGCAAGTTTTTATTATCCGGAACTCCTTCCTCTCCCATATGATTCTTTGGTATTAAGATACTACAGGCACAGACAGGCGGGAATGATATAAATCATATAATATCGCGGTCAGTGATATTACTCTCGTTCCAGAATCTATTAAAACTACTGATGAACTTCTGAGTCATAGGACAATTTCAAGGGCAGACCCCGCCTCGCTATAACTGAGTGTTAGTTACAATTCGGTTTACTTTTTGTATAAGTCAATGAATTTATTCTTTCGATATAATCCATGAATGTAAAACAGCTTGATTTTCATAGAACGCTCTTTTTTTGTCTTCTTCTATAGCAAGTAACCGTCTATAGTGAGTCCAGCTCAATTGTCCGCTCAGTGAGCGGACAATTGGATACGCCCTGTAAAACTGAACAAATTCATACAGCCTTTGCTTTTTAACACCCAAATCAACCGCTAAATTATCAACCAGATATTTCCCATAGTCAGCCCGACCTTGATTGTTCAGCTCTTCTCTGACGATCCGTTCGCCCAGTTGCCAATAGGTTTGCACCCTGATATTATCAACAGCTTTATAGGCCGCATATTGGCCTTTAGCAAGAATGCTTTTCAACTCATGCAGCAAGTCTTTATAGCCCCGTTCAGATGAAAGTCCGTGTTTCTTCTCAGATGGCATATAATTTTTTTTCGGCATACGCAATTAGCCTATTTCTGTCTTAAATTTAGTGAATTAAAATAATTACAACCGTGTCCCTGAAAAACAGGATTATTATAACATGAATTAAAATGGGCAGTGTCAGGTCTACGATGTACAGTTTTTTCTGAAGATCGTAGACCTGACACTACCTACTACCTAAGAGAAACAGGGTCAGGCTGAAATATTGAGGTGTTGCTCTGCTCAGCAACCAAATACCTACTGTTTTTCTAAAAAAATGATAAATCTTCCTTCAAGCAGCCTGCTTTTCTTTGTTTGTAATTCAATAATCCTTTTGGGGTCATCCGATTTGCATCCGCTGCCGCAGGCGTCTTTCGGCCAGAGATAGGGATCCTCTTTGAAATAAAGCTGTGTGACGAGAGTCCTGTAACCCGTATGAGATACCTTAATGTGTATATGAGCAGGCCTGTAGCCGCTGCCTATCCTGTAACGGCCTGGTTTAATAGTGATGAACTCATAGGAACCATTTTTGTCTGCTTTCAGCTGTCCTCTCAATCGGTATCCATCTTCCTGGTAATAATATCTTCCCCCTGCATCAGTCTGCCACACTTCAACAAGAGCATCTTTTAACGGAGTTATACAGTTGGTCTCAAATACAGTGCCTTTAATAATGACACGCTTGCCCGGCTCATCAGGGGCTGCGACTTTTGTTCTAAAGGGTGCATCAGGCAGGTAGTATGGGCCCTCGACATCATTTTGTGTAGGAGGACATATGTCTGCTGATGCTTTGAAGGAATAGAAAAA
>JBDLIC010000207.1:0-4221 GCA_039715075.1 Nitrospirota bacterium
TTCATTAGTAATTTAGAAAAAGATTCTGAATCCTGGGCAAAAAGCCAGATGATTCGTTCATATATAAAGGAAGTTAAGAAGATGGTGGCTCAGAGGCTTGATAGGCATACTTTTCAAGAGCAATATGAAGAATGGTTGGCGTTGGCAAAGCAGTATTTGTCGATTTTCAGTTTTATTCCCCAGCCAGTTTCAGGTTTATTCCCCACTTTTTCCGTTGTTGAATTATAGAACTCATCCGGCAGAGATGTCTACCGGCTTGCACAAATTATATGCACCTCCTTTCATGATGTAATATTTTTCAGTCCATATCAGAGATCGTCTTTGTCTTTGAGAATCGATTACAGGGCAATTGTGAAAGCCGTTTTTTTCTCTATTTGTTCTTTTTCTTATCATTGGGCTTATTCCCCCTGTTTCTATAGGACTCACCGGTCATCACGAGCTGATGGGCATTGTGGGCCATTCTGTCCATTATTGAGTTGGCAATAACAGGATCAGGAAACAGTCCCTGCCAGTCTTCTATGGATCTGTTGCTCGTAAAGATCGTCGGTTTCTTCATATACCGTTCACTTATGATTTCGTAGAAGTCATCGGATTGAGCAGGACTCAGGGGTTTAAGAGCGAAGTCGTCAATAATGAGAAGCTGTATTGAAGTATACCGTTTCATTCTGTCCTGCAGAGTGTTATCCGCTCGTCCTCCATTTAGATAGCGGAGCATCTTTATTGCCTTTGTAAATATAACGTCATAACCCATGCGGCAGGCTGTGTGTCCAAGGGCCTGGGCTATGTGGGATTTGCCAACCCCTACAGGTCCCATCAGGAAGATATTTTCTCTTTTCTCTATGTAGGCGCAGTTTGCCAGCTGTTTTATTCTCTTTACCGGGACCTGCGGATTAAAGGAGAAGTCAAAACCCTCAATGGTTTTTTCTTCTTCAAATCCTGCCTTTTTCAGTCTATTCAAAAGCTGCCGTGACTGCCGCCTTTCGTATTCGTCCTCTATCATGGTGATGAAGAAGTCCAGATATCCGCTGTTGTTTTTTTCTGCCTGACTCAGCCGTGTTTCCATTGTCTCAAGCATGCCCGTCAGCCGAAGTTTTTTCAGTTTATTTATTATCTGTCCGTCTATGTTCATTGTCCTTTTACCTCCGTTTTGATGTGATATTTTCTCTTTGTATGGTTAAAGTAATCAGGCGGCCTCAGAAAGGTGAGCTTTTTCTGAGAATGTATGGGCTGTTGTCCTGCATGTTCTTCATCATCCAGTGGCAGGACGTAGAGTTTCTTATCTAAAATCCGCTTGATCGTGCTCATCCTGTAGTCTTCATAGAAGAGGCACCGTTTGCTTGTCAGATTCAAAGCTTCTGAGCCATGTTTTTCCCCAAGTCTCAACAAAGACTGTATCTTCCTGATATTACGGTATGCGTGTTCTGTCAATATAGCCGTTACCAGACGGCACACATGAGAGCCGTGCTTTAATGCCTCTGTCTGATACCAGGATTTGCTCTTCATGAGATACCGGGATTTTTCAGGCGGATAATCCCTTTCATCCGTCCTCCATGTCCCAGGCCGATAAGACCTTTGATGCGTTTTTATCAATTCCCCCTCAAAGAATATCTGCACGGTATTGAATCCTCCCCGTGCCCATACCTTTTTACCCACATATCTGGTCGGCAGGGAATAGTAGCTCTTCTCATATACTATGTGATGATCCGGGTGCACCTTCGCCTCTTTCCATAGCGGTAGTTCAAACCTTTCCAAGGGCAGCGCCTTGAGTTTCTCCTTCTCTTCTGATATGAACACTTCCGAGGGTTTCCTTTTTGTCGTACCGTGTATTTCCATTCCGTACTCTTTAAGAGCCCATTCCTTTACTTTCTCATTGGCATCATTTATGTCTCTGCAGTCATACGTAGAAAGAAACTGTTGCCGCACTACCGGTATCTTTCGTTCTACCTTCCCTTTATGTGATGGCTCCCTTATCTTCGCAGGATCGATGATGAATCCGTAATGCTTTGCGCATTCGGCATATGCACGGTTGAATACAGGATCATAGGTGTGCGGCTTTAATATCCCCGATTTCAGGTTGTCCAGTATTATCCTCTGGGGCACTCCTCCGAAGAACTCAAAGGCATTTACATGGCATTTCACCCATGTTGCCTGCCCCTGGTCAAATATGAATTTCACATAAGGCAAGCGACTGTATGAAAGGGTCATTACAAAGGCATGGGCACGTCTCATCCTCTTTTGTTCAGGATCATACATTAATCCGGCAGATCCAAAATCTACCTGTCCTTCCTCACCTGCCGATACCTCAATACGAAGACAGTTGCGCGGAAGCTTTGGATATTTGATATTCATATACCTCTGGTAACTACTGTAACTCAGCGAATATTCATAATCCCTCTTCAGTATCCGGTATATCTGCTTCGGTTTCATATACGGCCTCTTCCTCAACTTCTCTATAATGTTCTGGTATTCAGATGTCTTTTTGTATGACGGCGAGATCTCAAGTGGTGTTTTCAACCCTCTCTGTATCTTCCCTGCCAGCTCCAGATAATACGTGTACGGCTGCTCCGGCATCTCCCGTCCAAACCCGTGTTCTTCCGCAAGGAATATATATTTCCGTATTGTCTTGCGCGCTAGCCCTGTTGATCGTTTAATCTGACTCATATTCCGCCACCTGTGCCATTGATATAGCACTTCCACTAACTCCTCCATCCGTATGTCCTTTCTTGCCATAAAACCTCCTGACTTCTATAGTTCGTCAGAAATCTTATAGCATTGTGGATAAAGTGGGGAATTGTTCTGAAACTAACTGGGGAATTCTTTTGATTCCAGCTGGGGAATTAATTTGAAACTACCTGGGGATTTAGGCTGAAACTCGACAATGGAAACAAAAATTAATTGCGTACAATAATGATGACTGTGTGGCAGTACGAGTCGTGGATGCAGGTCTTAGAAGTATTTCTGCCAATGATAATGCTTCACATATAACATATCCTGTAAAGCACACTGATGAGCTAAAAGCCGAAAAGCCTCTTGGTATTTTTAAACGCAATCAGTTCTACTATCCTGAGCTAGAACAAATCAATAAACGAGCATATTTTGACTATCAGAGATCTAAAGTGTTTTTAAGAACGAGTCCAGAAGTAAAGAAAGCGATATGATCAAAGAAAAACTGCGTGACTTTAAGGGCGTACTTGTCTCTGATTTTTATACGGCTTATGATTCTATATCCTGTCCCCAGCAAAAATGTCTTATTCATCTGATCAGAGACATAAATGAAGATATATTAAAGAATCCATTTGATGAAGAAATGAAGGAGATCGGTAAAGATTTTACGATGATTTTATCGCCAATCGTTAAAACTATCGATAAATATGGGTTGAAGCGGCATCATTTCAATAAGCATAAGAATCAGGTTGCTGCTTTTTTTCAGAAAGTTCAAAATAAGGAATACACATCGGATCTTGCCAATAATTTCAAACGACGCTTTACAAAATACAGTGATAAGTTGTTTACATTTTTAGATTACGATGGCGTCCCATGGAATAACAATAACGCTGAACACGCGATTAAACGATTCGTGCAACTACGAAAAGCCATTAGCGGTTCCTCAACAGCAAAGGGTATACAGGAATATCTTGTTCTTCTGAGTATCTGCGAAACATTGCGACTTAAGAATGTCAGTTTCTTGAAGTTTCTCATATCCGGGGCTACTGATATCGACAAGTTCCTTGAGAGGAAAACGAGCAGGCTATCTTGACAATACATCAGCCCTGATGTATATAATAAATATGAAACGGAGGTGTGTTTGTACAATCTGCTCTTCTACACAACAGAGCGTGGTGATTCTCCTATCGACAAGTTTCTCGATAAATTGGACAAGAAGTCGCGTGCAAAGGTTGCGGCATACATATCTCTGCTGGAAGAGCAGGGGCCGAATCTCAAAAGGCCTTATGCTGATATTGTCATGGGGAAAATCAGGGAGTTGAGGATACATCACCGTTCCAGTCAGTACCGTATCCTCTATTTCTTTAAGTTGCGTGACCAGATTATTCTTGTGCACGCATTTTCTAAAAAGACACAACAGTTGAAGGAGAGAGATATAGAGTTAGCAAAAAGAAGAATGCAGGACTGGCTACAACGGCATCCTGCAGGAGGTAAAATATGAAAAAAACTGAAGCACGAACTTTCCACAGTCGTCTACGTGAAGACCTAAAGGACCCC
>JBDLIC010000208.1:0-4119 GCA_039715075.1 Nitrospirota bacterium
TTTTTCCAGGAACCGGAGCATTAATTCATAATCAGCGGATATTTTGAAATTAGTATTAAAATAACCGTACGTGTCATAGATTTTTTTCTTTACGAAAAATGTCGGATGAGGCGGCATCCATCCTTTATGAAACAAACCGTCTTGATAAGGGCCGGATTTCCAATATCTAATTAATCTGTCAGTTTCTTTCTTATTAACGTACATCAAGTCACCATAGCAGCTGTCGACACTATGTTTTGCCATCTGAGCAACTACTTTTTCAATGACTTTATTATCGACATAAAAGTCATTAGCATGAAGAAATCCGATAATTTCCCCGGATGCCAATTTCAAGCCCTTGTTTAAAGCATAATAAATCCCATCATCAGGTTCACTTACCCAATGTGAAATGTTATTTTCGCACTTTTTTATTATTTCTATCGTTCCATCTGAGGAGCCTCCATCAATAACAATATGCTCAATGTCGTTATAGCTTTGATTATGGATACTGTTTATACACTGATGAATAGTTAATACATTATTTCGTACAGCTGTAATTATCGAAACTTTCACGCTTTTAAAACCTTACCTGCATTATCCGCTTTTTTACGTCTTATTCTAACTTCCTCCCTATATTTCCAGCTTTTCCTCTTTTCTCGCATTTCCCGCTTAATCCCTGCTCACTATATAATTCCCCATCACAAGCACATCCATTTTTGTTCTGATAAAACAATTGAGCGCTTCTTCCGGCCTGAAGACTATAGGTTCATTTTCATTAAACGACGTGTTTAGTAAAACGGGGACCCCCGTAATTTTTTGAAATTCATGTATGAGCATCCAGTATAAAAAGTTGTTTTCCCTGCTAACGGTCTGAAGCCGGCCTGTCCCGTCAACATGAGTAACAGCCGGTATTATCTCCCTTTTTTCAGGCCTGATATTGTAAACCTTCAGCATAAATGGTACGGGGTATGACGTGTCAAAATATTCTGATGTTGATTCAAGAAGTATTGACGGTGCAAAAGGTCGGAATGATTCCCGTTTTTTAATCTTTATGTTCAGTATATCTTTCATATCAGTCCGTCGGGGATCACAGATAATACTTCTATTGCCCAGGGCCCTGGGGCCCCATTCCATTCTTCCCTGAAACCAGCCGACCACTTTACCTTCAGCAATATGTTGTGCAGTGACATGACATAGTTTTTCTTCGTCTTCAATCTGCTCAACAGTGCAGTTTTCTTTTTTTAACTGTTCACTGTTCACTGACAACTGTTCCCTAATTTCTTCTTTACTAAATGCAGATCCAAGATATGGTTTATCCAGAACAAAAGCACGCGGTTCTCCCAATAGCTGGTTCCATACATAGTATGCAGCGCCAACAGCGCCTCCTGCATCTCCGGCAGCAGGCTGAATATAAACGTCACGAAATGGAGTCTGCTTGAATATCTTTCCGTTGGCCACACTATTCATGGCGCAGCCACCTGCAAGAGTTAAGTATTGCGATTTTGTTTTATCGTAAACCAGATTCAGAACGTGAAACAAGACTTCTTCATATCGTTTCTGCAGTGAAGCGGCAATATCTCTGTGTCTCTTATCAATATCCTGTCCGTCTCTTCTTGCAGGCCCCAAAAGGTCCTCAAGTTTCTGTGAAAAAAGAGCGCCTACTTTTGGCTCACCGTCATTCCAGTTCATGTCGGCTCCTTCTGAATGATGAACAAAGAAGTCCAGGGCAAGTTCAAAACCGGTTTTATTTGTTCTGACTATTTTTCTCATACTATCCATAAACTCAGGTTTGCCATAAGCTGACAGTCCCATCACCTTATATTCATCACCATATTTTGAGAAGCCGAGATACTGTGTTAAAGCCAGATAAAAATGCCCCAATGAATGAGGGAAAAAAATGCGGTCTTTTATGTCTAATTTATTTCCCCTGCCAATACCCCACATTGTACTTACGAAATCACCAAACCCGTCCAATGAAACGACAGCAGCCCTATTAAAAGGAGACACAAAGAAAGTGCTCGCCAAATGGGCAATATGGTGCTCTACACTATGAAATTGAGCGCGAAAATCCTTTTGGCTGTTAAATGTTTGTGAAATTAAAGCTCTGATATTATTAATATTGGATACATTTTTAAGTCTATCATTTATCAAGTCAAATAAACTGGGATGAGACAAAGTGAATAGAGATTTTTTTATGAAATTAGCCTTTGGTTGACGATTAATAGCACAATGTTGAACGTCATCAATGGTAATACCTGCTTCTTCAAGACAGCGGTCTATTGATTTAGCAGGGAATCCTGCCCAGTGCTTCACTCTTGTAAAACGTTCTTCTTCAAACGCAGCAACTAATTTGCCGTCAATCACAATACACGCAGATGAATCAGCGTGATATACATTAAGACCGAGTATTATCATTATTAATTTAATCTATCTCCTGAGCAATGAATATTTCATATACTGCCATTTCCACCTTGAAGTTCCCGAGCTCCATGGCAAATCACAATTTTTACATGCTGCTATGCTTCCAATATCCTGAGCAATAAGTTTCCTTCTAAGGTTTTCATATCTTTTGCCATACCAGATTTCAGGTACGGTTTGTCTATAAACATTGCCTAATACTGTTCTTGCATTTGTATCTCTGCAACAGGGTACTACGTCTCCGTTCCATGTTACGGTGAAAGTTGTCCAGGGATAAGGGCAGAGCACGTATTTTTCTTTTCCTTTCAGATTTAAATGACCGCAAAAATTATGAAATTGACGCGTCCGGAATGTAACATTCTTTGGCAGATCAGCAGGGAATAAATCCTTCAGGTCACGGAGAGTTTTCTCCGGTTCCGCTCCGGAAAAATGTGATATATTTACGAGCTCTACTTTTATGTTCTGTTTCTTTCTGGCAATATTGGCAATATATCGTAAATTTTCCAGCACTATTTCAAAATCACCTTTTCCCCCTCGGATAGTGTCGAAATATTGAGCTTCGCTTGCAAAATCCACTGATAAGAAAAATGAGCCTGATGCCGCAAGTGCATCAACTAAAGAGGGGCTTAAGTTTCTTCCGTTTGAACTGAATCTTGGCAACAAGCCCTCAGCATTTATCAAACGAATGAATTCCGGAAGGTTTTTATTTAGCGTAGGTTCCCCATCAAGTGTCAGAGAAACATTGCTGTTCCCGGATTTCACTTCACGGACTTGATCCAGAAACAGCCGCATATTTTCAATAGTAAGGGCTCCCTGTCTTCTTTTCAGCTTATGATCAGATTCTGACTGCGGGCAAAAGACACATTTATAATTGCAGATATTTGTAGGCTCAATGGTAAATTGATACGGGTAATTCCATGGTTTAATCAGCTGTGATTTATATGAAACACCCAACAAAAGGAGGTGTGTTAACTTATTCATATTTTATCCTGAGACGAAAAAATAACGTTTCTTTATTATAATTATACTTTCCTAGCTTCTATGAAGAGAACCGGTGATAATTTTACCATAAAACCATTTCTCAGGCCTCTGTCAATATTTTTCAAAAAGGGCAATAAAAATGAGGGTGTTGAAGTAGGAAAATGAAATTGTCCTTTTACCTTTTCTATGCTAAAACCTAACTCCTCTAAATCATTTTTTATTTCATTAAAAGTATACCACCTCGTATAAACATCTCGAGTAATTGATTTCTTTCTTAAATTGACATATAAACCAAAAGGCAGATATACACTTAAATAGTTTGGAATATTAAATATAAATCTGCCGCCAGGCTTTAAAACTCTGTAAACCTCTTTCAGGACTCTCTTATGCTCCGGTATATGACTCAATGCATTAAAACAGACAACACCATCAAAGGTGGATGACTTTAATTCCATATCTCTTGCATCACTGACAAGCATTTTATGGTTCTTAATATTGGGATGGTCTTTTAGTTTCTGTTTAAGCTGTTCGAGCATTGAACTCGAAATATCAATGGATGTTACGGAGAAGTTTTTTTCCAGCAGGACCTTTGTAAAACGTCCTGTTCCCGAAGCAACTTCCAAAAAATCGCCATGAGACAGGTCCTTTATAAAATCCTCCATAATTTCAATCTGAACACTATTTATTAATTTGCCGGCCCGGGTAAGCCATCTCATACTGTCATAACTGCCGGCTTCCCGC
>JBDLIC010000209.1:0-4080 GCA_039715075.1 Nitrospirota bacterium
ACTATACCAGGACGGAGCCTGGTCATGGTGGACTGCGATACAGACCCCTATCCCCTCGATTGCGTGAGGGGAACCAGGGATGCCGCTCCTTGCGCCTTTGGCGTTTGGGCGGCGGCGACCTATTTATAAACAGTACCGTCTTTATTATTCAACAATGCCGCATAAAGTCTGACTCTAAAGGTGGCTTAATTAATGTATTCATGCTATAATATTTTCATGAATTCATTAATTATTAACGGAGGTGCAGTATGTCGACACTTAAAACCATTGGCAGTAGTGGTCAGATCTCATTAGGAAAGGAGTATGCGGGCAGCCAGGTCATAGTCGACAAAACCGGTCCTGGTGTCTGGATCATTAAAGTCGGTCGATTCGTCCCTGACAATGAAGCATGGCTTCATGAGTCTGAAACACAGCAGAAACTTGACAAGGCAATTGCTTGGGCGGAAAAGACTTCTCCAAAAGAAACCGATCTGAATGAATTGAAAAAAGGGTTGGACAGTGAGTCCTGAAGCCAAAGTACGCGTTGACCTTAATAATTCTGTTTTCCAGCAGGAGCTTTTTGGTCTGACCAAAAAGGACCAAACCGCTGTTTTAAAATCACTCAAGAAGATCTCCAAGATGACCTGGGGCCAAGTCTACCAGGATAGTGGTCTGAACTGGGAAAAAATCATTTCCAAAACGGGCCCCCACGGTGGCACGATATATTCAATTCGCTTGAGCAGAGGATTTCGCGCAGTGGTCTTCAGGGAAGAAACCTGGATGAGATTTCTTACCCTTCATCCCGATCACGATTCAGCATATTAGAAACCCGGCCTGTTGAATTAAGGTGGTCCACTATGCCAGGACGGAGCCTGGTCATGGTGGCCTGCGATACAGACCCCTATCCCCTCGATTGCGTGAGGGGAACCAGGGATGCC
This sequence comes from Nitrospirota bacterium, assembly GCA_039715075.1. Classification (GTDB taxonomy): domain Bacteria; phylum Nitrospirota; class Thermodesulfovibrionia; order UBA6902; family UBA6902; genus JBDLIC01. Next base: position 918 of record JBDLIC010000209.1, read on the forward strand.
GCTCCTTGCGCCTGCGGCGTTTGGGCGGCGGCGACCAATCAGTACAAATTCCATTCCCTCTAACCTGGTTATTTCAGGTCAGCCCCACCCAAGAACTATAAAAACATCTTTCCCCCCTTACCCCCAGGGGAAATGAAAGTGGGGGACATCTCCCCCCTCTCAAACTCTCTCCCCGGGTTCCACCGGCCTTAAGGCATTCTGCCCCGCCAGTCGTTGCTCTCTTGGTGGCACGGCAGCTGCTTATCTTGCAGCCGGTGACGCCAGCGAGTGGCTTTGTTGGCTCCCGGGTAGCCGGTTCATGCCAGTCATTTCATTTGGTGTCATTGGAACCGGCACTAACCCTCCTTGCCTGGATATTCGGTACGCGGCCTCAAGCTACGCTTCAGGCCGCAGCCTGAGTTTTTTTCTTTTTCCTTGGTCCTGGGTGAAAGGAAAAAACAAAAAAATATTTTTTATCTATAAATATTAATACAAACCCAAAAGGAGGGGAAATGATGGCCAAGGCAACTATATACGACATGGTAACAGAGCGGATTTGTCAGATTCTTGAACAGGGAGAGATCCCCTGGCGCAAACCCTGGGTTACCTCTGAAAGGCAGATTCCCATGAACCTTAAAACCAGAAAAGAATATCGCGGCATAAACATATTTCTTCTTGCCTCTTGCGGTTTTTCTTCCCGCTATTGGCTTTCCTTCAAACAGGCAAAAGATATGGGCGGCATGGTCAGGAAAGGAGAGAAGGGCAGTGTTGTCGTTTTCTGGAAATGGCGGGAGAAAGAGGAAAGAGATGAAGTAACGGGCAAGACGGAAATCAGGAGAATTCCGCTTCTCAGATATTATACCGTGTTCAACCTGGATCAGATCGACAACATAGCAGGACCGGAAGAACCAGAGACCGAAACTTTCGAATTCAGCCCTATCGAACAGGCAGAGCAAATCATTAAGGGAATGCCAAACCCGCCCAGGATTACCCACAATGAAGACAGGGCCTATTATCGACCCTCTCAGGACAAAGTTAATATGCCTCCCAAAAATCTCTTTAAGGTAAGTGCAGAGTATTTCTGCACGGCTTTTCATGAGTTAATTCATTCCACCGGGCATAAAAGTCGTTTGAACAGGTCCGGGATCACCGATATTTCCTTTTTCGGTTCACACGAATACAGCAAGGAAGAACTTATTGCAGAGTTCGGCGCAGCGTTTCTTTGTGGTGCTGCAGGAATAGAAAACCAGATCGTGGAAAACAGCGCCGCATATATTCAGAGTTGGCTTAAGAAACTCCGCAACAACAGAAAATGGTTGGTTACAGCAGCGGCACAAGCTCAGAAGGCGGCCGATTATATCCTGAACAACAAAACAGAAGAAGGATAAAAGGGGAGGGCAAGAGTGAATCAACTGTGGAGCTGTTCTATCTCATTGTGAAGCCCTTTAATTAACACTTGGAGCCCCGCAATTTTCTGGATAATCCAACCCTCAAAAGCTACTCTTTGGTCAATGGGCTCTGCTTCGGCATTTTTCATCTGCTCATAATGATCAAAAAACTCAGCTATAAGTTTATCTGCTTGCAGTTGAACCTCTTTTGATATTGTTTCAAAATCTTTTTTTCCAGAGAGAATCATTTGTTTCTCCTCAGAAGATTGAATAAAGTATTATTTGAAGATCAATTATTTTTAACCCAACTCAAAGGAGGTGTCACATGAAAATTTCACAAGCAGTTAAATTTTGCCTGAATTACCACAAGGCAAATTCCCAAAAAAAATACGCTCACCTGTTACCAGTTCATCCTATATAAATTTCAAGATGAATTTGGGCAAAGAAACATCAGTTCAATAACTCAAGACGACCTCCTCTCCTTTCTTTCCCGCATAACTGCAGGGAATAAGCAAAACACCAAACGCAACCGTTTCACTACATTATCTGCCTTTTTTAATTTCATCATTAACACCTTTGAACTAGCACTTAAAAACCCCTGTGAAACATCAATACTACAAAAGATGTTCAAGCGATCTCAGATTATTCAATGGAATATCTTGGAGAAGGATATTGTAGACGAAATAATTTTCAGAACAATTAATCCAAGAAACAGGGTCATGTTGGAACTTATGTCAAGAGCTGGGATGCGGATAAGTGAGGTGCTAAAATTGACTCCCGATGATACTGATGGCAGAAAGCTCACCCTCAGACACCCTAAAAGCGGAAAGGATAAAGAACTTGTTTATATTCCTCAAAGACTCAGTAACCGGCTTGAAGAATATATTCAAACAGTGGGGTTCAGGAAGAATGAGCGAATCTTCCCTATAACTTATGCAACAGCCAGGGACATGGTCAGAAAAGCAGGAAACATAGTGAATGTTTTTTTAAGACCCCATGATTTACGAAGATTTGCCGCCACTTATGCTTCTCGAAGTGGGACACCCATTGAAATCGTAAGCAAAGTTATTTTGCGTCACGCTAATCTTTCAACAACACAAAGGTATCTTGGTAAAGTCAGCGATGTTGAAGCCATGAGATGGATTGAAAACCTGTATGGATAAATAAATGGGTGGGGTGTCTATTGCCCCACCCGACTTACCATTGCCACTATACATCTTGCATGGTAAAGAAATTACTTAAACTCAAGATGTTGGCAAGCTAATGTGAATTTGTCTGAGCATTATTTGAGAGCCACATTGTAGCACAAAGGATACTTGACTATCTTTCACTCCTGACATACTTTTTAATCATATCTTACTATAGAAAAAGTCAAACCATCTGAAAAGATGGGGCGGAAAGCTACGGGTCTTGAAATAGATAGCCGGGTTGCCTTGATATAAGGTGATCCGGTTTTGTTGTTTATACTTTCAAGAAAAAATAAAACTCGGAGGACAGAAAGATGAAAAAAATACACTTAGCTTCAATCATCGTAAGTTTTCTGGTGTCCATAAGCATTGGTTTATACGCCACGGCAGCACTGGGGAATGAATTATGGGTAACCAATCAAAAGGATAATACCATATCCATTATAGAATCTGGCAGTAACGAAGTAATTGCAACCATTCCTGCAAAAGGTGACTTTCCTCATAATGTGACTTTCAGCAAAGACGGGAAACTGGCTTATGTAGCAAATGTAGGCTCAAACAATGTTAACGTGTTCAACACGGAAACCCGTGAGCTGACAGCCACCATCC
>JBDLIC010000210.1:0-3827 GCA_039715075.1 Nitrospirota bacterium
ATTAAGAACTTCTCATGTGCAGGAATTCACGAACTTTTGCCATCCATACATCTGTCATTTTGCTGAATTTTAAGCTTCAACTGCGGAAGATGGGTTAAGCAGGAACGATTTGAGCCGAAACTTCCTTATTCCAAAAACCCTTTCCTTACGGATACAAGATACTGGAAATAATCAACAAATGCCATGTACAGCTTGGCATCGTCATTTTCGAGACTCTTTAACAGGGGAGTACAGAAAAAAAATGTACAGCGGTATGGCCTCTTCCATCTCTCTAGAGCACATCCGGTGCTGAAAAGGAACCGGCAGGGACCGGTCTCTTCCCGGTCAGAAGTACTGTGAGAGATATCGATACAGAGTGATTCCATAAACATTATGTCATCACTGTCATAGCGGCTGTGTTTATCAATACAGCATACCTTTTCACATTCCGGACATACAACAGCTGTATGCTTCTCTATAAAAGGAGAAATAGTATCATACGCCTGTTTAAGTTCAACTGCAAGCTCTGTTTTCGACTGATCTTTTTGATTGGTTTTGTTCATGGTGTTTTATTGGGCAAGGCAACGCCTTGCCCCTACATCATGGCATTAAATTTCGGGCAGCATAATATTTATCTGTGCTCCCGGGAAGACCGCCAGGTTCTTTTCACGTTCCCTTCCCCAGCACCAGTCCGGGATAATTGAGAGTTTTGCTGTTTCCGAGCGGATTGAAATCTTGCCGTTCCATTTCTTCACAAACCTTCTAACTGCCTTGAGACCGTGGCCCCTGCCCTCATCCCTGTGTCTTGAAACACCATGAAGCAGCGCCTTCTCTAAGGCATCAATATCATTTGCTGCAGGGACCCTTTCAGAAAGAGATTCCCTGAAGCCTATGCCAAGGTCCATGACCGCAATTTTTACCACATTCATGTCATGCTTCTGAAAATGGTATTTCTGAATACCAACAAAGCCGGTGTTTTTACTATGCTCAATAATGTTCTGACAGACCTCGGAAAGTGCGACTATAAATCCGTTTATTGCATTTTCATCATAATGGAGATGTTTTGCAAGAATCGTGTGCGCCCTTTTTTTAACCCTTCCCACGATGAAATGAATATCATCAGAGTTTTCAATGGGTGTAATCTCCAGCAGGACATCGGACTGTGAACTCCTGAAAAATTTATCCGGTAAATCAGGTTTGCCGGGTTCGAGATGATAATATCGTTCAGCATACTTAAAAAAGTCCATCCGCTCAAGATATCTCAGAACATTTTCCGATTGAGGCAGCAGCAAAACTTTCCCCATGCCCCTGTAGTGATACAGTCTTCCAGCTTCAAGTATGCCGACCATACCATATGGATCAATGAAGCCTAGATTCCTGAGGTCAACAAAATCATATTTCGAAACCCTTGGGAGAAATAATTCAAAGGTATCATCAGAAAGATTATTCATTAATTATCTCTTTGATCATTAATTATGACAAAAGGATTCGAGGATTCAAGGGGTCGAGGGTCCAGCTGATGAAATTTATTTTTTCACTTGAATCCTTGAACCCTCGAATCCTTGAATCCTCATTTTACTATCCGGCCATCCTTCATCCTGATAATCTTTCCGCAGCGTGAAGCAATGCTTTCATTATGAGTAACAATAATAAACGTAACGCCCCTCTTGTTTATTTCTGTTAAGAGACCGAACAGTTCTTCCCCTGTTTGTGAATCAAGGTTCCCGGTGGGCTCATCTGCCAGGACAACCCTGGGATCAAGCATCAGCGCCCTTGCAATCGCGACTCTCTGCTGCTCTCCTCCGGAAAGCTCACCCGGCTTATGTGTCATCCTGCCGGAAAGTCCGACAGCTCCAAGAAGCTGCTCCGCCTTTTTTCTTGAATCACTGTAATCTTGTCCGGCAATACGGGCAGGCATGGTTACATTTTCAAGTGTATTAAATTCAGGGAGCAAATGGTGGAACTGAAATACAAAGCCAATTGACCTGGACCTGAAGCGGGCGAGGTCATCATTTTTCAGTTCAAACACATCCTTTTTTTCAAACATCACAGTACCGGATGAAGGCCTGTCAAGTGCGCCGAGTATGTGGAGCAGCGTACTCTTCCCGACTCCGGAAGGGCCCATAAGGGCGGTCATCTCTCCGTCGTTTATCACGAAACTTATGTCCTTCAGGATATGGAGTTCCCCGCCTGGTGTTAAAAATGTTTTATTAAGGTTTTCTACTTCTATCAATGTTTCCATCCCGGATATTAATTTCCGATGATTATTCAGTTATCTTCTGCAGTATCAATAACGTTCCTGAGTTTTTTATAGGTCCTCTTGACCTCATTGCTCCCATTAACAACTTCATCCACAAAATCTCCGAACTGGGACATTTTCTGCCCCATGATTATCATGCCTTCTCCGAATACCCTGAACGGTTCTCCGCCCTTCCATATTGCAAGTCCAATGGTCAGACAGAACAGGAATATTGAAATGATCATAAATTTAAATATTGCCTTAAACATAACCCCCCTCCCCAAAAGGGTTCAAGGATTCAAGGGGTCGAGGGGTCGAGGGTTGCTTTTCCAAAAGCATGATGTGTACTCTCAGCATACCGTTAACCTCTTTCATACCCTTCCGTATTAAATAAACTTTCCTATCTTTTGTCATTATTTAAATCTTTATATTTTTTATCCTCTCACTCGAACCCTTGGCCCCTTGAATCCTTGAACCCTTTAGTATTTATTCATACCTCAACGGCTCTACGGGGTCCAGCTTTGCCGCCTGCCAGGACGGATAAATCGTGGCCAGCAGACTGATAAGTATTGCAGCCACGGAGACTGTGACAAAATCAAAAAGGCTCATCTTCACCGGCAGATAACTCAGATAATAAACATCACCGGGAAGGTTTACGAATTTGTATGTTTTTAAAAGCGTGCACAGACCATACCCCCCCAGTACACCAATAGCCGTCCCAATGATCCCGATGATGAGCCCGTGAATAATAAAGATTGACATGATGCCCCTGCCCGTGGCACCCATTGTCTTCATGATAGCTATCTCCCTCCCCTTTTCAATGACAATCATAATCAGATTGCTCACAATATTAAAAGACGCAACAAGGATTATCAGGGTAAGGATTATGAACATCGCAAGCTTTTCCAGTTTAAGGGCGGAAAAAAGGTTTCTGTTCATCTCTATCCAGTCCCTCGCGTAATAAGGGGGGTGAAGTGTCTTTTCGATCCTGTCCGATATTTCACGGGCGTTATTGATGTCATCGATTTTCACTTCAATCCCGGTAACGCTGTCGCCATAGTTAAAGAACTTCTGGGCATACTTCATGTCGATAAAGGCAAGGCTCGAATCATACTCATACATACCTGCCTCAAAATAACCTGTGACCCTGAACTTTTTCATCTTCGGCACCATACCGAGGGGCCCTATTTCGCCGACAGGAGATACCATATCAATCTCATCCCCGACAAACAGTCCAAGACTTCTGAGAAGCTCTGTCCCGATTATTATTCCAGGCATCCGACCCTTTTTTTTGAGATCATTAATACTGCCCGACTTGAGCTTCGTAAGGATGTCAGTCGTCATAATGCCTATGTCCGGGTCAACACCCCTCACAACAACCCCGTTTGCCCTGTCACCCGAACGCAGCATCACCTGTCCGTAAATAAAAGGCGAAGAATCGACCACGCCCTCTATCTCTTCAACCTTCTTTAGCTGAATTGTCCAGTCTCACAGCTTTGGAACGCCAGATTCTTGCTCTTGTGGCCAGTTGCAAAACGAATAAGGAAATTGCCAAAGAATTGCGGTTTAGTGAAAAGACTATAAAAAACTACCTCGCCACTATTTTTCA
>JBDLIC010000211.1:0-3791 GCA_039715075.1 Nitrospirota bacterium
TACTCTGTGATTGTTGAGGAAAACTACAAAATATCTGATTATCGAAGAAAGGGATTCTTTCAAACTACCGCGCCAGCGGTTTAGTTCAACTTCAACTTAGAGAGTTTCTGAACTTACCGTAACTACCGATGATATCTATCGAATATTAGCAAAACTCACTCAGAATCCATTCAGACTGAAGAGTGCTATTGGTTATCGTCATATTCTGCTCTAATCAAAATTAACATTGTATACTAAAATATGTAGTGTTGGATGTGCTTGCCTCGGTAATAAAACATCTCCTGTCTGAGCAACGTGTTCTGCAAAATAATATTATTTAAACAACTGCCCGGGCAGCTGTTTGATCAGGTCTTCAAGCGGGTTTACCGGTTCCGGTTCCTGTGTCTGAGTTTCCTTCTCTGGAGGCGGCTGCCTTTTTTCATCCCTGTCTTTGTTTAACAGCTTTTCTAAAAACTTGTTGACTTCCTTTTCTATTACTTTTTTGCCCACTTTTGCAACATCTACCGTATATTTCGGGTTGGAAAGTGTTCCTGTAACCAGAAGAGGCACTGTTCCCCAGCCTCCTCTATCCCTGATGTATTGCGATATTTTTGAACTCATTGCCTTATCTGTAAGACGTGGCGAAAGCTTCAGGTCAAAGGCAAGGTCAATGGTCTCATCAAGCCCGATATTACCTTTCGGGTCCATGGCTATATTATCGGAGGTAAAGATGCTGTCAAGTCTTGCAACGCCGTTTCTGATCTTTACCGCACCCTCGGCCTTCGTAAACTCAATTGTCTCAAGCTCACGCACATTAACAAAAAGCGAGAGTTTTCTTGCTAGCTCAGCGTTGGATATCTTTCCGTCCCTGATATTGAAACCTCCGTCAACAATAAGATTTTTCTTCATATTTTTTGACAGGGTGCCTGCTCCGTTCAATTTGAAATCAGATGTGAAAATGCCGAAAACAGTGTCTTTTGCCTTTGGGAAGAAGGCATTTACAATCTCTTCGATATGAAGGGAATCAACATTGCCTGACATTGAATATGTATAGCCGCGTTTTGCGAGGTCCATAAGGGTTTTTATATTGAATTTGCCTTTTCCTGTTTTACCTGCCTCCGTAAGCTTTAACTTGTTGTTCTTAAAGCTGTATTTCATACGGAAATTATTCATGACCATGCCCTTGTAGAATGCGGTATCAACTTTAACCTCGCCGCTTGCCGTGAGTTTGAGATTGACCGGATCAGCCTCAACCTCTTTGGCAGTACTACTTACGGGTGTTTTTGTTTTTTCGGAAGAATGCTTCTCCGTAATCTGTAAGACCGGTTCAAGCTCATCTATGAAAAGCTTTTTTGAATATACATTGAGCTTGATATTCTGGTTCTTGAATAAACTGCTGACAGAACCCTTTATTCTGGCGGAATTCTTGCCTGACGAGCCTGTCATGTCAACATTCATCGTTTTTTCATTGAGCTTGATCCTGCCGTCGAGCAATGCATTTATTTTGTTGTATGAAATTCCGAGCTTATCCAATGAAATATTTCCCTTTGCTTTCATTGATTCTGGCTTCTTCAGCAAGCCTTTTACCTTTAAGTCCGCCGCAAAATGGCCTGACAGTTTTATATCTTTAAGATCAGCAAAGAGCGCTGCAAGTTCCATGATTTCAGCTGTTTTTGTTTTCGGCAGGTTAACTGCAAGATCGACTTCAGGCGAGGTCTTAAACTTCCTGACAGATCCTTTTATGGAGGCGGCTGTTTTCTGAATTTTAATGTCTACCTTATCTATAAAAAGATCATTAGACTCCAGATTTACATTGACTGCATAACTTAATTTTGAAGAGATATTCCTGATATGTTTTTTCTGAGGTTTTCGCAGGACAGCTTCGTCTATTTTAATATCTATGTTCCCTTCCGTAAAGAGCTCTGATCCGTCCACACTTTTTATGCTGATATCAATATCAGCCGAACTCCTTAGATCGGGCAGTTCCTTCATTAGATCTTTGAACGAGAATTTTGCATCACTGATCGATATCTTATTCAAAAGTAAAGATATGGGAAGTCCTTTATCTGTTTCACCCTCTTTCTCTTCAACAGCTTTGTCCGGCACTTCTTTTTTCCCGATATCCTCAAAGTTATATTTGCCTTTTTTATTGCGACTGATCCGTATATCAGGAGAAACTAGTCTTAATTCGTCCACTATTACCCTTTTTGAAATAAGCGGCAAAAGCTTGAACTTAAGTATAAATTCATTGCATCTAATAAAGTCGGCCTTTTCATCTGCTTCCTTAATGGCGAATTCCTTTATCCCGATACCTGTTAATAGGCTGATGTTTATCTCGCCAATATTTATTTTTCTGTTTACGGATTTTTCTGCTGTGGAAACAACAAACTCCTTGATCCTTTCAGGTGTCACATAGAATTTTATTAATACGAAAAGGACTATTATGATTATCAGAATTGCTGCTGCGGTTATTGACAGTATTTTTTTCATAATATCTCCTTTGATTTAAAACTTTAGCATTAATCGAATTTTAGTTTAATTTCAGCACTTTGATACTTTACTTTCATTGTCAGCCTCCTTTTTTTGATTTGCTGATTTAGTTTACTAAACCTTAAGGGGCTAGCAATCTATCATAGTCTCTATAACTAAATGATTTGAGTGAATTGAAATTTCAAGTATTAACGTTAGAAAGCAATCAGAAAAAAAGCAGAGCCATTGCTGACTGTCCCATCCTCCCCCTGTATGCGCTAAAAAAGTTTTTTACTTTTTTTCCCTGATACAGGATGTACGCCAGTAACTTTCTTGAATTGACCTGGTGCATATTGCTTCTTAACCTGTCCCGGTGGAATTATACAACTGGATAAGAAAAACATTAATGCAATTAAAATCCATGTAACTCTTTTCATAGCCTCACCTTTTCATATCCGAATAATTTCGGTTTTCAAATATGTCTTATATAGAATATCGGAAGCAAGTTCTACAACCTTTAGGAAAAAATCTCAATAGTAAATTTATAAAACGTCATTCAAGATGAGCAGAATTATCAAAGCAGAGTATAAGTAATTCATAATAGAAGGGAATTTTATATTGGATCTTAAGGTTAACCAAAATTATTTCACTTGATAGATTTCTTTAGTGCCCTTATCTTTTCCAGGGTATCTATATAAATATTCTCTTTTGAAGAGTTTAGTTCTATAGCTTTAAGGGCAAGACTTTCTGCTTCATCAAGACTCTTTCCTTTTGTGTAGTAAAGCCAGGCAAGGTTATTGTGAGCATCAGCACTACCGGGTTCTTTCTCTATTGCCTTTTTATAAAATTCTTCAGCTTTATCAAGTTCGTTGTTTTGATAATAGGCATTGCCAAGATACAGGTAGGCAATAGGCAGTTTTTTTGCAGCCAGTTTATATTCTTTTACAGCCAGATCAAGTTCACCGTTTTTTTCATATGATACCCCGAGATTTACATGTTCCTCCGGAGTAAGCGGATCTTCAAGCACAATAATTCTAGGAAAAGTGCAACCCAAAAACACCAAAAATTGACAAACAAATAACAGAGTGAAAAAAAATATTCTCTTTTTCTTATTCATCTTAAATCACTGTTTAGGGGTTATAAGAAGAGACCAGAATTCGGTTCTCCTCCATGATCGTAAAAAATCTTCAAGAGGAATGAATTTAAGCTGCTCCCTGCCCGAATTTACTATAATTCCATCTTCATTATATCCTACTACTACCATAAAATGGTTCCTCTGAAAAATCCAGAAACCGTTATCAACCATAACTATAAGCGGAAAATTTAAATTAACCTTGCCTTTA
>JBDLIC010000212.1:0-3752 GCA_039715075.1 Nitrospirota bacterium
CAGTCGGTAAAAGGATATAGAAAAATTTGTTCATGGGATGATGAGGCGTTAGCCCAGCTTATCATGAAAAATAAATAAATCTTCATGAGGTGGCCCTGGACAGTTCTGTCGCATCTGTTGCCGTCATGAAAAAATTGAGATATCTTTGTCTGGAAAGATTAGGTTGCGTATTGCGGAGAACGTGAACACCTTCGGTGGAGATCGTGAACGGTCGCGGCGAAAAACCGTGAACAGCCTCGGCTGTGTTGCCTCAGATGGAATTGTCCGATTCCCGCTGAACCAACACACGGCAAAGCTCATTGACGGTTTCAGAAACAAATAGAGGCTCATTCGAAATGCAGAACTCAGAAGTGAATTTGCTTCAAGATATTTATTCTCGGTACCTTGTAACTATAAAAGACATTAAGTTTACCCGTCGAGAAATAGATGTTATTTCATGCTTGCTCGGGGGGAGGTCTGCAAAAAAAATAGCATCTATTTTGTCTGTTGCTCCAAGAACTGTTGAGTCTCATGTTCATAACATTATGGTAAAGTTGTCGTGTGGATCACGGGAAAGCATCAGGGATTTTATTGAAACTTCTGGCCAATCTTCGATCATCAGAAAATATTATCAAACACTCCTAATCGATAATGAATTTAGAAAACAATTAAAGAAAATCTGCACTCTTACTCATAATAAATCTGTTCCTTGCTGCCTTGTTTTAAGTAATATAAAGAAAGAAAATTCATACCTTCTTCAAAAAATTAACCACGACTTAAATCTAACCAATATAAAGATAGTAATTCAAAAGTTAGAAAAAGATTTTCTATATAATAGTAATTCTTTTAAAAATGATCATAGTATTGAACACATTTTATATATTATTTCAAAGGATGATATAGAATTTTTTGTAGGAGAAAAACACACTCCAAAAATTCATTTAACTCAGGGTGGAAAAAATATACCAACAACTTTTGCATTCGTTTTTAAACCATACATACACGTAAAAACGGAAAAAGACAAAACCATAATATTGGAAGATTGTAATTATTATGATTTTATATTTAATATTTTGAAGAAAATTCTAACCGATGTTGATTTCAGTCCATTAGTTACCGATTTTCGGACAGTCTATTCTAACATATCAGAATCTCTAACATCTCAAAATCAAACACCAGCGGATGAACAGAAAAGATATCGTTCTTATGTACAGGGTTCAAAAAAAAGTTGGCCACGATTTCGATTTCTTCTTATAGGAAGCGTTTTGTTGAGTTTTGGTGTTCTCATATTACCTTGGATCCACATAAAAAATCAGAAACAATATAAAAAAGTAACATTTGCAACTTCTATTCACTCTGATTTTTTAATTCCTACCAATGCAATTATATTAAAACGATCGGATTTGCTCAATAAAATAGAGAGTGTTTTCAACAAAACTAAATCGATTAAAGTTGTCGTGTTGTCAGGGATTGGAGGGGCAGGTAAAACGACTCTTGCAAGATACTATGCACGTACATACCCTGCACCACTACTCTGGGAGATTCATGCTGAGACAAAAGATAATCTAAGACAATCATTTGAGCAGCTTGCCAATAGGCTCTCAACCACAGATGAAGATAAGCAAATTTTACAGTCGACAAAAGAAGCAAAAAATATCAAAGAAAAGGATAACAAATTAATATCTTTCGTAAGTAAGAAATTACAAAACCAACCAGAATGGCTTCTTGTTTATGATAATGTAGAGGATTTTTCTGAAGTAGGGAGATTTTTTCCTCAGGACACAGAAGTTTGGGGGAGTGGCAGGGTAATTATAACAACTAGAGATAGTCGCTCTCACCCTCATAGGTTTCCCATAGTTAAAATTGGATCCCTGAATAAAAGGGAAAAACAGGACTTTTTTACAAAACTTTTTTCTACAGGAAATAACCTTACAAGCGATATTTTCAAGGAAAAAGAGATTAAGAATTTTTTGGATAATATTCCCCCTTTTCCATTAGATATATCCATAGCTGCACATTATTTGCAAATTACCAATATATCTTTTCAAGAATATCTAGATAGATTGAAGAAAAACAACGATGAATTTGAAAATATTCAAAAAGAAATCTTACACGATTCAAGCGATTATGGTAAAACTAGATATAATATAATCACCTTATTACTGAATAAAATTATTGATAAACACAAAGATTTCAAGAGTATAGCTCTGTTTATTAGCCTGCTTAACTCCCAGAATATCCCACGTGATATGCTAGATTTTTATAAAAAGAAAGAAATTGTAGATCATTTTTTATTTCATTTAAAAAAGAATTCATTGCTCACCAATGAAACACACCCTCATGTTCTCGAAGGTTCAACTTTTTCACTTCATAGAGTTACTCAAGAAATGTTTCTGAATTATTTTGTGAATAATTTGAGTTCTGAAGAAAAGGAGAAATTATTCACCGAGATCTTGGGCGCATTAACTGATTATACCCAAAATAATCTTCAAGGGAATGATTTAAAACATTTTAATTTTCCAAAATTTCAACTTATCACCCAACATGCAGAATCTTTTTTAATGAATCAAAAGTTATTAAATACTGTAAAGTCTAAAAATATAACCACTGCAGCTGTATTGTTATGTAACATCGGAATATTTTACAGAGAGTTAGGAAAGTTCAAAAAATCTGAGGAATGGTTGCAAAAAAGCTATATGATAATACAAAAAAATAAAGAGACAGAATGCATTCATGCAGCAAAATCTTTGGGAAATCTTGCTGTAACATATGGGTTCCAAGGTGTATCCTCTAAAGCCTATGACTGCCATAAAAAGGCTTTACGAATATATTATAACACTATAGGAAAAGATCACATTGATGTAGCTTGGCAGTCGGTACACTTTGGAAATACATGCAGAGACCTTGGTATGTATGAAAAGGCGCTTAATTTGTATCAGAAAAGTTATCGCGTTTTTTCGAAACATGATGGTAAAAATCATTACCATGTGGCCTGGTGTCTAGGGAACCAGGGAGATGCTTATCGGCGCTTAGGTTATTATAAAAAGGCACAAAAATGTCTTGAAGAAAGTTTGCAAATTTATACCAACCATTATCCACAAAATAAGCTAAAAGAAGCATGGTCATCCATACAATTAGGGAAAATCTATACAAAATTAGCGCGCTATGAAGAAGCTAAGCGTCTTCTAAGTCAGAGTTTAAATATATACACAAAATATTACGGACCCAATAATATTAGAAGTGTGGAAGTTTTGGCGCATTTGGGTAATATTTATGCCCGTCAAAAAAATTACGCAAAATCAAAAGAGTTGCTCAAGAAAAACCTGGAATTTTACAAAAATTACTATGGGGATGAACATGTATTAACAGCAATGGGTCTAAAAGATATAGGGGTGTGTTACTTACAAGAAGGTTCCATAGAAATAGCAGAAGTGACCTTAAAGGCGGCGTTAGCAATTCTCCAAAAGGAAAATCACTCAGAAATTTATATATGCACAGAATATTTAGCTGCTGTTTGTTGGAAAAAATATGAAAAAGCTGAAAGGCAAGAAAACCAGGAGGACTCGCAACAGTACAAGCAGGAAACTATAAATTATTTAAAACTCACTTCACAAGCGTTGGCAGGTTCTTTCCCCAGAAATTCACCCCATATTGAGAGAATTAAGAGAAAGTTGCTCATTGTAACGGATTCTGTGGGACAATCTTGGGTTGAAAAAGGATAGGTTATCGGGTACCTGTTTTATGTGAAAAAAAACACCGGCTAAAAAGTCGGC
>JBDLIC010000213.1:0-3607 GCA_039715075.1 Nitrospirota bacterium
TTCCCGCTCAACAGATTACGGGAATGACGGCTTAAAGTTTGACTTTATACACAGACACTTGATATCTGCAAGGGGTAATTACGGAGGAGGGTGAGTTATCACATGGTGAAAAAGTTTATTTGATTGACTTAAGCACTGTTACCTGCCTTACATCTTCTGGAAGACCGCCTGCTGTAAATGTGCCGCTTTCTTCCAGGACTTCCTTTACATATCCTGTCCCCGGGCATAGCCAGTCATGAACTTCCATCGTTAAAACTTCCTGATCCGGGAGGGATGCAGAGCCTGTTCCTTTAATATGAATACAGTTCTTAAATGAACCGGCAGGTACGGTAATGTCATCTAAATCCGGAAGCACCATATATTCCATAGTGATATCAGTTTTTTTAGCTGTGAGCGAAGGCTGCCATGTTTCGCGGAAAACCGTTCCCGATATAAGCGGCAATTTATACATAAGTTTGGGTCTGGTTTCAAGCCTGGATTCTTTTTCTCCCCATAAATGCATTCCAGAATAGAATATTCCCGAACTGTTCCTTAAAAGAAAAACCAGGTTGCCGTTGCTGTATTGCATGGGCGTTACTGTGAGACTGTTCAGTGTACGTGATGGAAGGGTTTTTATCGTATAATCATAGGTGACATTGACCGGGGCATAACGTTTGGCGGTTTTTTTGACACTGTATTCCATAATACGGCCTTCCTTAATCGGAAAATAATCAGGGCTGATGGACTGCTTCTCTGCATGGGAACACGCATGAAGAGTGATTGAAATAGTAATTACAAGGATAGATTTGAGTAATCTTATATGACAATATTTTCTTATTTTATTAGTATGGTGTGTACACTTATAAAAAATATTCATAACATGTTTATCTGTTCAGCTTAGTTCCTCTATATGGTATCATAGCTAAGTTAATGCCGGAGTGCAATATTCCGGCAAATCCATTAAAATATCGATCAAAAATATTCAGGGGAAAACTGCTCCGGGAATTGTCTGTGAATCAGGCTGCCGGATTATTGATAATGAAAGATTCATATAATAACATCAAAAAGGAACTGCTCACTGTTAATGAGTCTCTCTCCTCTCTGCTGAATATGCTGACAGGACGACCGGAAGTTGATGATACCCGGTTTGAGGAGTGGAAGAAGACCTGCCGCGATATTCATAATCAGGTCACTGAGGAAACGATCCGTGTTGCAGTGATAGGCCCGGTCAAGTCAGGTAAGAGCACGTTTGTCAATTCGCTGTTCAGGGGCGATTACCTGAAACGGGGCGCGGGGATTGTTACATCAATCGTGACCCGTTTAAGAAGCGGGGATGAACTGAAAGCGGTCCTTTACTTTAAGTCGTGGGACGAGGTGAATGCCGAGATTGAGCAGGCCCTTATTATGTTCCCGGTGCTCGAAAACAGGGATGAAGCAGGATCGTTTGATATAAGGAACGAGAAGGACCGCAATACGCTTGAACTGGCCCTGGATGATTTGAGTGACGATCTGCTTATTACCGACGGGGTTCGTAATGCGAATGCCGTACTGCTGTCACTGTATTTAAAAGGATACGAGAGTGTCAGCGAAATTATTTCAGCCGGTTCCCTTACCACAGAATTTTGCGGAGACGATTTTCCTGAACACAGGACCTTTGTCGGAGATGATACACGGTCAGTATATCTTAAGGATGTGCAGCTTGAAATAAATGACGACAAAATAGACCGGTCCATTGAAATAGCTGACTGCCAGGGCAGCGATTCTCCCAACCCTCTGCACCTTACAATGATACAGGACTACCTGCTGAAGACACATTACATTATTTATGTGGTTACCAGCCGCACCGGACTCCGGCAGGCTGACATAAGGTTCCTGTCGATTATCAAGAAAATGGGGATCCTGGAAAATATGATCTTTGTTGTTAATATAGACTTCAGCGAACATGAATCACTGGAGGACCTGGAGGCGGTTTTAAATACTGTCAGGGAAGAAGTGGCCCTGATAAAACCTGATCCTGACGTTTATTCATTCTCTTCCCTGTTTAACCTGTTTAGCAACTCCTCTGTGGACCTTACAAAGAAAGACAGTCTTCGCCTTGAGCAATGGATGACTGAAAAAGAGATGATTAAACTTGCAAAGAAAGAGACGAAAAGATTTGAGACTTCCCTGAATACTAAACTCACAAAGGAGAGGTTTGGCCTGCTGCTTAAAAACCACCTCGAACGGATGAGTGTAATGGTATCCGGGATAGAGCGCTGGAGCGGGATGCAGGTCGAAATCCTTGAAAAGGATGTTGACGGGGCAAGGGAGATTATAAGGAAGATGGAGTATCGCCAGGAGCGTATGAAGCAGATCAAGACCCTGATAAGAAGTACCTTGAAGGGTGCGGCGGCAGACATAATGAATGGACAGAGGTCGGACATTGACAGGTTTTTCAATGCCGGCTCTGACGGAGTCATGGACCAGACAATGGCATTTGTGAAGCAGTATACTGTTTCATCTGACAAGTTAAGGGAAAAACTGACAGCCTCCGGATTTTCACGGTCCCTCTATGCGATATTCCAGCAGTTCAAACAGGCCCTTGATACATTCATGGCAGAGACGATCAACCCCGAAATTGCCAGTTTTTCACGGAACATAGAAAACAGGGTCCGGACTTCACTGGAATCGGTTGCAGGGCCCTATCACTCTATGGCTTCAGATGACATAGCAGAATTAAAATTGGCAATTGATGACATAGATATAAAAAACAATACCAGGCACAATAAAAAGAACCTTCTCGATCTGGATGCTATCAAGCAGACATCCGGCCTGGCGCTACCTTCGACCACGGCCGCGCTCCAGTATTCCGCCAAAGTGAGGACTGAAGCTGTTCTTCGTCTCGGCCTTTATTCTGCGGTCAATCTTTT
This sequence comes from Nitrospirota bacterium, assembly GCA_039715075.1. GTDB lineage: Bacteria > Nitrospirota > Thermodesulfovibrionia > UBA6902 > UBA6902 > JBDLIC01. Next base: position 2,889 of record JBDLIC010000213.1, read on the forward strand.
CAAAAGGGTCCTGAAAAAATCTCCGGAAGAGGAAAAGGAAGAACAGATCCATGCCCTGGCTGACGGATTTCAACTCATTAAGCGTGAAACAGAAAAATCGATACATTTCCATTTTGAGAATTATCGTGAGAACTTTAAATTCCAGTACATATCAAAGCTTATTGATGAGGCAGCCAAATATGTTCACAATGTTTTAATGGAAAGATACCAGTCCTACGATGCAGACCTTACTGCCATGGAGGAGATGATGAAGAAAAAAGGAAGTGACCGGGGAGATATGGTCGATTTCCTTGAGAAAGTCACACTTGATGCAAGGCTTAATCAGAAAGCTATCGACAAATGCCGCAACGTTATAGATAAATAGCTGCATAGTTCGGAAGAACGTAAGTTCAGAAGTGAAAAAGCATGAATAAGAAAGCTGAAGAAATAAGGATTAAATATTTATACAGAAATTTGATATTAAAGAAAAAAGTAAAACTTCCACTTGAAGCTTCCATGAAAATTATCGGCCCTGACTGCGCGTACCATCTTTATTCAATAACTGACTTCAAATAAAGTTGGAATTTAAAAAGCAATAGGTGTGCCTGACTGAACAGGGGACTGTGTGGAACAGGAACCCCTTTTATGAAGAAATGAACTTGAATACCCCGTTTTGTAAACGGGGATGAAAAGTTCTCCTTTCAAGTCTCCCCCTTTGGAAAAGGGGGATTAAGGGGGAT
>JBDLIC010000214.1:0-3591 GCA_039715075.1 Nitrospirota bacterium
ACAAGGGAAAGGATGTTAATGCGAAAGACATACATGGCTCTACAGCCCTTATATATGTGTCAGGTAAAGGTTATATACGGATCATTAAATTACTCCTTGACCGGGGTGCCTTTATTGACGGAAAAAATCGGTATGGCTCTACGGCCCTTATATATGCAGTCAATAAAGGCCATATGGATGTCGTAAAGTACCTCCTTGACCGGGGTGCCCGGGTCAATGTGAGGAGCAGGTACGGCTCTACAGCCCTTTTGTATGCAATACGCAACGACCACATTGATCTTGTTAAGCTCCTGCTTGATGCGGGTGCCCAATTAATAAATATCAATCTTAACCATACATTAATACTGAAGGCCGAGAAAGGGAGTGCTGACATAGTCAGGCTGGTCATTGAAAAAGGTGCTGATGTGAATACAAAAACCTCATCCGGTTCAACCCCTTTAATACTTGCAGTCAAAGGCAATCACACAGAGACCGTTAAAACGCTTCTTGACAAAGGCGCCTCTTTAAACGAAAAGGATATTCACGGTTCCTCGGCCCTGATGTATGCGGTTAAAGAAAGCCGTGCGGAAATAGCCGGACTTCTTCTTGACCGGGGCGCTCTTATTGCTGACATAAATATCTCGAATGCCATGTTACATGAAGCCGGGGAGGGGAATGTTAATATGGTCAGGCTGCTTCTTGACAACGGTACTGACGTGGACAGGAGAACATCTTCGGGTAATACTGCATTGATAGTGGCAGCAATGAATAACAACCTGAACATGATGAACATGCTTCTTTACAGGGGAGCTCATATAGACATGAAAGGAGCGAAGGGACGGACAGCCCTTATGCTGGCAGCGGAGAAAGGACACGTCGATATCGTCAATGCTCTCCTTAACAAAGGTGCCGGCTTAAATGAACAGGACATACGCGGGTATACTGCTTTGATGTATGCGGTCAACGAAGGGGATCCTGACATCGTCAGGTTTCTAATTGACAAAGGCGCGGATATGGATATGATGGATAAATCCGGAAACACAGCTTTAGTATTCGGAGTATATAAAGGTTACACAAAAGCAGTCAGGCTGCTCCTGGACAAAGGGGCAGGCATTGATGTGAATAAAAATAATGATGTCACTGCCTTAATGCTGGCAGCGGAGAAAGGCCATTCAAACATAGTTGAGCTGCTTCTTGACTATGGCACCGGTGTGGATGTAAAAAACAAATATGGCTTTACCGCCCTGATGTATGCGACAACGAGAGGCTACTCAAGGATCGTGAGTATTTTACTCGAAAAAGGTGCCGGGGTGAACTTGATAAACAACTATGGTGATACAGCCCTGACGTATGCAGTGTCTAAGGGCCATATGAGCATTGTAAAGCTTCTCCTTGAAAAAGGTGCAGATGTGGAAGTGAAAACTATGTCAGGCTATACGGCTCTGATGCTGGCAGAGAAGTACGACAGGCCTAAAATAGCCGACATGCTCAGACACGCAGGGGCAATGGAATAATAATATAATAGCAATTGCAAAATACGAAATACGAATTATTTTAAATGCCTGCCGACATATTTCTGACGCTTTTTTGTCTGTTTCTCTGACAAAATGAAAAAGCAGATTCCATGCAGCTACCTATTTTACTGATATAAATCAGGTAGTTAACTGACTCTTCCTTTGCTGGCAAACTTCTTGTTATAAGTATCAGTATGGATCCGTCTTATATGAGCAGCAGAACTGAAAAGGAGGTAAAACACGATGGAATCTGTTTTAAAAAATAGTGCATGGTCATTGGCAGCACTTTTAACATTATTGATGGGCATTACTGTTTTGGTGCAATTTGTAATTCTTGCTTAACAGATAAGCGCGGAAGTCCGGAAGTGCGAAGGTGCGGAAGTAAAAGATAAAAAATAATTCGAAATATGAATCGAAAGGGGACAGGATTATGAAGATTAAACTGGAAGAGACAAAAGAGTTGAGCACAAAAAAGAGCAAAAACTTAACAGACAAAGATATTGAAGAGTTTTGCAAGGGAGTGGAAGAACTCCTGGAAGATATCCATGAACGGTGCAGTAATTGATAATTCGTAATTGATTTAAGTAAACTATCTAGTGTCTGTGTATAAACTCAACAATTGAGTCGTCATTCCCGCAGTCTGTTGAGCGGGAATCCAGTCTTTTCAGTAAGTTCTGGATGCCCGATTAAGGACTTCGGGCATGACAAAAACAAAAAAAGGCAATTAATATACAGACACTATCTAAACTGATGAACCTTAAATGCTGCGTAGTTGTTCCAATCTTTTAGTAATATGAAAAAGGCCCTGATTACTTTTGTGAAAGCCCCTCTGCCGGGCACTGTTAAAACAAGGCTGCAGAAGGACCTCGGGAAGGAGGAGACCCTGAGGGTTTATAAATCCTTCATTGCTGAGATCACCTCCCGGTTTGTGCGCATGAAGGGGTTTGACAGGCTTCTCGGGTGTGCGCCTTCGAAGGACCATGACTTCCTCATGGAGATTGCGGAAAAGAACAAATTAAAGCTCTTCAATCAGCGTGGAAATGACCTCGGTAAAAAAATCGTCAATGCATTCAGGGACCATTTCAAAAAGGGATACACTGATATAGTCCTGATCGGCAGTGACAGCCCGACAATTCCAAAAGATCACATAAGGATGGCCTTTAGGGCTCTCGAGAAAAAAGACTTTGTTGTCGGCCCATGCTGTGATGGAGGGATGTACCTGGTAGGTGCACGAAAGAAGATTGAATCCCGGTTGTTTCAGAATATTCCCTGGGACACATCGGATGTCCTGAATATGGTCCTGGAGAAACTGTACAGGCATAAGATCAGCTTTTCAATGCTCCCCTTTTGGTACGATATAGACAATATTGATGATTACAGGTTCCTCAAGCTTCATCTCAAATATCTTAAAAAAGAACTCCCTAAGTAATCCTTTCAAGTTTCCCCCTTTGGAAAAGGGGGATTAAGGGGGATTTTACGAATAATTTTTTGAAAATCTCTTGGCCCCTCTTTGCCAAAGAGGGGAATACAGGCCGCATTATCATTAATAAAGATATTCTTTTTGAGGCCCCGCATTGTAGGCAGGGAGCTTCACTAGTTGTTTTATCTATAAACTCACTTGACATGAACCATATCAGGTTATATGATAAGTTATATAGATATTAAAAACTGAAACCAGAAGGGAAATGCAATGGCTGCAACTACACATGATTATTACAATACTCTTGGCATTAAAAAAGGCGCTTCAAGTGATGAGGTGAAAAAGACATACAGGAAACTCGCGCGCAAATACCATCCTGATTTAAATCCTGGAGACAAAACTGCAGAGAAGAAATTCAAGGAAATCAACGAGGCGTACGAGGTGCTGAGTGATGCGAAGAAGAGGTCTGAATATGACCAGTTCGGCAAGGCCGCGTTTGACGGCTCTCAGGGGTTCGGGGGATTTGGAGCGCAGAACGCCGGTTTCGGTACAGGCGGGTTTGAAGATATTTTTTCCGACCTTTTCGGAAATATAAGACAGCAGCATGCACCGGTGACGGGGACTAACCTCAGGACACATCTGGACATATCGCTTGAAGAGGCCTATAAAGGTGTAACC
>JBDLIC010000215.1:0-3563 GCA_039715075.1 Nitrospirota bacterium
TGTGTTTCGAAACCGATCATTGAATCGATTGTGCACTGGGGTCACAAATCCCATATGTCGATTTCCACTCAATTGGTGAAGAAGTATGAAAAACATTCCAGCAAAAAGATTATAGAGGGAAAGTTCCTCATTTATGGTGAAAATCCCCTTCTGCTGGGCAATATTTCTCAACTTATTTTTCATATTTTTAGTCTATTTATCCTCTTTTGTTGAAAGATAACTTAAAGCTGTAAACATCCATGCTTGTGACCATCTCATATAAGATATTTTAATCCTATACAAGGGAAGGCTCTGAAAGTAAAAATATCCCTGTCTGTCCCACATGTATTCATTAGCCCAATTGTAGACGGAATGTGCTAATTCAATATTACCTTCGTCAAAATCTCTGAGCGCAAGTAAAGTAATTATACTCTGTGCCACACTATGAATATCGATAGGATAAACGCGATTGTGAAAATATTTGGGTGCACCGTCCTCCCTGAAAAAATTATTTCGGTAGAACTCGAATCCCCGACGAATATGGGGTTCAAATTCGGATGAACCGGCGTATTGGCCAATAGACAATAAAGCACACAGGTTGTACCCGGTATGGAAGTTGTCCACCCAATGCTGTGTAGGTAACTCCCCATAGTCCCACGATCCATTTTCGTGCTGCTTAGATGCTGAATATCGTGTAACCTTCAGAGCCGGTTCAAGAAATTTCTTTTCTCCACACAGTTTGTAAATTCTGCCAAAAAGTGCAGCCCCCAGAAAATTCGCATTGTGAATTTTAGTTTTCGATAATGGAAAAGGATAGCTAAAGCCAGCTATAGACTCATCCTCTGTCCAATAGAGCTCGTTGAGGATATACTCAGCAGTGTTTTCTGCAATCGTTAAATAGCGTGACCCTAGATTGCTTTCGTATGCGTCCAGTAATGCATTTGCCACAAAAACCGTACAGACAAGGTTCGGTGCTCCCCGGGGAACCAGGTGTGTCCGCGTCTGCCAGGGAAAGCTGTAGCCCCAGCACCAGTATGGAGTATTTTGTGACCGGAGAGCCTCCAGTCTCTCAAGCATCAATTTGATCATGCCTTCATTATCCATCAGCCCGAGTTTTGAAAGCTTAAGAAACGCCATGAGAAATAATGCGATCGCTTTGGGATTTTGTTCTTTTGACACCAGGATAAGGGGGCGAAGGTTAAAGGGAAGACGCTTCATTATCTGGGTAAAACCTATTCTGCATATTCTGCTTTTAGAAAAAGGCGTAATGGCAAACACACGGCTGTTCAATGCATCATACGGATCGAACCCTGCCCAGTCATTCTTTCTGCAATAATCCAGCAGTAAGATTAACAAGCTTTTGATACTATCCTTAATATTATCTGGTTTTGCATTGTTATCCATTCAGTATAGTTTCCCAAGGTAGAGCATTGTAACACACGATCTTTTCTTATGAATATCGAGATTAATGTGACGATTTAGCAATGACTTCGATAATTCTTTCCCCGGTCTTTCCGTCCCAGTATTCAGGAATCTTGCCTTGAGAAGAATATCCATTAAGCATATGTTCGATATCATTATTTAAAGTTGCCAGTGAGGTAAGCCTGTTAGTACCCTCTGTTATAGTTATAGGACGTTCAGTATTTGGTCTGAGTGTCAAACAAGGAATATTCAAAAAAGTCGTCTCTTCCTGCAGACCTCCTGAGTCCGTAAGCACAAATTTAGTTTTATCAACGAGTCCAATAGAATCAAGGTATCCAAGTGGATCTGTCAATATTAAACCCGATGTAGTTTGCGCCTTTTCCCAAAGATCATAAGTTTCAAACTGCTTTCTCGTACGAGGATGAACAGGGAAAACCACTGGTATCTTTCCAGATAATCTGCAGAGGCATTCAAGAATTGCTGAAAGACTTAATTGATTATCGACATTACTAGGCCTATGAAGCGTTACATATGCATAGTGTTTTTCCTTTACCCCCATTTCTTCATGAGTCTTGTTCTCCCTGGCCTTCTCAAGATTGAGGATTAAGGTATCAATCATAATATTTCCGACCCGTTTTATCTTTTCCTTTGAAATCCCCTCTTTGAACAAGTTTTCATCTGCGTCCTCAGAAGGCGTGAAAAGGAGGTCTGCCAGTACATCGGTGACCAATCTGTTAATTTCTTCAGGCATTGTTCGATCAAAACTTCTAAGGCCAGCTTCCACATGTCCAACCCTAATCCCCAACTTGGCTGCAACCAGTGTACAAGCCATAGTCGAGTTCACATCTCCTACAACAAGTATCCAATCAGGCTTTTCTTTTAAACAAATTTTTTCAAATCGCGTCATTATATTTGCTGTCTGACGGGTATGAGAATCAGATCCGACTTCAAGGTTAACATCAGGTTTTGGTAATTCCAATTCTCGAAAAAAATTATCAGACATTGAAATATCATAATGCTGTCCTGTATGTACTAAAAGAAAATTTATTATGGTTTTGCTCCCCTTTGATTCTTTATTATTTTTTTTAATAGCTCTAATTAATGGCGCCACCTTCATAAAGTTTGGCCTTGCACCAGCTACAATTATGACTTTAATAATATTATTCATAATTCCATACTAAGTAATATTAATCTTATAGTGCTGTTCTTATAGACAGTCATCCTAAATTTCTTTAAGCACTGAAATTATATTATTGGCTACATGTAGTAAAGTTTCTCGCTTATCACATTTATTTATTAATTGTCTATTACGTTTTGTAAGTTTAATTTTAGACCTCACATCTTCAATACTATCCAAGAAAACAAGCTTTCCTGCTTTTGAAAGATATAAATCTACAGCACCTTTCTCCCCTTTAAATATGCTATATACTGGAACGCCAAGTGCAGTCGCTTCTCGATTCATTGTACCTCCTCCGCTTACAACAAGATCAGAGTGCCACATAAGATTCAATCCATCGACTACCTGCTCAGGTATTATTATCTGCCCATTACCGTACAGTTCTGGCCATGTTTTTTTGATAAAATCTACTTGTTTCTTATATCTGGGCATCAAAACCATACAAATATTTTTCTCTTGCCCGATATAATCAATTACAGCATCCAATAGTTTTTCCGCCTCTGGATTATGATAATGAGCTTGTGTAGCGGGAGGACGGATAGTTACAATTAATTTATTTTCATCTATTTTCAATTCCTTAAGGATATCGGAATCAGGTTTGAATTCAGGAACATATACATCTTCCTTAATTCCATGGTAACTAAGAAAGTGAGATTTTTTTCGTTCTGATTCGTTAGGGGATATTATTTCAGGCGATAACGAATAGTCAGGATGAATAAATAATAGTCCCTGAGTATGCTCATAGTCAAAGATATTAATTGATTTGATCCCAAAGAGTTTAGAAATCAATATCTGTGCCCTTGAACCATGAGATATTGCAAGTTTCGGTTTCTCTTTTAAAATAAAAGGCGTCATTTCAAAAGAGCGGACTAACAGTCCCAGAATTTTTAGAATTTTATTTTTCCCAAAATGACGCCCAATTTTCTTGTAAGTCATCTTGAAGTGATCAGCAAGACCACATGTCTGAGAGCAATCTCTAGCAGTA
>JBDLIC010000216.1:0-3497 GCA_039715075.1 Nitrospirota bacterium
GCACAGTGCCGAGGAACTTTCCCGGGAGGTCAGGGACTAAAGAAGACAGCGTCTATCTATGCAGCCCGGAGACAGCGGCCGCTTCCGCATTGACAGGGATCATAACCGATCCGCGTACCCTCGGGATGGACTATCCGGCCTTTCATGAGCCGGAAAAAATAATAATCAATAACGAAATGCTGATCGCACCCCCTGACGAGGGTGAAAAGATGAAGCTCGAAAAGGGCCCCAATATTAAACCGCTGCCGCCCCTGGAGCAGATGCCTGACAGGCTGGAAGGCCCGGTGCTCCTTAAGGTCGGTGATGACATATCAACTGATGAGATAATGCCCGCGGGAACAAAAGTCCTCCCGTTCAGAAGCAATATCCCGGAGATAAGTAAATTCACCTTCAGCCGTATAGATGAATCTTATTACGAACGCGCAATGAAGCATAAGGAGAGTGGTTCGTTTATAATCGGCGGCAATAACTATGGCCAGGGATCAAGCAGGGAACATGCGGCCCTGGGCCCCAGGTTTCTTGGGCTCAAGGCAGTCATTGCAAAGAGTTTTGCGAGGATACACTGGCAGAACCTCTGCAACTTCGGCATACTGCCGCTGACCTTTGCAGACCCTGATGACTGGGAGAAAATCGGCAGGGATGATCTGCTTGTGATTGAGGATGTGAGACAAATGATAAAAAGCGGAAAAAAGATAAAAGTTATTAATAAGAGCAGAGATGAAAACTACGAAGCAGTACACGCGATGAGTGACCGCCAGTTAGAGATGGTGCTGGCAGGGAGTCTGCTTAATCTTGTGAAATAGATTTTATAAAAAGGCAATGGGCGCAGGGCAAAGAAAAAAGGGTTGCAGAGTACGATATGAAATTTAATTGGTGACTGAAAAAAGGAGATAATTATGGCACAGGAAAATACAATAAAAAATACCGGATTAAGGGGAGTGACGGTAGCGGACACCAGGATCAGTTTTATAGACGGTGAAAAGGGTGTTCTGCTGTACGGTGGTTACCGTATTGAAGACCTGGCCGGACATTCATCATTTGAAGAAACGGCATACCTGGTCCTCAAAGGCAAACTGCCCGATTCATCGGAACTGACTAAATTCAGAAACAGGCTCGTTGCCAACAGTTACCTCCCTGACTTTGTGATTGAATCGATGAAACTCTGGTCTGATAATACCGGGCCGATGCAGATGCTGATGGCAGTGATATCGATGCTCGGGTTTGATGACCGGGACACTGAAGACAGTCTTGAGGCTTATGAGGAAAAGGCAGCCCGGTTAATATCCGGTATGGCAGCCGCAATGACTGCCTGGGACCGTATCCGCAAGGGGCTTGACCCTGTACCGTATTCAAAGGACCTTTCTCATGCAGAAAATATTATGTTTATGCTTACCGGGGAAAAGCCTGATCCAGAAGTGGTAAAGGCCCTTGATGCCTGCCTTATACTGCATGCTGATCATACTTTTAATGCATCAACTTTTGCATGCAGGGAAGTAGCTTCTACACAGGCAGGCATTTACTCAGGGGTACTGGCTGGCCTTGCCGCACTGTCCGGGCCTCTGCATGGAGGGGCCAATGAGAAGGCAATGGCAATGCTCGAAAGCCTGAAGGATGAGGATAACATTGAATCATGGATCAAAAAGCAGTTGTCAGAGAAAAAGAAAATATACGGTATGGGGCATGCGGTATACAAAACATATGATCCCAGGGCAGCCATCCTTAAGGACATCTTTAAAAAGCTCGGCCAGAAAACCGGCAATACAGAGTGGTTTGAATTATGTGACAGGGTTGAAAAGACGGCAATCAAGATCTTTACGGAAGCCGGCAAAGAGGGGATCAAGCCGAACATTGATTTCTACAGCGGTTCGGTCTATCACATGATGGGGTTCCCGAGCGACCTCTTTACGCCCCTGTTCGCGGTTTCAAGAATATCAGGCTGGTGTGCGCATATCATAGAAGAACGCTTCGGCCTTGCCCAGGGAAGTCCGTCATTATACAGGCCTGCTGCCGAGTATATCGGTAACTATTGCGGTTTAAGAGGATGTGTTTATGAACATAAGGGCGCGTAATTAAATGGCGTTTTTAAATTGAGGAAATATCACGTAATAAGGTTTCCAATAAACGCATTGTCGCTTTTTACCTTGTAGGGTTCCCGGGTATTTTCTGATATAAACCATTTATGCAGGTATGACAGAGCCTCTCAATAATGTTCTGTACTATATGTCGCTTGATTCTTTAAAGCTTCCTGTACATTTTAATGTTTCCTGGCTCGTGCGTCTTTTTATTGCAAAATAAAAGCAGTTCGAACATAATGATATACGTATAACGGAGAGAATTAATCATATAATCAGAGCACGAAGCTTTTTTAGACCTGTGGGCACGAGAAATTCAAAACTCTTAAACATTCTTATTACCGCAGCAGCATTTGTCGTAATAATCGCCGGCATGCGTGCCGCCGAATCGCTTATTATACAATTCCTGATTTCAGCATTCATTGCAATAATATGCGCTCCCCCGCTGTTCTGGATGCAGAAAAAAGGTGTTCCTACTGTTGTGGCCATTCTGCTGATCGTCCTGGGGATCATTGTGATCGGATCAATAATGACAACAGTGATAGGGACATCGCTGAACGATTTTTCGAGGGACCTTCCTTCGTATCAGCAGAGACTTCAGGGAAAGACAGCCGAGCTCCTGGAGTGGCTGCAGGAAAAGGGTATCGATATTTACAAGGAGGGTCTGCTTGAAGCCATAAACCCGGGTGAGGCCATGAGTCTTGTTGCAGGGTTACTCACTAAATTCGGAAAGTTGCTTACAAATGCATTTCTCATACTGATAACAGTAATTTTCATCCTGTTTGAGGCCTCAGGGCTGCCGATTAAACTCCGGGCTGCGTTACGTAATCCTGACTCATCTCTTGGGGGATTTGATGTTTTTTTCAATAATATTAATCGCTATATGGCGCTTAAGACCTTAACGAGCGTTACAACAGGTGTTGCTGTCGGTGTCCTGGTGACATTCCTTGGTGTTGATTATCCGCTGCTCTGGGGACTGCTCGCATTTATGCTTAATTATGTCCCCAGCATAGGTTCTATTATTGCTGCCATTCCCGCAGTCCTGCTGGCCTTAATACAGCTCGGGCCGGGCTCCGCTGGATTTGTGGCGCTCGGTTATTTAATTATCAATCTCTCCATTGGTGGAGTAATTGAACCCAAGGTCATGGGACAGGGACTCGGATTGTCTACGCTGGTGGTTTTTCTTTCGCTCGTATTCTGGGGGTGGGTGCTGGGTCCCATCGGCATGCTGCTGTCTGTGCCTTTGACTATGACCGTGAAGATCGCTCTTGACAGTAATGAAGACACCCGGTGGATGGCTATAATACTGGGGTCTGAAGTTTCGGCTGAAAAAGCGCTCAATGAAATGTCGACGACAAAAGAAGCCGATCAGACAGATGCCGGTCTCTCAAGCTGACGTTTACCCCTAAGCTTATGGAATCGAGG
>JBDLIC010000217.1:0-3491 GCA_039715075.1 Nitrospirota bacterium
CCCCTAACCCCTCTTTGCCAAAGAGGGGAATACAGACTGCATGATCATTAATAAAGCTATTCTTTTGATGCCCCGCCTTGTAGGCGGGGAGCTTCACTTGAACTTTCCTGGTGATGTTTTTCAAAAATTGAAACCAACTTTCTTTTTCTGTCAGGAATGTTTAGATCAAAAAAATTGGGGCAATTTAATTTTGCCCTAATAAATAATGTTTTAAGGATTATCTATCCTTATATTCCCACAACCAAATCACAGAATTGCATAATTTGATATTCAAAAATATCACAAAAATTTAAAAATAATTATAGTCTCTGACGAACTTGTTACAAATATTATGTTATTAATTGGTCCTACAGTTGGAAATCGTAACTTACTTTTATATGCAATTGATGTGCCAGACCTAATAAGGAAAGGTAACACTCTGTTTTTTAAATTAAACTTATTTTTTTATCTATTGGAAAAACAGATATTTGAATGATTTTCCATACAGTATCATAAGAGGTTTCAGCGGCATACAAATCGTTGTTATGACCATACAGGCTTTTGGAGATTAACCGGACATACTGTTTATTACCCATTGAAACACAGTGTCTTTGGAAGCTATTGCAAATTATTGCTTTCTAAGTTATCTTGTTTTCTGGAATCAGAAAAAAGGCTCGAGAAATCCAAGCACCCTATTCATATAAATTGATATATTTCTGTTCTTTTAAGAAGTCTTCATATTCTGAAGGAGGATCAATTATCTCCATTCCAACATAACTTGTTAAACTGTCAGGGAGAATTTTTTCTGATCGTATTACCATACAATGCAGGTTCAATATTTCTCCGGAAGATAATTGAATTTTAATCTCAATTTTTGTTCCAGAAATAAACTCAATTAGTTTTTCAGAAGGCAGAATTTTTATGTATAGTCCTTCCTTGGAAATATTCTCTATGACTCCTGCAAAACTGGTATCGTTTAAAATGAGTTCAGCATCTAATGTAACAACTATTCTTTGGGAACTTCTTCTTTCCATTTGAAGACTATATTAACATATAAAATAAGATATTTTAGTGATGTAGGGTCAAGGGATGGCGAGTTACCCAATCTGCATTGTCTCAAGCGTTTTTTCAAATGAATCGAGTGTCTTTACAACCTGTGTGTTTTCGATGAATGATGCTTCTGAATTATTAAGTTGTTTTCGGATTTCCAGTAACTCATCAATAAGTTGCTCTTTTGTCTTATGTTCATCCTTCATCTTTTTTCCAACCATATTGGATGACTATCACTCTCTAATTTTCAACCTGCTCTACTGACATTCGAATTGGCTCATATAGTGAAATACGATTTCTCCCTGATTCCTTTGATTCATATAGAGCTTTGTCTGCTTTCTCTATTAATTCTTTTATCAATGCCCCATCAACAGGAAATTCGGAAATGCCGCCACTAATTGATACACAACCGAGGGGTTGCCTTTCGTGGTATTGAAAAGGATGAGTTTCAATCGCTTTCCTGATATCTTCCGCATATACTTCAGCTTTATGTTTATCAGTATTTTCAAGCAGCACTATGAATTCTTCACCCCCATATCTGGCAATGAGATTTGTAGCACGTGTTTTTTCTTTGAGTAATTTGCCTAGTTCTGCGAGAAGAACATCGCCTTGTACATGACCATTTGTATCATTGTAGTCTTTGAAGTTATCAATATCAAAAATAAAGATCGAAAATACATGATCGTAATTTGTTGATTTTCCCATGAGTTCCTCCCCTCTTTCAAGAAAGAACTTTTTGTTATACAATCCCGTGAGAGCGTCTTTTATTGCTTCTTCCTTTGCGGCTCTGAGATATTCGCAGTTTTTAAATGCAACCGCTGAAAGGTCTGCTATCATTGCAAGGAATGTTTTGTCATTTTCTGTTTTTTTCTTTATTTTCCCAATCCCAAGCACTCCAAAAAGTTCCTTTTGAAAGATTATGGGAGTGGCAAATTCCAACTTTTCATCATTCCGCTCTATACTGTTTATCTCTAATTGATCCTTTTCAAAAATCATCCTTGTTTCAGCAGCACCGCCGACTACTCCTTTTCCAACCTTGCATTGAACGCTCTCACCTCTGTTTGTACCTAAAGCCGCAATAAGCTTCAGAGCATCTTTGTTTTTATCACATGTATAAATTTCTATTTCATCTGTTACAATAAGTTTTTCAGTTAATCTAATTATTGACGTAATTAAGTCATTTACTGATAAAATTGAATTAATATTTTTTACAGCATCGGGGATATTTACTACAAAGTTCAAGTATGTTCTTATTTGCTCGTTTAAGACATTAATGTCTCTGTGAAGGTCGTCATTTTGAGACTGAAGCAGTTTAATTTTACTATTAAGCATTTTTTCCAGTTTATCTTTTCTTTTTTCTCCCTTGGCAGTGGCCCTTTTTGAACCCCAAAAGTATGCCGAAAAAATAATGAGTACTAATATTGCAAGGTAACTTATTAATTCATTTTCAAATATTATTTGCACTGCTTTAGTTTTTCCCTATCGGTTTTTAATGAAAAAATGTAAACCTTGCTATAACCTTGTTTATTTCCATCAAAGCGTACCCAGTTCACATTTTAAATTTCTTAAGACTCGCATTCATAGTCACCATTATCTATAATAAATTCCTGTTCTTCAAGATCGCAGACTGTATTTAAAGAATTCCTTGTATTCTATTGGAGGATTTATAATTTCCATACCGAGAACTTCTGTTCTGCTATCATATTGTGAAACTGAAAACCATAGTAATTCACAAATTAGATTTATAGTTTCACCCGAAGGAGTTTGAAAATGAACTTCTGCTGTTTTTTTAGGTTGAAAATATTCTGGGTCTCTTGAGGGAACTTTAAAGTGCATTTCATAAATCCTTTCATCTGTAATCTCCCTTGAAACATTAATCAAACAAGTCATCAGATATTCAGCACCCTCTTGTACAAGATTCTCTATATACCCATTATATGTTTTACTGTCAATGGTAATTTTCGCATATAAATTAGTAATTATTTTTTCACATAATCTATTTCCCATATTACCCCCACACTTAAGTTTTATTACATCATAATTTTTCCCTATCCCTCCCTAACTGTATTATCGGATAAAATTGACTATAAATTAAGTAAATCCCCTATAAATGTAAGCAGTCAATAGAATCCAGGCTGAAGCAACTTTATTGATAACTTCAACTAGCCAAGGATTTATAGCTTACCTGTAATAAACAAAATCCCCGAGAAAGAAGATTTCTATTTGGTTATTATCAGTTTTGTAGATGATCAGAATTGCAACTTCCATCATGATATCTTCAGAATGGGGACAGTCCAGAGGTTACCGATTACACATATAAAGAGTGATTTAAAAAAACCTTAACAACTATTAATTACAGATAGAAAGTAAGTATAGTCGTTTAGTTAAGTTAAGACAGCTTTTTTTGATTTTTTTGCTCATACATTAATTTATCTGCATGAGCCAGTGATTTATCAACGGAA
>JBDLIC010000218.1:0-3481 GCA_039715075.1 Nitrospirota bacterium
CCTCCCGTGTAATAACCTCCTTAAACAAGTCATCATCTCTTAACTTGAGAAAGTAGTCGTAATAAAACGGGTGATGATGCATGGCAATAATTACCTTTGTTTTATTTGATTCATCTTCCAAATCATCCAGGAGCTTATCAAGGTTTCTTAGCTGATTCTTCCCTAGCTTTCCCTGCGCACCCCAGAATTCAATTTCCTTCATTTCCTCTAACATTGAATCAAGTAACACAAACGCATGATTGTCTATCATTTCGCAGTGCGGATAATCAACATCGCCAGAGATATATTTCTTAAAATAGCCAATACACTCATTGTCTTCTACTACCCCACCCTTCCCATAGTCATGGTTACCAGGAACACATAAAACATTCATGCCTCCTCCCCTAAGTTTGTCGATCTGTTTTTTTACCTCTTTATATTGCCACAACACACCATCATCAACAATATCCCCGGTTACTACTACTATTTTTGACTTGTGAGTAGTTTTCTTTTTCAAAATCCAATCGACAATAGAAGCAAACCTCTCATGATTGTTCGATTTGCCAATATGAATATCCGACAAGTGAATAATTTTCATTTTTTCCCTCCTTCTTCACGCATAACAAGTTATTATTCCGTTTCCGTGTATTTCCAAAAATATACATGATATTTAAGTTAATGACAAGAATTTTATTATAATGTTCTCATGTCGAGCCCTGGCCCCCGGTAACCTGTCAGATTTGACAGGTTACTGATACCGGTACCCTGTAACATTTGACAGGTTACATTGTCAGGTGGAACTGATAAAATAATTTACTTCTTAAAATTCTTAACAATCAGTATTGGCGATAAATCAAATCTTTAGGGGAGATGGCTGATTATATGTTTACTCGAGTTGTTAGGGTTGTTTCGTTCTTTGTTCTTTTCTTTTTTCTCTGGACGTTTGGCGGATTGTTTGATATTGCGTATGCGGTGAAATACAGCGATCAGCGGTCAGCTTTCAGCAATCAGCGAAAGACGAAAGGACAAAGTCCGGAGGAGAAATTACAGAAGCAATTGAAGGAAATGGAGCAGATCCTGGATGATCCTGATTTGAATGTTTGTGCGAAGAATGAGAAGCTTCAAGAGAAAAAATCAGAGATAGACGGGTTTGATAAAGAGATAAGAGTAAAATTTAAAGAGACAGAAAAGAGGTTGAAGAACGCAAGATTACCTCAAAAGATATTAAAGAGGCATTATGACTTTGTAGAGAAGTATGAAGACAATCTTGAAGAGCTGAAAAATAACCTTGATGCAATAGGGCAGGCAAGGACTATAGAAGGTGAAAAAACCGCACTTGAAAATGCAAAGAAGTATATTGAGAAACTTAACCCTCCTGAAAAACATAAGACTTTAGATCCTAACAAACTCCCACACAGGACAGTGGAGCCGGTGTTTAAAGAGCCGAGGACAAAGCCGGAGCAATTTCTGAAGGAATTGAGCGCGGAAGTGCAGAAGCTCGAAAGAGCGGAAGTGAAAATGATACAGGTTTTTGAGCCTTCAGATATGATAGTTGCATCAAGCGGGTCATTAGAAGAATTACTAAGTGGGGAAGCGAACAAGTATGAAAGCGAGGAAGTAACTGACTTTCCAGCTTACGATCTTTCGAGTTTTCTTCTTGCTGCTGCCGATCCTCCAACATCAGATGATCTTGCAGAGACAATAGAAGTACGGTTTACGGCTGCAATAACAGTAAAAGCAGCAGAGCTGGCAAATGATCCGCTGAAAATCTACGAATGGGTACGCAACAACATCGAATTTGTTCCTACCTATGGATCAATACAGGGAGCTGACTACTGTCTTCAGACAAAACAGTGTAATGCTTTTGATACAGCATCACTTCTTATAGCACTCCTTCGCATTTCAAATATTCATGCAAGATACGTAGAAGGAACGGTCGAAATACCGATAGAGAAAGTAATGAACTGGCTTGGCAGGTTTAGTGATGCAAACGCAGCATTAAATCTTATTGCTTCCGGTGGAATTCCGGTTACAGGCTTAACATCGGGAGGTGAGATAGTCATGGTTCGGATGGAGCATGCATGGGTTGAAGCTTATGTTGATTATATACCATACAGAGGAGCAGTAATTGGTGATGGGGACACATGGATACCATTAGATGCAAGTTATAAGCAGTATGATTTTGCGAATGGATTGAATACAGATTCAGCAGTTCCCATAGATTTTGAGTCTCTTCTTGCGGAAGTTGAAAGCCAAAGTATGATAAACAGTGATATACCCTCCATCACGGGTATTCCATCAGGGACGATTCAGAACCAGATATCAACTTTCCAATCTGATCTGAGAGATTATATGACCAACAATTTCCCCGAAGTGGATAACTACTATGAACTACGAAATGCACTGCATGGATATAAAAGCATAATCCAGAAAAATATGAGATATTTGCCTAACTCTCTGGAGGGAAAAAAAGTAATTGCCAGGTCAAATGCCTTTAGTGAAATTCCACAAAACCTCAGGCACACGGTTAATTTTAATGTAAATAACTTTTTGGATGATGACCCGCTTGTTTACACTGCATCTTTATCTGAGCTTGCTGGAAAGAGAATCACCCTTTCTTACGCACCTGCTGCACCTGAAGATGAACAGGTAATGGAAAATGCTGAAGGGATTTTGAATTTTCCCCTTTATCTGGTGGAGGTCATTCCTGAGCTTAAGGTTGAAGGGCAGACTGTTGCAACCGGCCAAAATGTTACAATGGGTTCAGAACAAATTTTTAATATAATATTCTCTCAGCCAGGGGGAGATATAAATATGGCAAACAGCATAGTTCAGGCAGGGGAATATCATGCCGTAGGTCTAAACGGAAATAAGGTGAGTTTCCAATATCTTTATGATCGCGTAAACAGATGGCAGCCTGATACTGAGGCAGACAGGGACAATAGATTAGGGGAACTTCTTTATTTGACATCAATGTTCTATTTTGCCAAATCTGATTATTTCTCTAATGAACTGGCCCGATCAAGCGGCATAATAAATTTAAGGCAGCCTTCCGTATGTAACGTAAGTATGAAACTTAATGCCAACTACGTTTTTGGCACTCCTCTAAGCGTATCTTCGGTAGGTCTCAATATGGACGCTGTCCATGATGTAGTGTTACCTGTATCAAAAGATAATAATAACGACAGAAAAGTGTCGTTTATGATCCAGTCAGGTCTTTATTCATCCGGGCTTGAACACTTTTTATTTGAATATATGATGGATTTTGAGTCAGTTTCAGCGGTCAAATTACTAGATTTAGCCAGCCAGCAAAATGTCCCGATATATATAATTGATTCAGAGAATTCTCAGAGGGTGGATGAATTGAATATTTCGATTAAAGATAAGCAGGACATTAGAAATTTAGTGAAGCTCCCCGCCTACAAGGCGGGGCATCAAAAGAATAGCTTTATTAATGATCATGCAGTCTGTATTCCCCTCTTTGGCAAAGAGGGGTTAGGGG
>JBDLIC010000219.1:0-3467 GCA_039715075.1 Nitrospirota bacterium
GTCTTCAGATTGCCTGAAAGTACATACGGCTTCCGGGCCGAGTACAATACTGAACAGTATCAGGCAACAGCGTATATCCCGGCACATCAGGTAACCCCGGTATCTCTTGATATAAGCGGCGGTACCATTAGCCTGACCCTTAAGTCAAGTGCATCCACTGTCCTGGTTGGCATCCCCTGTTCTCTGTATGATGCAGCCGGGAACTCCCTGGACCGATCGACCGTCACCGACAGTCAGGGCATGGTCGGTTTTGATGTAACGGCTGGTGACTATGTTATTGCCGTCGCTTATCTCGGTGCCGAGTTTAAGTCGAATATCTTTTCGGTTCCCGGTACGCTGTCCGATACCCTGCTTGTCGAGCATCAGCAGGTTGCGGTGACGGTTACCGGTGCCGACGGTTTGACAGAGGAACCTTTGGCAGGTCTTCGTTGTTCCTTGTTTACCGAAAGTGGTGTTGATACCGGCGTAATTGCCGAAACGGACGCAAACGGTACGGCATACTTTAACGTACCGTTCAATTCCTATCGAATCGCAGTCGATTACCTTGGACAACAATATTGGACGGAGCCTTTTGACTGGTTTGATACGACCCTTGCTATACCACTGGGAAGCCTCAGTCTGCATGTGACTGATTCGGGTGCTGATGTTGCCGACGCGGACGTGTACCTGTTTACTGATACCGGTGAATATTTAGGCCTGAACAATCTTACCGATGCCGCTGGTGCAGCCGTACTCCAGGCTCCGGAAGGTGCTTACCGGCTGAGAGTGGATTTTAACGATACCCAGTACTGGAGTAACACCATTCATGTGCTCGCCTACCAGGACAATCCGATCACATTGGCCCTTGACCTCCTGGCCCTTGATCTGACCAATAATCCAAATCCCAAAAGGTTTGACGGGAAGGCTCCTGAATACAGACCGATGATTGCCTCCGTGGGCTCCGTGGACGGGCTGCTTGCTCAAACGGTCACTCAGCTGTTACCAAATAATGATCCAAAAACCTACTATTACATCTCCGACCATCTGAGTACTGCCCAGCTGCTTGTTGACGAGGTTGGAGAAGTTGTCTGGCAGGGGAATTATTCTCCCTTTGGGGCGGTGGATGTGGTAATTAATGAGTTGGAGAATAGTTTTCGGTTTCCGGGCCAGTATTATGATGATGAAACCGGGCTTCATTATAACTGGCACAGATTTTATGATCCACAAACTGGACGCTACATCTCCGCTGACCCGATTGGACTTGCTGGGGGGATGAATCTTTATGCTTATGCTTTAGGGAATCCAACCAATCTTACAGATCCTGAAGGATTAATAGCAGCTCCTGCAATCCCTATAATTATTATTCTAATTCCCCCTACAATTATTGCTTTAGATCATGCAATTAAAGGTACGCGTGATGCAATGCGGAATAGAGACAATACGTATGAAATGGGGGAAAGAAAAAAGGGGGAAACTGAACCTTATTCACTTCCAATTGTAAATCCAGGAAGAGATTGTGATGGTAATTGTAAACCATGTCCTCCTGATAGCTCTGTATGGGAACATACTCATCAAGACGGTGTTACTAATAAACATCAAATTATTTATAATCAAGATCCAGAAACATGTGTATGTTATCCATTTAGAATTCATTTATGATATATATAGCGGCCATGGATGTTACAAAATATATGAACAAGTACCGAGAGTGTGTAAGGAACCTATGGAATGTTTATTTTTTAAATCAAGATTCACCGCAAGATATTTGGGATATTGCTGACCAGTTTGATCAAGTTTGTACTATTTTATTTTCTATTTTTATTTTAAACCAAGGAGGTTGCATAGATTATAGGAAATCTTGTGTAACCGACAAGAATCCTAATCCTTTATTTGTCTTGCATGTCTATCCTTCTCCAGAAACTGGTGTTCCAATAAAAATCAATAGAGAAGTGAATCCTTCAGGTTATTGGGATCATCCTGTTGATACAATATTAACACCAGATGTAGATTTGCGTTTTATTGATTATTTTGACTTTAATCTACTAGGAATACGTGACTTTGAGTTCTATCGTGTTAGAATATTAGATGCGCCCAATGAATTGGATATCATTGGGAGGGATGCTCTTATAAAAACTGATCATGCTATCGTGAAATTACAACCAGAAAACAATTATAGAAAAGGGGGTCATTATGTTGCCAGTTAAGTTATGTTGCGTGTTTTCTTAGCGGCTCATTCTTTCTCATTAAGGGTGTTGAAAAGTATGTGCCGGGGAAGAAATTTCAGTTCACTGACATGCTAAATTAGCATTATTTTCGTTTACTCATCGTTGTCGTTGCTTGATGTCGTGTACTTATCAGTTATTTGTTGGCCTTTTTTCTATCCCTCAATGGGCAAGCCCCTGTGTTTTCGATAAGCTGACTGTCAAGAACGGCAAAGTTGAGAAGAAAGGGGGTCAGGTCTGCCGTTGACCTTTCTCTTTTCACGCACAACAATCTAACAATCGGGGGCGGACCCCGAAAAAAAGGGGGGGGAGTATTCCGAAAACCCTGCAGTACGGGGGATCCGTGGGTTAAAAAGTTTAAAAATGCTTACAGAAAGTTTCCCTAAAAGTTACTTTTTGTATCCCTATAATAAGTTCTTCGTTTCTTGAGAAAAAATAGAATTCAAACGTGTTTTAAAATCAGTTTTAATTGCCTTAATTTTCTTGAGGCAGCTTCCTTTAAAATCCCTTCCCCCTTTCTATCGCCATAGAGAGAAGTTCAACGATTACTTTTCTGCTGCCTTGATAAAGGTGTCGATCGTCCTCAGGAGGGTTTTCTGCTGGGAAGGCGGGAGTTCCTGAATCTTCTTTATTCGCCGAACAATCTTCAAATCAGGCGTATTTTCTTCGCTATCGGATGGCTTGAGCCCAAGAAGCTGGTCTGTACTTACCTTTAAAGCTAGTGCGAGTCTAATAAGCATCTCAGGGTGCGGACGAGTTCTGTCTCGCTCATAATCTGAGATAAGCGTCTGTATTAGTCCCATTTTCTCGGCAAGTTCTACTTGCGTCAGTCCCTCTTTTTTACGGAACTTGGCAATCCTTTGACCAAGTGTTTCATCCCCTAAATCTAGCGGGGGTAATGTAAATTTCGATTTTTTCGGCATAAATTCATTATAAACGAAAAGATCAAAGCTGCTATTTTATTTACTTGACCAATATAGCATGATGCGGTATTGGTGGATGTGTTTTCGATATGATTTTTTTTTGAAAAATAGTGAGAGAAAATAAAAAAGCCCATCAACTTCCATTTCTTTGGCGAGAAAAAGTTGATGGGCTCCAATACCCCGGCAGAGAACCACCGAAGATACCTATCTTCTACCGCATCTCCGCCCAAACATCAACCAGGGCAACAAGGAGGTGATTCCATGGCCCACTACCAGACCACAGATATCTTCAAGGGAGCCTTCCTGCTCAGTAAAGGCGGCAATCTGTCCGGCATCAGCTTTA
>JBDLIC010000220.1:0-3395 GCA_039715075.1 Nitrospirota bacterium
TAGCTGACTATTTCCACTATGATTCTGTTACCGGACATAGGCCAGGAAATCTCACTGAACGACAGCTTTCTCATTTCCTCTGCGGCCCGACCCGACCCGAAGCGGACATAGACTTTTGACGTTTTTATTTAGAGAAATTGAAAGAGCATAAATTGAGTTTATTACAAAATGCTATTCATTCGATAGAAGTTGGTATCGAAGACTACCAAGAAGGTGAAGACAAAAGAAGTGTGTCTGCTGTTCGTAATGTATATGCAGGCACCCTTCTTCTCCTGAAAGAAAAGCTAGTGCGCCTTTCACCTGAATATGACACCGAACTTCTTATAAAAAAGCGTCTAATTCCACAAAAGAACGAAACTGGAGACATCGTATTTATTGGAGCTGGAAAAATTACAGTAAATCTTGCTGATATAAAAGTTAGATTTGAGAACCTAGGCGTAAGCGTAGACTGGACTCGACTATACGAAATACAACGCCTACGAAATGAACTTGAGCACTACTATACGGATAAATCTCCTGGTCTGGTAAAGGAAATTTTAGCCAAATCATTTCTTATCATAAGAGACTTTTTAACAAATGAACTAGGTGAAAGCCCCGTTTCTATAATTGATCGTGATCTATGGCCTATATTCTTAGAAATTGAAGAAGTGTTTTCTGCAGAAGAGAAAGCGTGCAAAGATTCATTTAAAGACTTTAACTGGAAGTATAAAACAATAAATCAAGCTATAAAGCACGCTAAATGCTATTTCTGCGAGTCCTCTCTTGTCCAGCTTATTGAGCATGAGCCATACGACGACACACCGGAATTAAGACCTCTCTTCAAAGATTTTTTTACAAAAATGCAATGCAACTCCTGTGGCGAGCCTATTGATTATTGGCCTGATTTTTTTGAAAAGTGCCTAGAAGAGCTTTTTTATGGCGATTTATATTTAGCCTATACGAAAGGAGGCGTGCCTCCTCTCGACAAATGTCCTGAATGCGGTAAGAATACATTTGTGTTTGAAGAGGGCTGCTGTGTTGTCTGTGATTACAAACCAGAATATGAAAAATGCGCTCGCTGTAATAATCACATTGGCCTTGAAGAACAAGATTTGAACGGATTGTGTTCTTACTGTGCTAATCTAGCCGAAAAAATCAGGAGAGAATAAAAGCTGCCACATTTGATGATGTCGATGCATAGGTGCATCTGCAACTTTGATTAATGTCCGCTGATGGAATTGAGGGTAAAATATGGAAATAACCATAAAAAATTGCAATAGCATTGATGAAACAAAAATTGAACTTCATGCTGATATATTAAATATCAAGTATGGAATGAATGGCATCGGAAAAAGTACGATTGTTAAAGCGATTGAACTCGCAACCGCTAATGAGAGTGCGGATATATCGGACTTAATGCCGTTCAAATATATGGGGAAACCAGAAGAGGAGGTACAGCAGCCTTCTATTGAAGGTCTGGATTCTATTAATACAGTCTCTATTTTTAATGAAGACTACGTAGATCAATTCGTTTTCAAACAAGATGAGGTTGTAAGTAACAGCTTTGAAATATTTATAAAGACCAATGAATACGATCAAAAAATGGAAGAAATCGAAAAATTAGTATTCGATATTAGAGAAACCTTTAAAAATGACGATCGACTAGATCAAGTTATAAAAGACCTGTCCGAACTTTGTAATAGTTTTGGTAAACCTGTAAAAACGGGTATTAGTGGAGCGGCTCCAATCAACAAAGCCTTTGGAAAGAAAGGCAACAAAGTACAAAATGTACCTGAAAGCTTAAAAGCATATACACCGTTTCTTCAAAGCTCCGATAATGTTAAATGGATTGATTGGCAAATTAAAGGCAACAATTTTTTAGAAATATCCAATGATTGTCCGTATTGCACATCACCTACATCGGAAAAAAAAGAAACCATTCAAGCCATAAGCCAAGAATATGATAAAAAATCAATTGAACACCTTAATAATATTTTAAAAGCATTGGCTGGCTTAGGAAAATACTTTTCCTTTAAAACTCAAGAAAGTTTAGCTGGAATTGTAAATAGTCCGGATTGTCTATCTAAGGAGGCAGAAAACTTTTTAAGTAGTGTATGGAATGATATTGGTACCCTTAAAGATAAGCTTTCCGCTATAAAAGACGTTTCTTTCTTTTCGTTTAAAGATGACAAAGATGTTGAGAATAAAGTTAAGCAGCTTAAAATTGATTTATCACTTATACCTCATATGGATTCAGAAGAAGCTAAAAGTATTGTAGATAACGTTAACCAATCTATTGATACCCTTCTGGGAAAAATTGGTCTTTTACAAGGGCAGGTAGCCAAGCAAAAAATAGAAATCCAAAAAACTATTCAAAAGCACAACAAAGAGATCAATGATTTTCTGAAATATGCCGGATATGATTACCACGTTGATATTGAAGAGGATGGTGATTTATACAAAATGAGACTGAAGCACAAAGATTTCGGTACAAGTATCAGTAATTCTTCAAAGCACCTCAGCTACGGGGAAAGAAACGCCTTTTCTTTGGTCTTGTTCATGTATGAAAGCCTATCTAAAAACTCAGATTTAATAATTTTAGATGATCCAATCTCTTCCTTCGATAGAAACAAGAAGTTTGCAATAGTCGAAATGCTTTTTAAACGTACTGATAGTTTTAAAGGAAAAACCGTTCTCATGATGACACATGATTTTGAACCTATTGTTGATATGATAAGCACATTAAAAGGAAAATTCCAGCCAGTGCCTCACGCTAGTTTTTTACAAAGAAGAAACGGTATAGTAACTGAAATACCTATAGATAAGGGGGATATTACAAGCTTCGCACAAGTTTGTACTAAAAACATCGAGAGTAGCGTTCAAGATATTGTGAAGCTTATTTATTTAAGGCGTTACTATGAAATAATGGATAATAAAGGAAATGAGTATCATATTTTAGCGAGCTTACTTCATAAAAGGCCTGCCCCAACATTGAATAGCGCGGGCGTTGATTTTATGCCACAAGCAGATATTCAGGAAGCTACTGAAAATATTAAAAACGATTTCATTCCCACTTTTGACTACACAAATCATTTGGGCGTTCTTAATGATAATGACCAAATGATTTCTTTGTATCAGTCAACTAATAACAACTACGAAAAGCTACAAATATTTAGAATTATGAATGCTGGAAATCTACCTGATAACGATGTTATCCAAAAGTTCATTAATGAAACATTTCATATTGAGAATGAATATGTAATGCAGCTAAACCCATTGAAATATGATTTTATACCGCAATATATTATTTCAGAATGCGATAAAACAATTAATGTTTAGCCAAAATTGTATGTCCGCTTATGGCCGGGAGCTGCGGTTCCCAGTCGAGTCCGAGAGCGGACAATGGAAACGAGGGG
>JBDLIC010000221.1:0-3353 GCA_039715075.1 Nitrospirota bacterium
AGGGGTAGCATTTGTTGGAGGGTTCAGTTATGCCGACGTACTGGACTCTGCAAAGGGGTGGGCCGGTGTCATTCGGTACAATGAAAAAATATGGGAGGAGTTCCAGAAATTCTATAACAGGGAAGACACATTCAGTCTCGGTGTCTGTAACGGGTGTCAGCTGATGGCGCTTCTGGGCTGGGTGCCATGGCAGGGTATTGGGGACAATATCCAGCCCCGGTTTATTCACAATACATCAGGCCGATTTGAATCACGTTTTTCTTCTGTAAAGATCCTGCCCGGTCCGTCAATCATGTTTAAAGGTATGGAGGATTCTGTTCTGGGCATATGGGTGGCCCACGGAGAAGGGAGGGCTTATTTCCCGGATGAAACGATTTTAAAGAAGATTGAAGAGGACAAACTGGCTCCATTACGTTATGTTGATGACAACAATCAGGTAACAGGGAAATATCCGTTTAATCCTAACGGCTCTGCTCTCGGTATTGCAGGTTTGTGCTCTCCGGACGGCAGGCACCTGGCGGTTATGCCACATCCTGAAAGGACATTTCTTAAATGGCAGTGGCCCTGGATGCCGGAGAAATGGAAAAAAGATCTGAATGCCTCACCGTGGTTAAAGATGTTCCAGAACGCGCGTGAATGGTGCGAATAAAAAAAGGAAATTCCAAATTTCAGGTACCAATAGTCAAATAAATTCCAATGACCAAAAACTTAATAATCGGACAAATTGGAAATTTATGTTTGTGCTTTGATGATTGAAATTTATTTGAAATTTGAAATTTGGGATTTGTAATTTTATGTACGTAAAAATGTTATACTACATTCTCTTTAAAATAACTTACTACTTCAGGCATACCATTGAGTAATATTAAAAAACTGATTTGCAAGACAAAAGAGGAAACCCTTCCGTATTTATCACTGAGTGATGACAAGTTTCATGATGAGTGCGGAGTCTGTGGTATTTTCAACCATCCCGAGGCTTCAAACCTGGTTTATCTCGGGCTTCATGCCCTCCAGCACAGGGGACAGGAGGGTGCAGGAATATGTTCCTCTGATGAGAAACAGCTTTATGTAGAAAAGTCCATGGGTCTTGTAACAGATATCTTTTCTGAAAAAAGGCTGAAACGTCTTCCCGGACATATTTCTATAGGACACAATCGTTATTCAACGGCCGGCACAAGCTCTCTTAAAAATGTCCAGCCGATAATGGTCAACTTTTCTCTCGGTTCCTTTGCCATAGCACATAACGGGAATCTTATAAATGCTTTGGAGCTGAAAGATGAACTGGAGGAAAAGGGTGCTATTTTCCAGTCATCTTCCGATAGTGAAGTAATTGTACATCTTATTGCAAAGGCCAGTTCGGGAGATCTTTATTCCCGTATTGTCGACACTATGAAAAGAATCTCCGGTGCCTTCAGCATTTTGCTGATGAGCGAAAATGAACTGATAGCAATGCGGGACCCCTTTGGATTCAGGCCGTTGAGTATAGGCACTCATGATGGGGCTTATGTTATTGCTTCGGAGACATGTGCATTTGATCTGATCGGGGCGAAATATTTAAGGGACGTTGAACCCGGTGAAATGGTGATTATAAATAAAGACGGACTGCAGTCCATAAAACCTGTCCCTTCGAGAAAGCAGGCGCACTGCATTTTTGAGTTCATATATTTTGCAAGGCCTGACAGTAATATATACGGAGGCCTTAACGTGGATGCGATCAGAAAGGAATTCGGCCGCCAGCTAGCCAGGGAAAACCCTGTGGATGCGGACCTTGTTATCCCAGTGCCTGATTCCGGAGTGCCTGCAGCATTGGGTTACGCGGAGGAAAGCGGGATACCTTTTGATTTTGGTCTTATTAGAAACCATTATGTCGGCAGGACATTTATCGAACCACGGAATTCAATACGACATTTTGGAGTGAAGATCAAATTGAACCCTGTCCGCCAGTTACTTGAAGGAAAGAGGGTCCTCGTAGTTGATGACTCTATTGTGAGAGGGACAACAAGCAAGAAGATCATGAAAATGATAAGGGAAGGCGGCGGCGCAAAGGAAATCCATATGAGGATAAGTTCTCCTCCGACAATAGGCCCATGTTTCTACGGCATAGACACCCCGACAAGAAATGAGTTGATCGCCTCAACACACAAGATCGAGGAAATCAGAAAGTACATCACAGCCGATTCCCTGAAATATATGAATGTTGAGGGGTTACTGAAAGTGGTCCCTGATCCCGAGAAATACTGTACTGCATGTTTTGATGACAATTATCCTATCCTGACCCCCGAGGATAAGGAAGTCCAGATAGAAATGTTTTAACCGCTGAGTAAACTCTACCGGTACTCCGCTGGATATTATGGACAAATAGAATTAAACCTGATAATATTTTCAGATCATAATTGAGAAGGTAAAACAGGAAGAAAGACTTGTAATGTCAAAAAAGTTTTCAAGGTTTTTTCAGTTAGGAGTCGTTGGCATCTGGCTTTGCCTTGTATCAGTGCTTGTCTACAAACACTATATCTCCGGAGTTGAATTTACCCCCCTTCAGTCAGTAACAGGCGATCAGTTTAAAACCAGTGAAGAGTGGTTCGGCATTTATTTTCAGGACAAAAAAATCGGACATATGAAGATTTCCTCCGAGAAGATCGGGGATGAGTACAGATTCATTCAGTCCGTGGAAACCGATGTAGAGAGAGATGGTAAAAACCATCATGGTAGTGAACTGTTTAAATGCCTTACAGACCTTGAATACAGGATGAAGACCTTTGAATTTCAGGCCGAATCCGAAGGAGTACTATTAAAAGCCCGCGGGGAACTTGATGAAAATAACATACTGCTGGTATTCATGGAAGGAGGAGGACAAAAAAAGACCTATACACAGGAAATGCACAAAAAGTTTTATTTTCAGATCACTTTTAAAAGGGTGCTTTTTGCAAAGGGGCTTGAAAAGGGGAAACGCTTCAAGGTCCCTATTTTTAATATGTCGACAATGAAAGATGAGGATATCGTTGTTGAAGTGCAGGAACTTATACCTGTTAAACTGGGAATAGATGTAAATACTGCATATCGATTGAATATTGGGGGGAACATATCGTGGATGAGCAGCAATGGGCATACTCTGAAGGAGAAGGCCCCCTCAGGACTTACTTATTATGCGGAAACAGAAACTGCAGCCAAATCAAAAGAAAAGAAAGAGGTCTTTGATTTTCTTTCTCTGCCTGTCATTCAGTCTGAAAAACAATTGTCAGATCCGGAAGAACTTTCATCTGTAAAGATACGGCTCTCGGGATTAGACTTATCGGAATATCCTTTATTGAATGAGGGACGCCAGGTCGTAAGAGGGGACCTGATAGAGATTA
>JBDLIC010000222.1:0-3274 GCA_039715075.1 Nitrospirota bacterium
AGCATTTGGCCCGTCCTTCATTAAGCTTCGCATTCTTAAAGTGACACAGAAAGCACTTCTTTCTGGAGACCTCAAAATGTTTCTTCTCGGTCTCATGCTGGTGGCAGGTAGTACAGTGTATCTCCTGGCCTTCTACCCATTTCGTACTGTCAAAGTGGGTCTTATGGACATATGTAATGACCCTTTTGGTTTTATCATCTCTTTCGGCTTCGACAAACTTGATCTTTTTGGTCCAGAACTCTCCTCTTTCTCCTTCACCGGTAGGCGGGTGGCACTTTGATGTTTTGCAGCTCCGGTCATCAAGTCTCGGTCTTCTCCTTACGACCGATTCCTCCATGTTTATGGTCGTTATCAGTTTCGACAGGACCTCAAGTTCAGTCTTGATATACTCCATCTCTGTCTTCTTTTTATCTGCTTCCTTTGGATTGATGGGGATTTTCCTGTGTTCGGGGATTTCTATCTGCAGTCTTTCAGGGGGATAATGACAATTTATACAGGGCACATCTTTATGCGTATCCTGCTTCCAGGAATTATATGCCTTCTTTATTACTTTCGGATAACTCAGGACATGGCAGTAGCCGCAGAAAAACTGTGACTTGATCTTCTGATCTATCATCTCATTAAAACTTAAGTTGTCCGCTGAGAATAACGGCGATGATATAAAAGTTATCAAGAAAAAAGCAGAAAATACTATACCCTTCTTCATGTCTTAATACCCCTCCCTTCCAGGATCTGGCTCGTAATTATTCATTCTCAATAATTCCTCATGTCTCCCCCTTTGCCAAAGGGGGAACTGCTTTGTCATCTCAAAAAATTTATTTTCCATGGACTGTGTAGGGCCTCGGCATATCTTCCATTTTTACCGCGTTAATGAATTCAACAAGATTTTCAGGTGGAGTGTCTTTATGATGATGACAGCCAT
Organism: Nitrospirota bacterium; assembly: GCA_039715075.1. Lineage (GTDB taxonomy): Bacteria > Nitrospirota > Thermodesulfovibrionia > UBA6902 > UBA6902 > JBDLIC01. The sequence goes on from JBDLIC010000222.1 coordinate 923, forward strand.
TGCAGGAATTAGGCTGCTTATCAACCCCGCCGGCAATAATACTCTCTTTTGGTGAAATGAATTTAAATGTATGGCTATGCTCATGCCCCTTTGTTTCCGGCATATGGCATGAAACGCAGCTGCCGAAAGTATGAATCCGGTGCGCCGCCCTTCTCTTCAATGTTTTATGGCAGTCCATACACAGGCTGTCAGGAACAAGTTTTGTCATGGCAATTTTTGTGTCCTGTTTTTGATGAACATTGTGGCAGTTGGTACACATAATTCCCTTTTTTGCATGTTCGCTCGACTCCCACTCATTGTATTGCTGGTGGTGTTTCTTTCTATCATCCGGTTCCTCTTCATACTCCAGATAGAGCGCTTTCCCCGGCAGGTAGCCATATGGAAAACCATATTGTTCAGGAAAGCCTTCTTTGTATGGAGAAACCTTTGTTGTGCTTGCGCCCCAGTTGTGGCACTGGCCGCAGACCATTGCACGGAGACGCCAGGGCAGCTTTGCCGGGTTTATGATATTCTCCTTTTCATAGTCAAAATACTCGCTGGCAGCCTTGACATGGTTGCTGCCCGGCCCGTGGCATGACTCACATGATATACCCAGGTCAGTCCAGGTCGAATCAAAGGAATCCTTTTCTTTTGAATAATTTATTTTAAGTCCTGTAACGTGGCATCCGGCACACGTTAATTGCCAGATACTCCCCGCGTCGCTCCAGTATTCACCGTCTCCGGGGTAGTTTTCTTTCAGGCCGTTGCGGTCAACCCATTCCTTATCCCTTACATTCCATTGAACAGGAAGGATATGGATCTCACCGTTCGGGAATTTGGTCATGTAGTTTTGCTTTCTTCCGATACCTAAAACATTCATAATTTCATAGTCATGCAGCTCCCAGTCAGGGCCTATTGTGTTCACATAGAACTTGCCGCCTCTTTTAAACATTGTGGTAGTGACCTTTTCCCCGGCCAGCTGTGGTGATTTATTCGTAACTTTTGCAGTCAGTTTGTTGTGCCTCATAAAATCGCCGATAACTGTATACGTGCCGGGCTCTTGTATGAACTTGGAATGCAGAGTATTTTTCCAGGTATCATATTCCTCCCAATGACAGTCCTTGCACCTCTTTGAGCCGACATATTCGGGATCACCAAAGACCGGGGGTCCGGCCGCTTCTACAGCATGTGATTCCTCAACTGCATGCGGTTTAATACCGGCAATATTCATTACGAAAAATACAAATATAGCTACCAGGATGATCCAGATACCCCAAAAGTTTACAAAAGCGTTTTTAAAATGCCTGGGCCCGTTATGTTTGGGTCTGTGACTTTCATGTCCAATCGGTGACTTGTTCAATTTCTCACCTCCATATATCAATAATTAAAATTTCTTTGTTTGCGCTTCCATAAGGCCCTGTCCGGGCTTGCTTCTACTAAATGCAGGTTCCGGTTCCGGGGCTTTTTCTTCTACTGGTAAAACATTGGTCAGCACTGTGTACAGCAATATTACAAGCGCAAATATCCCAAGTATTATTGTTACCTCTGAAAATGTAGGGATGTAGTGAATTTCACCCATACCGGGAAATAATGGGGCCAGCTGTCCTACTGATACCAGGTTAATACGATATGACATAATTGCCACCTGTATTATTGCGCCGACAACCAGCAGTCCATTAGGAGTCCTCCACCTTTTGTATAACAGCATAATAAAGGCAACGACCAGCCCGCCTATATTAAGGACAAACGTCACTATATACCGGGTCGTTATTATATGCCATGTTTCCATTGCCTCTAATTTTGCACTGTATCTGAGAATGAAATAATCGAAGAAATCAAGGAACACCGTTATCAAAACAAAGAAACAAAGTATCCTGCCCATATGCTCGTAAGTTTCTTCGCTCAGGAGCTCCCTTTTTTCTGCCTTTGAAGTTATTACTGCTACCATTATCGCAAGTGCAAATCCGCTTGCAATAGCTGAGATAACGAAATGAACAGGCAGCATGGGAGTGTTCCACATTTCCCTGGCCTTGACTACTCCAAAGATTGATCCCGTAAAAGCATGCACTACCCAGAGGGCATAAGGCACTGCAAGAATCCCGAGCCATTTCGATATTGATTTCTCAGTGGGGCTCGCTTTCCCTCTTAACACTTTTATTGAAAAATATAGTTCTCCTCCCAATATCACCATGAATCCGTAATAGCTCGTCGATGAGATAAGGAAGAGTGACGTAAAATTATGGAGGATAAGGGGCACCTTCAAACCTCTGAAAGGGATCCCGAGATCAACAAGCACGCATTGTGTGGCACCGATAACACAGACCAGTCCCAGGAAGTCAAGGGCGGGTGAACGATGTCAACCTGCGCTAAGTC
>JBDLIC010000223.1:0-3238 GCA_039715075.1 Nitrospirota bacterium
AAAGGCCGACTGGGAGCATCACTGCCCTCACTGCGGTGAGTACATGCATTTTCTGCCTACACCTGAAACGAAGATTAATCCTCAAAACCAGTATGCCATGTCCAAACATTCACAAGAGCTTATAGCTATAAATCTGGGCAGGAGATACGGGATTCCATCCGTTGCCATGCGGTATTCTATTGTACAGGGGCCCCGTCAGTCTTTTTATAACGCATATTCGGGTGCATTGAGAATATTCAACCTCCATCTCTATTTTGACAGGCAGCCGACTATTTATGAGGATGGTATGCAGATACGGGACTATGTTAACTATCAGGATGTAGTCAATGCCAATATAATGGTGCTGGAAAATGAGGAAGCAAATTATCAGGGATATAATGTCGGAGGCGGAAAGGCCTATACAGTCACGGAATTTTATAATAAAGTTCAGGAAGTAACCGGGAAAACCTTAGAACCGGTCATTAAGAAATTTTACCGGTATGGTGATACGAGGCACATATTCTCAGATATATCAAAACTTAAATCTTTAGGGTGGGAACCGAAAGTACCTATTGAAAGCAGTATTGCTGATTATTGGGACTATCTTAAAAAGCAGACTGATATAGAAGATATTCTAGAATATGCTGACAAAACCATGAAGCACCAGGGTGTTGTCAGAGCGATTAAATAATGAAAGCCTTTTTGCTTGCTGCGGGTAAAGGCACTCGTCTGCAGCCTCTGACATTTAAAACACCTAAGTGTCTTATCCCTATTTGCGGGAGACCCCTGATTGAGTACTGGTTTGATCTGTTCGAACGTTACGGGATAGATGAGGTCCTGATCAATACGTCACATCTTTCAGCAACAGTAGAGAATTATATTATGGCCCATTCGAGAGACCTGAAGATAAAAATGGTATTTGAAGAGACCCTTCTTGGAAGCGGAGGGACGATAAAGAAAAACCGCGGCTTTGTTGATGGGGAAGAATCATTTTTTATTTTTTATGCGGACAATTTGACAAATATCAATTTACACAGGATGCTTCAATTTCATCACGAAAAGGGAAAGAATAATACACTGGCAGTATTTAATGTCCCCAATCCCCGGGAGTGCGGTATAATTGAGATAGACAAGGACGCATCGATAATATCTTTTATAGAAAAACCGGAAAACCCTGCTTCAGATTTAGCGTTTGCCGGTATTATCATCAGTAATTCCGAATTGATGGATTATTTCCCCGAGAGGGATGTCTTTGATCTGGGACATGATGTGCTTCCTCATGTTATCGGGAATGCTGTGGGGTATATCATGAATGACTATCTACTGGATGTCGGCACTCCGAAAAAACTGGAACAGGCAGAAATGGATGTGAAAAATGGTAAAATTTAAATTACTCACGAAACTAAATTAGGAGGACTAAACTATTGGTTATTTCTCAAACACCGTTAAGAATTAGTTTTGTTGGCGGTGGCACTGACCTGAAATCTTATTATCATTCTGAAGACGGAATGGTACTCAGCACGGCTATCGATAAATATATTTATGTGATCATCAAGGAGAGGTTTGACGATAAAATATATATTAATTACAGTGTTAAAGAAATCGTTGATGATGTATCGGAAATCAAACATGTACTGGTCCGGGAAGCAATGAAAAAAGTAGGAGTGAAGAGCGGAGTTGAAATAACCACGCTGGCTGATATTCCTTCTGAAGGCTCAGGCTTAGGTTCTTCAAGCAGTGTTACTGTTGGACTTTTAAATGCTCTGTATAACTATTCGGGTGTTCAGGTTACATTAGAGCAGATTGCTAAAGAAGCCTGCGAAATTGAAATCGATATCTGTAAAAAGCCTATAGGAAAACAGGACCAGTATATTGCGGCTTATGGCGGACTGAATAGAATAGAATTTCATGCAGATGAATCGGTATCAGTCTCAAAGCTGTCTGTCTATAATACTAACCTTCTTATTCTCGGCTCCAGACTCCTTTTGTTTTTTACAAACAAGACACGAAAAGCTGATGTGATTCTCAAAAAACAGAAACAGGACACGGAAGCCAAAAGGGCCGTCTTAAGAAAAATGAAAAATTTAGTGCCAAAACTGGAAGAGTCCCTCTGTAAGTATAAATTTAACAAGCTTGGAAGACTTCTGCATGATAACTGGGTGTTAAAAAAATCACTGGTAGGCGCTATTTCAAATCCTGAAATTGATGATATGTATCAGGCAGCAATGGATGCAGGTGCCTTGGGTGGTAAAATTTGCGGGGCAGGCGGCGGCGGCTTTCTTTTGCTCTATGTCCCAAAAGACAAACAGGACAGGGTGAGAGCTTCCTTAAGTCATTACAGGGAGCTTCCGTTTATGCTGGACACATATGGCAGCAGAATAATTTTCAATGTAAGGAGTTATTCAACAAAGTAGAAATATATTGAATGACTATCCTGCGAAGTGTGTTTTTTATGGAGGATGAATTGAACCAAAAACTCAGCATAGAATATCTGGACCAATTAAAAGATTTACTTGATCTCTTCCCCTATAAAAAAAGTATATGCGGGCAAAAGTCCCGAACCACTGACCGAAAGAGGAGTGCGTCAGGCAAAAGAAGTTTCCGAAAAACTGAAAAAGTTTGAAGTCAATGCCCTTTATTCGAGCCCCATTCAAAGAGCACTTCAGACAGCTCAAATCATTGCAGTAAATAACGGTCTTGATCTGCAGGTCGAAGAGGCATTCAGGGAGCTGGAAATGGGCCCGTGGGAGGGACTGTCAGAGGTCGATGTTGAAAAGAGATATCCCGATGAATGGAATATTTGGAACACCAGGCCCGCTGAACTGAAATTGGCTGGCAGAGAGACTCTTGAAGAGCTTTGGTCCGTGTATTGAAAGGGATAAGGAACATAAAAGCCCTAAGCAGTGATAATATCGTAATCGTCACACATGTGGCAATAATAAGGGTGCTGTTACTATGGCATGCTAAAAAAAGTCTGAATCTCTATAAGACAATACATGTTCCAAATGCCGAGATTTTCGAGCTGGGAATTGAGTCCTGCCTTTTATTATGATCAATAACTAGTTGTAAACATGTTATTATAATAAAAGGCTGTTATATAAACCTTTTAAAGTGTTACAAACACAGTAAGTAATATCTTGACGGCTATAGCTGGAAATAACGAAAATAAAAACTTAATTTTAATTTTTATTGTAGCCTTAATTTTAAGACTGCTGCTGCTTGTTGTTGTAAGTCCCTGGAATGATCATGTTGCAAAAGA
>JBDLIC010000224.1:0-3231 GCA_039715075.1 Nitrospirota bacterium
GGAATTGATAAAGAAAGAACTATTGACTTCTTGCACAAAATTGATGAAGTTTCTACTCCTGATAAGTTGAGAGAATTTTACAGGAAACATAATATATCTCATATTATGTTTCCTTATAATGCTGAATATATTAAAGAATCCCGTCCATTTTATGACGTATTTGAATACTTGAAAAATAATCCGGATAAGGAATTCATAGAGCTTGCGAAATATAATCATGATGAAAACTATATTTATATATACAGATTCAAGAACAGATAGTAACGCAAAAGTTGCTGGATTATCATACTTGTGGCAAGTATTCTATTTGAAGGATTTAACAGTTTTGTTATATGATATATAGATGACCCAAAAAGCATTAATTACAGGTATCACCGGCCAGGATGGCTCATATCTTTCAGAACTGCTATTGTCAAAAGGGTACGAAGTTCACGGACTTATCCGTAGAGCAAGTACTTTTAACACAGACAGGATAAATCATCTATATGTAGACCCTCATGTATCAGGTGTAAAACTTCTTCTTCACTACGGCGATCTATCAGATGCCGGACAGCTCACAAATATTGTTTATAATATTCAGCCGGATGAAATATATCATCTTGGAGCTCAAAGCCATGTCAGAGTGAGTTTTGACATGCCAGAATATACTGGTGATATAACAGCCATGGGATGTACCAGACTTCTTGAGGCGATAAGAAGAAGCGGAATAAAGACAAAATTCTATCAGGCCTCTTCATCGGAAATGTTCGGTTCAACGGCTCCACCACAAAACGAACTTACTCGCTTTCATCCAAGAAGCCCTTACGCTGCGGCAAAAGTATATGCTTACTGGATGGCTGTTAATTACAGAGAGGGGTATAAAATATTTGCCTGCAATGGAATGCTTTTCAATCATGAATCACCGAGAAGGGGAGAGACTTTTGTTACAAGGAAAATTACAAGGGCGGTAGCAAATATAATTGCGGGCAAACAGAAAGCGCTTTTTCTTGGTAATCTTGATGCAAAGAGAGACTGGGGATTTGCCCCTGAATATGTGGAGTGTCAGTGGCTTATATTACAGCAAGACAGGCCTGATGATTATGTAATTGGCACGGGCGAGAGTCATACTGTAAGAGAATTCGTCGAACATGCTTTTAATTATGCAGGGATAGAGCTTGAATGGTGCGGCACAGAGTTAAGCGAAAAAGGCATCATCAAATCTATGAATTCATCGTCAGTGCCGGGTTCAGAAGCAGACCTGAAGGTTGGCGATAGTGTAATTAAAATCGATCCAAAGTATTTCAGACCTGCAGAGGTGGATTTTCTACTTGCAGATGCCTCAAGAGCCCGGGAAGAACTCGGCTGGGTGCCAAAGGTTACTTTCAACGAACTTGTTAAAATTATGGTCGATTCTGATATGGAATCTATTGGGCTCAAATCTCCCGGAGAAGGGAAGCTCATATTAAGTAATAATAAAATTAACTGGACAAGCTAATCATATGTCCACTATCAGTTTTTGAGATCACTTCCTTTTTATCTTAAAAACAATAATTCATAATGAATAAAACTTCAAGGATTTACATTGCGGGCCACAGAGGAATGGTTGGATCTGCTTTGAAAAGATTGCTTGACTCACAAGGGTATGAAAATGTTATTACGCGTTCTCGTTCCAGACTTGATCTTAAACGTCAGGCTGACGTCGAGAAATTTATTGAGATTGAAAGGCCTGAGTATGTTTTTTTGGCTGCTGCTAAAGTAGGGGGGATACTGGCAAACGATACGTACAAAGCAGAATTTATATATGACAACATCATGTTAGCTACTAACATTATTCATTCCTCATATAAGTATGGAGCAAAGAAACTTCTTAATTTGGGCTCTTCATGTATATATCCAAAATTAGCGAAGCAACCTATGAAAGAGGAAGATCTTCTAACCGGAAGTCTGGAACCTACCAACGAACCTTACGCAATAGCGAAAATAGCTGCCTTGAAGATGTGCAGGTATTATAACGAGCAGTATGGGACTGACTATATATCACTAATGCCGACAAATATGTATGGTCCTAATGATAATTTCAATCTTGAAACAGCTCATGTTTTTGCGGCTTTGATAAGAAAATTTCATATTGCCAAGCTTTTGATGAATGAAGATTTTGAGCAGATAACAAGAGATATTCTAAGATTTCCTTTTGGTTTTAACGTGGATAACGAAGCAATTGTCGGGACTGAGGAAATAATGAGAGATGCGTTGAAAAAACTTGGCATTAGCGAGAAGTCCGTGGTTATCTGGGGAGGAGGTGAGATATACAGGGAGTTTATGCATGTTGATGACCTTGCCGATGCAAGTATTTTTTTGATGAAGAATTGTGGATTCAGAGAAGGTGGTGAGTTCATTAATATTGGTTCTGGTGTGGATATAAAAATCAGAGACCTTGCGGTTCTTATAAGCGAAATAATCGGGTACGAAGGTGCAATAGAACATGATCTTACAAGGCCTGAAGGAACACCAAGAAAGCTTCTTGATGTAAGCAAGGCAAGAGAGTTAGGGTGGGAAGCTAAAATCAGTCTTGAAGAAGGAATCAGAAAAGTATATCAATGGTATTGTAATTAATTGAAAAACAGTAAATAGGAAATGAAAAAATAATGGTATTCAAAAGAGAATATGCAGAAGCCTATGATGATCTGTATCAAAGTAAGGATTATGAGAAGGAATGTGATTTTCTGGAACAACTCTTTAAAAAACACGGCAAAAAAATCAAAAAAGTTTTAGACATTGGATGCGGTACCGGTGGGCATGCTATTGTCCTTGCCCAAAGGGGTTATGAGGTAGTAGGAATAGACCGCTCTGAAGAGATGTTGATAGCTGCAAGAAGGAAAGCAAAAGAAGCTGGATTAGAAATTGATTTTCAGAAGAGTTCAATACAGGATACGGAATTAGCTGAATCATTTGACGCTGTTATATCAATGTTTGCCGTCATCAGTTATCAAAATAGCAATGAAGATTTAGCTTTGACATGCAAAAAAGCTAAACAACACCTGAAGCCCGGGGGGGTATTTATCTTCGATGCATGGAATGGTCTTGCTGTAATGACTGATCCCCCTTCTCAGATGATTAAAGAAGTGCATAACGGAAATGAACGTATTTTACGTTTTACCAAACCAGTACTTGATTTCATCAATCACTCCGTTCATGTGAATTTTAGAGTCATAAAACTAAATGGTGATAAACTAATTTCTGAAACTGAAGAAT
>JBDLIC010000225.1:0-3210 GCA_039715075.1 Nitrospirota bacterium
GAAAGGCGGGAAAGGCGGGAAAGGCGGGAAAGGGGGTTAGGCGAGAAAAGCGGGAAAAGAGGGAAGGCGGGAAAGGATGTAAGGAGGGAATTAAATGTAAATGTTATGTAGTGTTTTGTTATAATTAGTCCATGAAGAAGGCTACTGATAATTGGATGTTATCAATGGAATATGACTTGAAAACTGCTGAGGATTATCTGAAGCAAACAAAGGAGTTGGTGAAATGGTTAAAACGAAATATACCACAACTGAAATTAAAAAAATAGTAAAAGTACTGGTTGAAATAATGAAAGCCGACAAGATAGTTGTTGATAAAATAATATTGTATGGCTCGTATGCTGCAGGCAGGCCGCATAACCATTCGGATATTGACTTAGCCGTAATTTCTCCTTCTTTTAAGGGAAAGAAAATATTGGATATTCAGGAAGACCTTGCAAAAGCATTATCAAAGTATTTGTCTATAATTGAACCAATAGGATATTCGACAGATGATTTTCAGACTGCAGAACCGGAGACACTACTCGGTGAAATTAAGAGGTCTGGAAAGATACTTTATGCTGCATGATATGTTCTAGGGCTTTGTCCCAACTGGTATTAATTTATCTCAACCTGTTTTATTATTTGCCCGCAAGATTAAAGTGAAGCAGGATGGTTGTGTAAAAGGTTTCCAGGTCCTTAAGATGTTTCGTGAGGATTGATTTCAGGATGTTTTTTATCAAGTTTGTCAAGCATAAATTCGTCCTCTTAAAATATTGTCCTCAATCTCTTTTTAGATTGATTCTTTGACAGAGAGAGTCCTTCATTATGGTAATATGAATCATGCGCTCACTTAAAAAAACTCTGGATAAATTTTACATAGAATATGATTTTGAGGAAAGACTCAAACACGACCCTATTGAATTCCCTCACAGATACTCAAGGCCCTCGGACATTGAGACAGCTGGATTTATCGCATCCTGTTTTGCTTACGGAAAGGTGGAGCTTTTCAAACCTGTAATAGAGCGGATCCTGAAACCAGGGGGCAAACGGCCTGCTTTTTTTCTGAAAAAATTTTTATTGAAAAATGATGCTGAATACTTTAAGCAGATAAATTACAGGTTTAATAAGGGGAATGATGTTCTGAGTTTTGTGTACATCTTAAGCAGTATTCTGAAGCAGTGGGGATCTCTTAAAAAAATGTTCTATCATTATTTCAATGTTGAAGATGATGATATACGGATTGCGTTGACCGGCTTTGTAGAAAATTTCTATTCGATTGATACAACACCTGTTTACGGAAGGAACATTAAGCCGCCTGGTTTGACTCAGCTGCTTCCGGCTCCCCGGAAAGGAAGCGCATGCAAGAGGATGAACCTCTTCCTGCGGTGGATGGTAAGGACAGAAGATATTGATCTGGGAGTATGGGACAAAATCAACCCTTCAAAATTAATCATTCCCCTTGATACCCATATTGCAAAAATCTCAAGGTGCCTGGGTCTTACAAAAAGGACAGCTTCAGACTGGAAGACTGCAAAGGAGATTACGGAGGCGCTGAAAAAATATGATCCAGGGGACCCTCTCAAATATGACTTCGCCCTCTGCCATCATGGAATATCAGGGCCCTGCAAAGGGGAAAAAGAACCTTCTGCCTGCTCTTCCTGTATCTTCTCGAATATTAACCGGTAAAGACGGTTTTTCTCCAATATGATTTAGATCATGGTCTAAACTGTCCCAAAACAGTTTAATAAAAATATATCATTTAATTTGAGGAATAATTATATCTGAATAAAAACGGAGGTGAAAAAATGAAAACACTTGATCTGAAAAAATTGATTAATTTTAATCCCGACAAATTATCCAGGGAAATGCTTGATGACAAGCCCGAAATGCGGATCGCCCTGATGTGCCTGGAGGCAGGGCAGAAACTGACGCCTCATAAGGCCCCTATGAGGCTTTTAATGTATGTAGTCGAGGGGAAGGGCACATTTACTGTTGGTGATGAACAGATTGAAGCTGATGAAAAGACATGTCTTCCCTGCGACCCTATGGTCGAGCACGGTTTTGCAGCCGACAAAGGTGAAAGGCTTGTTGTAATGGCGATAGTAACTCCTGTTGAGTAGCGGAGACAGTCATAAATAATTTTTATATAAAGTTTATTCCTGGATAAGTTTTTGAATGCTTTATGTATAATATAATGGTCTTTCCAATTTATGACTACTGCTGGTCATTTCAACGGAAACATGCCTGATTTGATCAGGCTGAATGTATAAACAATAGGAGGTACTTATGAAACCGGTCATTGATTATGATGAGTGTACTGGCTGTGCCACATGTGTTGAGCTTTGCCCTGAGGTATTCGAGCTGGGAGATGATGAAAAGGCGTTTGTGAAAGCAGAAGACAAATGTGATACCTGCGACTGCCAGGAAGCAGCTGATACATGCCCTTCAGAAGCTATAACTTTTGAGGATTAATACTGTCTTCAAACAGACAGAACAGAAACACCCTGTTGGAATTAAGTGCCGACAGGGTGTTTTATTGCTTTCAGTTGATTAGTGCCTGTATTTAAAATGCAGTTTTTTATTTTTGTCATGCCCGAAGTTAGTAATCGGGCATCCAGAAGCTTTTTAAAAGACTGGATTCCCGCTCAACAGACTGCGGGAATGACGAATCAATTGTTATGTTTATACAAAGAAATTATATATATGCCAAATCTTGAAGAAAGACAAGGAAGAACGGCTGTTATTTACTGGTTTATAACTTTAGGCTATATGGTAACTATTTTTTATCTTTCATCGCTTCGCAATCTTAATCTCCCATCCCTGCCGCAAAATTCTGACAAGGTCCTTCATATGCTTGCCTATATTCTTCTTGCTTTTCTTTTCTACCACACGTTTAAAAAAAGCGGGATAAGAAAGTATGTTTTTATTCTGGCATTTCTTTCCGCCTCTATTTATGGGATCAGCGATGAAATTCACCAGTACTATGTTCCTGGCAGAGAGGCCGCGATCGGTGACTTATTTGCCGATTTTTTTGGTGCCATGATAGGATGCATGGGGGCAAGTTTTATGAAAAGCTAGTGTGCTGTCCCATAAATAAACTTACATGATTCTGTCATTCCCGAAGTCTGTTGATCGGGAATCCATGATATGGCAGGCCTGGATTCCGGCTCAAAAGACTACCGGAATGACACTTAAAAAAAGTGTAAAGAAGCGTTAGGGACAGGACACTAG
>JBDLIC010000226.1:0-3134 GCA_039715075.1 Nitrospirota bacterium
TGTAACCGGTCTTTCTACTGATATTAAACTGCCTGCATAGTTCTGCTACTGGAAAATACCCCTCCAGGTACTCTGATATGAAACGAACTCTTTGATCCATCTTGGTAACTCCTTCCCAGGGCATAGGCACCTCCTCCTTGCCCAAATTATAGGCAAAAAGCGTTACCTATGTACTCGTTCGTTCATAAGTTGCTTTTTCAATTATCAATCTGGATTCTTAATATGATCTTCGAAAATTTTCTGTAGTTCTTTTTTCTTACTATCCATTAATGACAGTCTCGTATCTCCACGTTCTTTCTGTGAATGAATTGCGTATATTTCTCTAACTAATTTATCAAATTTATCCCTCTCAGACTCCTTCAGGAACAATCTGACAATATTCACATAATCGAACGCTGGATAATAAATATCAAGTAGTTTCTGTTCTCTTTCAAGTCCTTTTTCTGGGTCTTGCCTAAAATAAAGAGATACATCTTCAATACTTTTATTTAATACTTTCAAGAAATCGGCAAAAGTTTCAGCCCGTTTTTCTAAAATCCAGTTTTGGTGCTGAGTTTTTCGCTCCATTCTAGAACCAATATAAGCACCAATCAAAGCAAAGACACCTGCTATAAGCACTGTTATAATTGAAGCCCAGTCAGTCATATTTTATTTATTCATTTTAATTTTAAAATAAGCATTATTTGGGATGCTTATAGAGTTTTGGAGGTTATCATCATCCGCACCTGCACTATAAGCTTTAATTGTTTTTCCCATCATGTCATGAATAAAATATAGATCTTTTTTATTATAATTTTCAGATGCGTATTGTAATATGATAGACCATGAAAAAACAGTTTGTTGTTCTGTTGGATCGCCTTTTAAAAAAGAGACTACCCCTCTTTGATTACTAGGAAGTTCTTGTAAGTAGAGTTCTATTGTTGAAATAACTTTTTTCTTCTCTATCCTTTTAACCAGCTTAATGACATCATCTATTTGTGCTTTTTTTAAAATATTATCCTTTCTTTTAATTTTAGGCTCAAACAATGCATTATTTACTTCTTGTTTTAAGTACATCTCAGGCATGATATTATTTTGAAATAAATATAACATTTTGGAGTACCAATGGGTTAAAAGCCTTGCCATTTCTTCTGGCTCATAACTATTTAATTTAACTTTCTTTACTATTAAAGAGGCCTCACCGGTGGCTGAGTATTCGAGGATAATGTGTAGGGTTGCGTTTTCAACTTTTTTGGGAACAAGCTCACTTGCATCTATAATAGTAGTGAAAGATGCTGAGAGCATTGCAGCTAAAAGCATAATCACGATGAATTTAATATGAATTTGCATTTTTTCTCTCACATAACGGTTTAATCAGCGGCGCGGCTTTTTTGCGTCCGCTGAATTTATTTGTTGGTTGCTATTTTCTGCGAAATTTTTCACTTATTGTGTCAATCCTCTCTCCGTCAATGAAGAGAATGTTATTTCTCATAGCATGTGATTCAATCTTTCCACATATCTTTTCGATAGCATTTTCGGTAAACTTTCCCGATACTATCACGCAAATCTTCGATGGACGCACCTTCGTCTTTGTGTATAGATCATAGTATGGCATTTTGAATGCGTCCTCAATTTGAGAAAAAATTTCATCAATATCAGAATTCGCTCCACCTCTGATATCGCCAAATTTCACTTGAGCTGCCCAGTGCTCAACTTCATCGAATTCTGTTATCCTTGAAAATACTATGTCTTTTCCATACTCTCGTTTACCATGATTATATTTGACGTTAGAAAAACCGAGTTTTCGGAGGATGGGAAGCACGACACGTAGTGTGAAATCCTTTTCATTCTCTGATTCAGAAACTTTAAATAATTCAACACCGATTCGAAGCTCAGCCGCACCCTCAATTTCATTCGTGATCTGTTCGGAAATCTGAATGGCCTCATCGCAAGTGTCACAATCAATTTCGGTCGAGAAATGCATGAAAATATAAGCTCCATCATCATCGTAAGAATCGAGCTTAATATCTCCGTCTTCTTTTTCTCTCTCCTCGACGATGGCCTTCTTTGTTTCCATGTAATGGCTGAAACCAATTTTCCCATCCCAATACTTTCTTGTACCGCCATCTTCGAATGATAGCCGCAATTTACCAGGACTGATTTTCGTTATGGATACTGGAATCGAATCGAGAAATATGACTCCTTCCTGGATTTTGTCACACAAGGCAAATGCAATCCCGTCAGGCAAATCATTCACCTTGACACCCTTGAGGAGCGCTTTAGGAGTGTGCCACGATTCACCATCATCAGAATCTAAATTCTCTCCATTTATTGATACGGAGATGACTTTACCATTGTCTTCTGAATATTCGATCATATTTTTTATGGCCAACGCCATGATGTCTGACGAGTAGCTGTAGTGTGTTTACGTAAAAACCGATTTGCACTTCTGAAACCAATCATAAGCAAAATCAAGACTGCTGGTACTCGTTCATGACCATCAACTTAGAGGCTCCTTAAATCGGATTTAAGGTAAGGGACAGTTGATATTCAAAAAGCTGTACATCAGGTAAGTACTTTGTCCCCATTCTTAATTCCTCTGAAATTTCTCTAGCTATGAGTATAATTCTTGCCTTTTCGACGTCAAAAGTATTTTTCACCATCGATTGGTAATAAAGAGCCTGACCAATAGTCTTTTCATATCCACGACTAACCTTAAGTTCTATGACCACATAATCATTGTTTTTATCGATAGCTAAAATATCAATGCGTCGTTTAGTTTTTGGGATAATATATTCTATCCCTTTTTCTCCAGCTTCCGATATATATAATCTCAAGCCGTCCTCAATTATGTGAAGATTATTTGACAAGTAATCTCTTAAATCAGTTTCATAAGCAAACTGTGACTCTTCTATTGGAATTTCATCATCACTCTCGCCATCATCTCGACCATTTCCTTCTTCGTAATCTAGAAATCGTTGATATAAGTTCTCAAAGAACCTTTTCCTTGATAGTCCTTTTTTAGTTTTTCCTGAAGGCCATACCTCTTCCAGAAACTTGTGAATAACCCTGCGGCAGAGACCGCAGGGCGTCATGGCTAAAGTTTAAACATTTTGAGTTGTTCAATGTCCTTTACTCTTCCTTGGTTTCTAATG
>JBDLIC010000227.1:0-3110 GCA_039715075.1 Nitrospirota bacterium
TATATTGAATATCATCGGAAGGAAGAGAAGCATCCGAATCAACTTGAATTATTTTAGGGAGTCGTTAGATGCCCCGCCTTGTAGGCGGGGAGCTTCACTATAATAACCCATTAAACATTCAGGGAGGCAGATTATGATTCTTGAGAACATTACGATGGAAGATTTTAAAAGGCATCTGAAAAAGACGAAGACTGTTATTTTTCCATTCGGGACTGTTGAAGAGCATGGCAGGCATCTTCCACTTAATACGGACACACTCATAGTGTATGAAATATTGAAACGTTTAATTAAGAAAAGGAAGGTGTTTCTTGCGCCTCCTGTTTCTTACGGGGTATGTACCAGCACGAACCAGCATCCGGGAACGATCAGTATAAGTGCTGAAACTCTCAGGAGGCTTACTTATGATCTGGTGAAAGATGCATACAATAAAGGGTTGAGAAACTTTATCCTCATATCAGGCCACGGGGGAGGTCTCCATATGTATGCGATCAAGGAAGTGGCGGAGATCCTGATTGAAGAACTTAAAGGTGCGAAGATAGCTGTTATATCTCCTTATGACGTACTTCGTAAAGAGCTTTCCGAACTGGCCGAGACCCCTAACGATTCGCACGCGGGCGAGATCGAGACATCCCTCATTCTTGCCCTTGCCCCCGAGCTTGTAAAGGGGCGTTCCAAAGAGGAATATCCGAAAATGCCGAAACCTTTTGTGGTTAAGAATAAACTACGCTACTGGCGCGGAGGAGTCTGGGGGGACCCCGGGAAGGCGAGCAGGGAAAAGGGGGAAAAGGTTATTAGATTAATTATTCAAAAAGTTGTTGATGTTATTGATATGATTGAGATAAAAAGTAAATAATAGGGTCCAAGGGGTCGAGGAGTCAAGGATTCAAGTGAAATGATCAATGCACTTATAAAATCTTTAGAAAACAAACAGTTGGACCCCTGTCTGCCGATAGGCAGGCTTGATTCCTAGAATCCTCGAACCCTGTCTTCATGTATCAGCTTAATCACAGTCACTTCGGGCGGGGAAAGAAAACGGATTGGAGGCCCCCATGTGCCGGTGCCGCGGCTGATATAAAGATTTGAACCCTTCGAGAGGCTGAGAAAACCTGAATCAATCGAATAATATAATTTTGTTATCAGACTGAAAGGAAAGAACTGCCCTTTATGGGTATGACCGGAGAGCTGAAGATCAAAAAGGCCGGGAGCATCCTTCTCTATTCGCGGCCTGTGTTTAAGCAGGAGAGTAAACTTTTTGCTGTCCAGCGCAGGAAGAAGTTTATTTTCTGTGGCGCCTTTAAAAAGACCAAACTGCCTGCCTGTCCTGTCATCAACTCCTGCTACATTTATAATGCCGCCTGCAATATCGGTCTCTCCCCTTAAGACCGTAAATCCGGCCTTTCTGGTGAAATCCAGGGCCTGATTAATGCCTGCATAGAATTCGTGATTTCCGGTAACAGCATACTTTCCATATTCCGGTTTTATTGCCTGCAGCATCTCTGCAAGCCCCTCAAGCCTGTTGATCTGCCCGTCTACCAGATCTCCGGTAGAAACCAGCATGTCCGGCCCCGCATCTTTTATTTTTTTGATAATGCTCCCTAATTTTTCTTTCCTGTTGATCAGACCTAGATGGACATCTGAAATCTGTACAATCGTAATCGT
This sequence comes from Nitrospirota bacterium, assembly GCA_039715075.1. Lineage (GTDB taxonomy): Bacteria > Nitrospirota > Thermodesulfovibrionia > UBA6902 > UBA6902 > JBDLIC01. The sequence continues at coordinate 1,660 of JBDLIC010000227.1, forward strand.
TCCAATTTCCACCGGGACCTTCGGTGTTTTAATTCTTATATGTTCGGTACGGATGTTCCTCGCTTCAAAGAAACCATATATACTCACTGTCAAAGCAAATATTACACAGAGATAAAGGGATGTCTTCGCTGCCGGAATTATCACGGATAAATCACTTCTCAATATCAGGCCGCATATATATATCAGCAGCCGGTAAATATCAATGAAAAGTGAGGCAGCGATGAAGAGAAGTAAAACGCCCATCCATATATACCCGATATAAGACATCAGGCGTGCGAGTAATTCAAGGCCGGCCCTCTCCAGGTAATGAATGATTGATGGAGAGAAGAGCATGATGACCATGAAAACAATAATGGAAATAACCGTTTTCCCACCCGGAGAAAAGGCGGATTTAATCTTCAGGAAAGCATAGAGATGCAGAAGACCGTAAACCGAATAGAATGTAATAAAAAAAAGCATCAGTGAGTTCTCCCGGAGATTATTATATTACGAATGACGGCCAAAAGTTAAACCAGCCGGAAGTTAATCAGATATCATAATGTGAAGAGATAAATCTCATAGATAACGATTGCGATGTATATCTTGATAGCAACAGGCAGGCTGTATCTTGTAATTCTGACGTTCTTGAAAAGGACCATCACAGTTAATGCTGATGCAGTAATAATAAACTTGCCAATAGTAAAAGGCATTATGCCATAGTCCAGGAAAAATGCCATAAATGGGTTTGCCTCTACGACAGTTCCTGTTTCTATTAATGAAAGAGTCATAAATGCGTCTAAACAACTCAGGCAGAGAAGAGACAAAACAGCTATAAGCAGCCTCGTGCTGTATAAATCTACAAAAAGATGGCTCTCCTTTTCTGCTTCTCTCCTGATTGTTTTCCTTTTGCCGTCCCAAATTGTGTATCTGCTGAAAATAGGTGTCGGGCAGTGCCTTCTGTCGGAGATGATCCTTATGTTGTTTGTTAGTTCATTATTCATTCTGGATACCGAAAATACTTATCTAGGAAAATATATGCAAGCTTTGTGCCTGGAGATAACGTGTTGATTTATTTGGAAAACATTATTTTTCTTACAGTTGCAGTGTAATGTTTTTCGACACATCAATAGATTTGAGAGTAAAAGTGTCAAATCCCTCAACAATTATTATGTAACATTATTTGTTTAATTCTCATTTATGAATAAATTTGGATTTTAAGTGTATATTCATGGAATGGACTTTTGATATACTTAGGTGAGGATATTTATATGGAAAAAAGAAACGTTGACAGAATAAACGGTGGATATGAGACTGAGATTATTTATGAAGGCAGGAGTTATAAAGGGATCATAGAAGACCTGTCTGAAACAGGGGTAAGTGTTTCGACTCTTCCTGTTGAAATTGAAGTGGATTTTATTCCCGGGTCATCTGTTGATTTAAAGTTTCAGCCTCATCCTGGAGAAACACTAGTG
>JBDLIC010000228.1:0-3067 GCA_039715075.1 Nitrospirota bacterium
CATTAAAAAAGCTTGCAAGTATCCATACACCGAGAGGAAGGGTCAGGGTAACATAAGGGATAACGAGCCCCTGGTAACTGTTCAACCATCCAAGGCTCTGAAGTATCCTCCATATCGGGCCGGCAACGGATATCTGCGGGAACATTGACACCACGAGAAGGCTGCCCATAATCAACCCTTTATATTTAAGCCGTAGGCGGGCAAGACTATACCCGGCAAAGATGGAAATCAATATTGTAAGTGCTGTTGTGGCACCGGCCACAATGAGGCTGTTTTTTACAAAGTGCAGCAGATTGTGTTCCTTAATGGCAGACTGATAGGAATCTATTGTCCCTGACGGAAGCAGAACCGGTGGAATAGCTGTTATCTCTACGGGAGTTTTAAATGATGTATTTAAAAACCACAGGAAAGGGAGGAGGCTGAGGAAAACTATTATGAATACTGATATGTAAAATGGTATTTTTTTCATATTAAAACCGCTTAGTAAACTGCGAATATCGAATATCGAATGACGAATAATGAATGTAGAAGTAAAAAAACTTCGTAATTCGACATTCCTTGTTCGATATTCGATATTCGCAGTTTGCTATTGTTAGTCTCATCCCTTTTCCTTAAAAAGCCGTGTCCCTATCACCTTAATATAAACCAGCGATATTACCAGCGTAACCAAAAAAACAAGCACCGAAATTGTTGAGCCGTAGCCCATCATCCCTTCTGCAAAGATCTTTTTGTATCCGTAGAACTGGAGAACATTGGTTGAGTCAGCAGGACCGCCCTGGGTCATGACAAAGACAAGGTCAAAGACCCTGAAGGCGTCCATTGTCCTGAAAAGGAGCGCAATAAGTATAGCCGGCTTTATCAGGGGAAGGGTTATTCTTGTGAACTGCTGCCACGAAGAAGCACCGTCAATTTTAGCTGCCTCATAAAGCTCGTCAGGGATGACCTGCAGTCCCGCCAGGATAAGTAATCCTGCAAACGATGATGTCTTCCATACATCGGCTATGATAATTGCGGCAAAGGCGGTCGACGGATCGGCCAGCCATGCGGTATATGAGACAGTGTCCGATCCATACAAGAGGTAGTTCAGCAGACCGTACTTGTCATTATAAATAAACCGCCACATCTGCGATGATACGACCGTAGGAATGGCCCATGGAATAAGTATTGCGGCCCGTACTATCCCCCTTCCCCTGAAATGCCTGTTGATAACGAGTGCGATAACAAGTCCCAGCAGTATCTCAAAGAACGTTGATGTCAGGACAAAGACAAGAGTGTTAGTTAGTGAATGCAGGGCGATCCTGTCGTACAGCAGTTCCCTGTAGTTTTCCAACCAGACAAAAGGCTGGCCGAGAGAGGGCAGGCCGAGGATTATTTTGTGAAGGCTGAGGTAAAACGAATAAAGAATAGGGTAGAAGGCGAATAGGGCAACAAATAGAAAGCATGGTGTCAGCAGGGTGGCGGCGAATATTCTCTCGCGTGTATTAACGGACATATTCACTATTTATAAAATCTCCCCTGACCCCTCTTTTCCAAAGAGGGGAAAAAATAAATCCCCCTTTGGAAAAGGGGGACACAGGGGGATTTTTTAATAATTTTATTCATTATTTTGTTTGCCGCTTTTTTCCAGTGCAATAATTTTTTCAATTTCTTTCGAAGCAGCAGCAGCCTCGTTTTTCAGGTCTATGCTGTTATCCGATATAGCCTTGCTGAAATACCGCTGCAGGACATTGGAGACCGCTGGATAAAGCGGAGTTCTCGGGCGTGGATAGGATGTCAGGAAGACATCTTTCATATCCGCGAAATGGGGGTTTGCCTCCAGAATCCCCGAGTCATTGTAAAGTACCTTTCTGGTCGGTGCCTTGCCGGACTTGATTGCGAGGATCTTCTGTACTTTCTCTGTTGTTAAAAACTTTGCGAGAGTCCATGCGGCTTCCCTGTTCTCCGAATAACTGCTTATGCCGACCTGCCATCCTCCGAGAGTGGAATAACTCCTGTTCCCTTTAAAGTGAGGAAGTCTTGAAATTCCGACGTTGCCGGCAACCCTGGAGCGCTCCGGGTTGTTCGATACTTCCCAGGCATATGGCCAGTTTCTGTGAAACACCGCCTTACCCTGCAGAAAAACATCCAGCGATTCGGGCTCCTGATATGTGACAACACCGGCGGGTGCGGCTTTGCCGATAATGTTGTCTCTTACAAACCTGACAGCATCAAGGGCGGGTTTGTCAGCTAATCCTGATTTTTCTGTTTCTGCATTCAATATTTCACCGCCATTGCTCAAAATATATTCCATCATATCGCATATAAGCCCTTCATACTGTTTGAACTGCCCGGAAAACCCGAACATATTGTTGCCCTGTTCCGCTTCTTTTAAAACGATAACATTCGCCTGTTCGATCATTTCAGTCCATGTATCCGGAGGATTATATCCGTATTTATCGAGCAGGTCTTTCCTGTAATATAAAATACCGCTGTCAATAAAAAGCGGTATGCCGTAGATTTTCCCTTTGTATGTATTGGCCAGAATTGTACCGCCTAAAAACTTTGACTGTTCTGAAGGCGGGAACAGATCGTCAAGCGGCGCGGCCCATCCGGCTGCTGCGAATTCAGGCGGCCAGATTACGTCCATCAGGAAGACATCCACGTCCTTACTTTTGTTTTTCAGTTTTTGTGTTAAGAGGTCATGGAACGCGGTCGATGAATGGGGGCCTGTCTCCCTCTCTACTTTAAGTTCAGGATGATCTGTTTCAAATATACTGAAAATCTCTTCCCATACACCGGGAATGTTCGGTTTCCAGGTGATAAAGTGGATTGTGGTCCTCGTGTCTCCAACTTTCTCTGTGCACCCTGAAATGGCGATCGAACAGAGAGCAAGAAGGCACAAGAGCAGCAATATCCTGAAAGGTTTCAATACAGTATTCATGCGATCCCCCTTTTTATGCGGTGTTTACTTAACTACAGATTAACACATATCTGTAATCTGTTCCTGTTGCGCAAACATAATGATTGTTGTGCATGTCATTCTGAACTCGTTTCAGAATCTCTGGATATCAACAGGTCAAGAGACCCT
>JBDLIC010000229.1:0-3017 GCA_039715075.1 Nitrospirota bacterium
GAAGTGCTTGTCGGCCTTAACCGCGTCTTCTTTGGTGTTGCCGAGTCCCGACATCTAATCAATATCATCAACCAGAACGACCGGGTCGAGGACATTGATGAAGAAGACTTCCTCGGACAGCCGATGATCAACATCGCCACCCAAAGGGACTGGGGTCGTGTAGATATTTATTTAATGAGCGGCTTTCGTAAACGCACATTTCCCGGCCCCGAAGGCCGCCTGCGAACAGCGTCTCCTGTTGATGAGGATGCCGCTGAGTTCGAATCCGATCTCAACGAAGGCCAGCCGGACGTTCTTATTCGCTACTCCCACTTTATCGGAGACTGGGACTTTGGCATCTATCATTTTTATGGCACGAGCCGTGAACCCATCCTGCTTCCCATTCCTGACGACACGCAGCTCAAACCCCGCTATGACATAATCAACCAGGCAGGCCTTGATCTGCAACTTACCAGGGAAGCCACACTCTATAAGTTCGAAGGCATAATCCGCGAAGGTCAGGGCAGGACTTTCGGTGCTCTGGTTGCCGGGATTGAACATACCCTTTTCCAGATCTATGATTCTGAAGCCGATCTGGGCATCCTTGCCGAATATCTCTTCGATGACCGGGATGATGATGCGCCGGTGACCTTCCAGGATAACGACCTGTTCCTGGGCACACGCCTCAGCCTCAATGACATCCAGGATACCAACGCACTTCTGGGTGTCATTATAGATCTTGAGAATAGTTCAACAACGCTTCGCCTGGAGGCAGAGCGGCGAATTGGTGACAGATGGAAGATTGAATTTGAAAGCCAATGGTTCCTTAATATCGACGACACCGATCCCTTGTCCAGCTTTAAAGAGGACAGCTTCTTCACCTTAAGGCTGTCGCGATTTTTATAATCTTTTAAGTTAAACCAGTATCAGTATTAAAACGTTAGAAGTGCACAGTACTATATTCAACAATTATGATCTGAGGACTTTCATCGTGCTAGAGACTCGACGTACTCTTTGAGAGCAACTGCGTTGTTCAACTGTTGCTCTTTTGAGCTGTATACAAAAGTTACCTTTCCCTTGCGTACATACTCGAGAAGCTCTTCTACCATTTCCGGATTACCATCTAACTCGGAAAAATAGCGAGATTTAAAATCAGACCATTTCTCAGGATCGTGACCATACCAGCGACGAAGCTCAGTTGAGGGGGCAAGTTCCCTCGGCCATAACTCCACTTTTGCCTTGTCTTTCGAGATACCCCTCGGCCAAAGCCGGTCTACCAGGATTCGAAAGCCGTCAGTACTGCTAGGTCTCTCGTATGCTCTTTTGATTTTTATTTCCATAGCATTTTAAGTTCTATTACTTATGACGTTATACCCAATATGATGCGATCACTATGATTTAAATCATAAAAAATAAGTAGTTGTTCTTAATTTTTATTACATATTTCTACTTGAAATGTGCAATGATCATGCAGCAGATGTGAGTGTCGACTTTAGTCTATAATCGATATCCTGATAAAATATTCTGCTATTTAACAAAATTAATTAAAATATATGTAAGCCTGGCACCAGCTCGCCTTTTATCAAAAGCATAATGCAGAGTTAACGGCAATTACAAATTACTAATCAAGGAATAACTGCGATTACTAATGAAGCACTTCGTGATTCTGCCCTGTCCCCCTTTCCTTCGGTTTCCGTTCAGACACTACCCATAATTCGTAATTAATATTTATTGTACACAAACAATGTGAAATCGTATGGAATTCTTCCCTGTCTGAGAACAACATTAGGAGAAAGGTTTTTTACTGCAAACTCTATGATGTCTTCATGAGCAATATAATTCAGTTGAAAGTCTTTTGCAGGTTCAAGGGATGAAAGGGCATTGAAGGCAAGTGTTTTTCTGCAGTGATTGAACAGTGTTGTCAGTACTTTTTTTATTAATCCGTCAATCCCTTGAACTTTCAGATTAAACACACCGCAAAGAAATATATGATCAAAGTCTTCATCAAGTACGTCTTTGTCCATATCGAAGACCCTGAAATCAATATTTGGAAATTTCTTCTTTGCAAGATCAATAAGCTTTTCGTTGATATCAAATCCGGTATAAGTAACCGGGATCTCTCTTTCATTCAAGAACCTGTAAAAATCACCTTTGCCGCAGCCAAAATCAAGGACCTTGCTGTTATGAATATCTCCTACATGGAGCATTTCCTGATATCGCAGCAACTGTCCTTTTTCAGACCAGCCCACAGCATCCGCCCTGTCTCCATGCATCATTAATTTCCTCTCAAAAAAGGAAATTACATATTCTTTTGAAAGTTCATCCATATGAAAAGAATGTTGAATCGTCCAAGCGTTTTTAACGTTTGATTGTTTAATCAGTCCTGCTAACCATAATTATACAACACAGACAACCCTATTGATCTTCAATCTCAATAGCACTAACCCGTTTCCCTTACAGACTTCCCCGCTTTTCCCCCGATTGACATTTGTCCCGGAAGTGATATTCTTTAACTATAAAAACAGGATGTTCCAGAAAACGTTCTCATAGGAGGTGTTGAAATGAACAAGAACGTTGGAAGCATGGACAGGAATATAAGGATCATTACCGGGGTCATCTTTCTGCTTATAGGTCTCTTTACCCAGGTCAGCACAGGACTGAGAATAGGCGCATTTGCAGTGGCAGCTATTGCCCTTGTCACTGCCCTTGTCAGTTTTTGACCCCTCTGGAAGGTGCTCGGGATTAGCACCTACAAAGAAGAAAAAGCAGAGGCGGTTGAAAAACCTGTAGAAAAGACCATAGAACAGCAGGAAAAAACAGACGAAGGTCAGGATAAATCGGCAGGGCAGTAAAGGAAATCGCTTTCAGAGGGAAACGCATGGCGCACCTTAGAAAAATATTTCTCATCATATTCTTAGCATCAATATTTTTCTATTCCTTCAAAGCATCAGCAGACATATGTCCTCCTACACAAAATGATGTCGAGGGCCCATACTACCTGCCTGATGCACCCTTTAGAACAAACGTCGCAGCCCCTG
>JBDLIC010000230.1:0-3009 GCA_039715075.1 Nitrospirota bacterium
TATTTTTCAAATATTGCCATATTTCTAAAAAAATGAATGAAAAAGCAGAAATGCACTCTTTTAACTTATTATGCACAAATTTTTATTGCTCTCCACATTGAAGACTTCATCTATGTATCATTTGGAATCAAAGAATCGGAAAATCGTTAATTACCATTTGAAAGAGAGCAGTTCTGAGTCAGACAGGATTTCCTTTATAAGTTGAAGTTATCAATAAAGTTGATTCAGTCTGGATTCTGTTGAGTATTCTCTATAGTTGAGTTTTTTAAAATTATCTTATAATTAACGATAACTTATAGTAATCCTGTTTTTACGAGCCTTCTACAAACCAACCTTACTTCCTGTAATTGACAGTACATCATTTTCTTTCCACGTTGAACAGGGGAGTCTATGCATAGTACAATTTGGATAAGAAAATAGAACATTAGAAAGGGTTATACTCGCTTGTCAGCGATCCCTGAAACGGAGGAAGTTCATATGCTAAAATTTATAAGCAAAAACATTCTTACCGGACTTGTAACCATCCTGCCTGTAGCGCTCACTCTTTATCTCCTCTACTGGATGGTGGTATCGTCTGAGTCATTGTTGGGCGGCATGATCCGATCGATCTTTCCGAACATCCTGTACTGGCCGGGCATAGGCGTGATCGCTGCCCTGGCAGCGGCATTCGTGGTGGGTCTGCTGATGCGGGTCTATGTCGTTCGACAGCTCTTTGCCATGGCTGAGCAGCTCTTTTACCGCATGCCATTGATAAAATCAGTGTATAAAGCGATCCGTGACTTTTTCCAATACTTCTCACCAACTGCTAAAAAGGAATTTGAGCAGGTGGTGGCAGTATCGGTCGGCAATACCGGTATGCAGGTGATAGGGTTTATTACCCAGGCAATTCCGGCACGTCTGCCAAAGGGTTTCCGGGGAGAAGACAGCATCCTGGTGTATCTGCCCCTGAGTTACATGATCGGTGGTTATGCTGTGCTGGTGCCCCGCAGTGCAGTCCGGCCCCTGGAAATGAACATGGAGGAGGCCATGCGCTTTGTGCTGACCGCCGGTGTAACCAGCGCAACCCCTCCCCCCGGTGGAAAGCAATAACTTTCAGCAGTTAAGTATCTATTTGTCTATGGGGAGTCAACTACCCTGTTTTATTAATTTACTATTGAAACCTTCAGTATTTACAGATATTTTGGTATTGCAGGTTTTTCTCTATTATTAATGGGCTCGACACCGGTCAAATTTCATTGACAAGTTGAAGTTATCAATAAAGTTGATTCAGTCTGGATGCCGTTGATTTCTTACAGATATCAACGAGTTTGATTTTGCCCAATACTGCAAAATTACAAACGCAAATCAATAGACAAATTAATAAATAAGCGCATATGGAGTGCCATAATGGCAAAGAGTTCTATCATTTCCTTTCCCCTTCTCTTATTAACTCTAAGCAGCATTGCATAATATGTAACGAGTTGAATTTTAAGTAATTATCTAAAGAAATAATTGAAGACTCAACGCATCCTGAAAGAAGTAAAAACGTTATATGCCAAAATGACTAAAAAATATATGTCATTTCACTCAATAATCAAAAAAAGCTTTATAGTTGTTTTCTTTAAATCCAATGAGTTTTAAGTGGCATGATATTTGCTATTTATTTAGTACAAGGAGATTGATATTAATCATGCCGAATAAAAAGTTTATAGAAGAGTTAAAAGAACTGCTGAGACTGAGGGGAAAGATATCAACGGTACAGGTGGATTATGCAAGGGCAGAGGAAAAAGCGATGATTCAGATGTATCCGATCACAAAACCCTCTGAGGAAAAGAGGTTCTCACATTTGAGAACACTTGAAAGTTATATCGGAGAGCATGCCTTAAAGGTGACAGGTTAAATAGGAGAATAAAAAATGTTCAGCATAGCTCCGAGACAGACGATTAAGTTCACTTTACAGCATATTATGAACAGTCTACACTTTTACAGCTTTCTGTGTCGCTTAAACATTAACGAGGAAAAAGCACTACATGTAGCAAAAGCATACGAGAGAGTTGTCCATTCTTTTTTATATCTTAAAAAACATAAGGACAAGTGGAACTGCTAATGTTTCAGGATTCTGTAATTTCAGCACTAATGGTAATGACTTATTGGCAAACTCATGTAGCTGCTCTGGCATATTTATTTCTTTTTTTGGCGCCCATTATAATAGTCTGTTTTATAATAAAAAAAAGGCAGGGATCATGTATTAAATATTTAAAGATGTTATTGTTGCCTGTTTTAGAGGCAATTGCCGTAGCAGTTTTTGTTTTGACACTTTTTCCAATTATATTAGGTTTGGGAGAAGATGCTCTCTGGGGTTTTCCTTTAAGAATATTAAAATTGTCCCCTGGAGGATTTTTAGGGCTTTTAGGAATCCTGATGGTTTTATCCGTTGCTCTAACCTTTATTACAAGACTTGCTAAGCTTGAATCATTTAAAACCCTTGTTCTTGGATGCATATCTCTTATTTTTGTACAGATCTTTCTTAGTTTCATAAATCCGATAATAGAAGTAGAAATAATGGATTTAATTCCTGGTTTCTGGTTTATATTAGGTGTCACTGCCATTTCCGGAGCGCTTTCAAAACTTGGACATTATGTTTCTGTTTTTTTTGCGACTGGATTAGGCGATAAATTCGGTTTTAAAGACGGGGTCGCTGAGTTACTTATGCTACCCTTAACTCCAATTCTGGGTTTTATTCCAGTATTCGTATATGGCGCCTGGCTAGCATAGAAAACTATTTTATGATTCCAATCACTTTTTCATTTGTTTCATCTGGTAATCTTCAACTTCATCACCGCAACAAGTTAACGATATCATGATGTTATAGAGGTTTTCTTTTAATGTCACTTTTTATTCATAAGCAGGTAAAGTACTTAATTTCTTGAAATACAAAATCCATCGATAACCGTTTCAAATCTTCACTCATAAAAACAAGAAAAGAAGTGCGAACTTTAGTCTAAAATGGATTAATCGTAATCCTCAATT
>JBDLIC010000231.1:0-2986 GCA_039715075.1 Nitrospirota bacterium
GGGCTGGAAAGGGTGCCGCACAGCGCATTCCTGTATGCCCGGGGATAATATCAGTAAAACTCGTGGCAACACCGATGAACGGTTTGCCCATTTCAGTGGAGGGCATTCCGGTTGCATACAGCAATGCCCTGTGCGGCACCCTTTCCAGCCCTTTTTTAATTGTAGCGCTTTTCATAATTTAGTTATGATATAAATAATGTATGAAATAAACGGTAGCTTTTAATTATTATAGCTTCTGACAAGTTGAGCCATTCGGTCTTTAAACTGGAGCTTCTGTTTCTGGATTTTCTTTTTTTCAACTACTTCTTCGGTCGTCAGATACTTTTTTTTGGTCATCTCATCAAGAGTATGATCCAGTTTTCTGTGCTCAACCTCGAGTTTTTTGTATTCTTCGTTTTCGTTTCTCAAAATACTGATTATTTCGGTTTCCTTCATGGGCAACCCCCTCTCTATAATGAACTGAAAAATTACCATATTTTCCAGAAAAAAACAAGGTCATTACTTTGACAAATTCTTTATATTTCACTAACATAAAATAAGAATTGAAAGATTTAAATGAAATTGCATGAAAGTCAGCTAATCCCTTTTTCTCTTTTCTATTGAGAAAATAAGAACTTTTCGATTGCAGGAGGCAAATTTACGGTGAAACGTACGCTCATTGACACTCATTGTCACCTCGAGATGGATGCATTTGACGAGGACAGAGATGAGGTATTAAAACGGGCAGATGATTCTGATATTAAGTATATAATTAATGTCGGCTCCAATAAGGAAGGAAACATCCGGGGGCTTGAATTATCTTCAAAGTATCCGAATATTTATTCTGCTGTGGGGATCCACCCCCATGACGCGAAGGAGCTGGACGATACATTATACCAGGGAATATCAGAATGGTCGCAAAAGCCTAAAGTCGTAGCAATCGGTGAAATTGGGCTTGATTACCACTATTTGCATTCGCCCAAGGGTATTCAGATTGATGCCTTCAGGAGGCAGCTCTCCCTTGCGAAAGAGAAGGGCCTGCCTGTTATTGTTCATAGCAGGGAGGCGAAAAATGACACCTTGAGGGTACTCCGGGAAGAAATCATAGATAACACAGGTGTGCTGCATTGTTTTTCAGGGGATCTGGACATGGCAAAAAAAGCAATGGAACTCGGTTTTTATTTATCTCTTGCCGGGCCGGTTACATTCAAGAATGCAAAGAACCTGAAAAAGATTGTAAAATTTATCCCTGACGAATTCCTGCTTATTGAGACGGACGCGCCTTACCTCAGCCCCATGCCGGTAAGGGGCAAGAGAAACGAACCCTCCTTCCTTAAACATACAGCAGAATTTATTGCTGATATAAGAGGAATAAACACTGTTGACCTTGCCAGGATTACGACCCACAATGCAAAGAAGCTTTTTAAAATAGGGGATGTTGTTGATAAAGGAGAAGTGGTCTACAAGATCAGGGATTCCCTTTATCTGAATATAACAAACAAATGTACAAATAAATGCAGGTTTTGCGTGAAGTTCAGAACGAATTATGTGAAGGGGCACAACCTGCGTCTCGAAAGAGACCCTACGGCACTCCAGCTAATCAAGGCTATAAAAGATCCTAAAGCATACAAGGAAGTGGTCTTTTGCGGGGTAGGGGAACCTTTTTTAAGATTTGACACGGTAATAAAAGTGTCCCGTTGGATAAAGGACCAGGGCGGGAGAGTAAGGGTTAACACCAACGGCCAGGCTAATTTAATAAACGGCAGAAACATACTGCCGGAACTCAAGGGTCTTGTTGACAGTCTTTCGATCAGTCTTGATGCGGAAAATGAAGAGAAGTATGAGCAGATATGTAAACCAAAACTCAAAGGTGCCTATAAGGGAATCCTTGAGTTTATTAAAGAGTCAAAGAAATTCGTTCCCGAAGTTAAAGTTACAGTTGTGAAAATACCGGAAATTGACGTAAAGAAATGCGAGGCCGTGGCAAAGGAACTCGGTGTTGAATTGAGGGTCAGGAAGTTTAATGTAGTGGGATAAACGGTTTCAACGATTGTTTCTTCCACCTACTTATCTTCACTTTTAATATATAACGAAAAAAATGATTGCGAGATGAAAGCTTGCATTGAGATATTTATTGCTTTTCCTTAAAATGCATAACGGAATAAAATATTGAAGGGGACATTTGTGTCTTCGTTTTCTTCCTTAAACATTCGTTCCCTTTTTTCCAACCTAAAATACCTCTATTCTAATTGTTGAATGTTTTTTAATTGCATAGAAGCCGTATCAACTGCCTTCCTGATTTCTACATTGTCAGAATCAAATAAGAGTATGTTCTCCCATATAGAAATTGCTTGAGAGAAATTCCCCATTCTATATTGCTCAAGACCTTTTTTTGTGAGGAATTTACTACAGTCCGTAATACTCGCATTTAAAAATTTACTATCGAAAGAGAGGAATTGCTCAGCATCATTAAAACGTGAATAGTTACTAAGTAAAATATTGTAAAACTTCCCTGAAGAGGCAAAATCTTTCTTTCTAAATGCCATATCAGCCTTATTCTTAATGTTCTCAATGGCTTTGACATAGATTTGCAGCAATATGCTGTCTTCTGGATATTTAAGCAGAATAACTTCGTATGCATCCAAAGCTCTCTGAAAATTATTATTAGCAGTATGACTATTAACGAGCTTATAGATGATATTTATATCGCACTTTTGAATCAGCATGTTCAAAGATGCTCTGTCGAAGGATAGAAATTGATTAATCTCTTCAAAATCTGAAAAGTTATTCAGCAAGATATTGTAAATCCTTATGGCAAGGGCAAAATCGTTTCTACCAAATGCATTGTCAGCCATCTTCTTTATGTCGTCAATCATTTTGACATAACTACTCAATAATGTTCTGTCTTCCGGATACTTGGCATATTTAGTCTTGTATACATCTATGGTTTTCTGATAATCACCTTTAGCAAGATTAATGTGTGATTGTTTGAGCGGATCCATCTCAG
>JBDLIC010000232.1:0-2855 GCA_039715075.1 Nitrospirota bacterium
ACGAAGGTTGGAATCCATTATTTTTGGCTACTTCAGGCTTCTGGATTCCCGCTTCCGCAGGAATGACGCTCATCTTTGCGACATTATATAGATGGCAGGACACTAGTCTCTTGGGTGTATAATGGCAATTGTTTCTGAGAAGCATATTTCATGCTTCTCTTTATATAAGATTAATTCAAACGTGTCCCGAACTTTTTTAATGTTTTTTGAAAAAAAGGGTTGGCCGAATATTTACATAATATGACATATCGACTTAGTTATATTAAGTAGTTACACCTTTTAAAGATGTGAAATCCACACACCAGTGAGTAAAAATAATAGGTGGTGTGTGGACTTATTTAGAAACACTATTTTGTGGTTGTTTTTTGCCATTTGTTGATTTTTCGGTGGCTCTTGCGGATCGACTTTCGTCCACTTCTAGATTTGTATGATCCCCGTACTGCTCTCTCATTGTTCTTTTTTAGCAAAGACTCTAACTGTTTGCTATCGCTTGCAATAACGGGCTCGACAATTCTCAGCAGATTGTCCAGTTGACCTTTAAAGTTAACTTTCCTCTTTCTTTCGAATGAGCTGCTGAAAGTCTCGTTATCATCTAATATTTCCTCAGCATAATTTGCCATAATTCTGTTTAAAGTTAAAATACCAAGTGCAGCAAATAACTCTTGCTTGATGAATTCTTCACGCTTTCCGTGAAATTCAATTCCGTCAAGGTGAGTTTTTAATGTTTTATAAAGTTCTTCATGCCCCCAACGAGCGTGGTAAGCCTCGGAATAGTCTGAGATAGTAATATTTTTGTCGATAATCGTTGATCCAATGTAGTAGGTTTTATTGCCGATCCTGTATTTCATCATCCTAAGTGGGAAGAACTCTAATTTTTCAATTTCAGGATGCTTTTTCTTAATGTTGGAGAAGGTCTTTTTAGATGGACTAATCTCTGTCGTGTTGTCGTCTTTATTTCCTTTGATGAACTCATTAATTTGTTTGAAACTCTGTTTTTTTAGTCGAAATACAGCATCAATATTGAGTCGGTTATGCCAATATAGCAACGCATAGCTTATGTAGCCACGATCGTAAATCACCACATCACCTGGCTTTAGTGCTTTCAGGTGTGTGATCGCTTCTCTCTGTTCGTCCATAGTGTTTGAAAAAGTAACGTCGTAGGTAACTTTGACTTTCAATCGATAAATACAACTAAGAAGACCTTGAGGGTAGAATGCGTGTTTGCAGGGAAGCCTGTAATTGCCTCTATCTTCATTCATAGTTTCTCTTGGAAGGTTAATTTTACTTCCATCTACGGCAAAAACCCTTCGCCCTTTCCATAGGTAATCTTTACGTTTGTCGATGTGTTGCTCGTAAATGTCAAGTACTTTTGAATTGATCTCCTTGAACGTGTCGGCCTTGAATCTCTTTCTCGCTTCACAAAATGTTGTAGGCAGAAGTTTTCGTCTGAATGAAAGTTTAATGCCATGTGAATTAGCATTATCAATAAGATCGCACAGAACTGAATCATATGAACGAAAGTTGTTTGCAAAAACTATTCTGTATATCGCAAGGATCATGGTTAGAGCGTTTACTTGTCTGGATTGCTTCAGTTCATTGGTGTCAATTCTCTTACAGATTAGTGCGATCTCGTATTGAATTTTTTCCCACAGATCAAGCTCTTCATGGTTACTTTGAAATTTTTTTAAGCAATTATTAAGATGGTTAGCGGGACGCTTTTTATGTAAAGATTTTGGTTTCCCGCATAGAATCTGCTTGTAGTTTGGATCTAAAGGGAAAATATAGATATCTTTTTTAACTTGCTTTTCCTTTGGCAAAGAAATGCTATCTGGTCGGTAGTTTCCTGAAGACTGTCCGATCAGGATGAAATTTGCAGCCTTATACATTGCTCCTGTAAATCGACTTGGATCCACATAGGTTTCTACTAATAGGGGCTTAAAGTTAAATTTTACTTCCCAATCACCGGCAACATTTGAAAGCGCTATCGACAAACATTTTGAACCCAGGTTCTGAATTTTTATCCAGGGAAAAATCAGCATGCGGTTATTATTAAGGATCCAATTTAGACTTTGAACTCGTTGTTCATCAGACCATCCTATCCATTTATCTCGATCTTTCTGCCGGTAAGTAGTGCTGCAAGTAAAGGAAATACATCCAACTGGATCTGATACTCCATCGAGATATATGAAATATTTAATACTTGAGCCAAATAACTTTTTATAACCCAAATAGTGGTAACGTTGTATCAGGTCATTCCATTCTACGTGTAGATTGTCTTCAACAACTTGCTTAAGCAAGACTCGATAATCTTTAACACTCCCCTTAATGTCTGACTTGTCCGTGATGTCAAAAAGATCTTTCTCCTTCTTAAGTGGCTTGGGTGTATGCACCCGTTTCTCAAGTGGCCTTAGCTTAACTTTACCCTGTTTTTCCAGATTGTTCAGTAAACTTAGGCAAGAATTCACTTTCAGAGATCCGGCAGGTGTTTTCCATTCAAGATTCTCACAGATAGTATTTGCAAGATTTCTGCGTGATAAATTTGGGAAGTATTCTGTATAAGTAATGATCTCCTGCATCTTAACAGAATCTATCTCTGATATAATATTTGCCATTTCTTAAACCTTTGTCATTTTTTTCGCATAGGGACAGTAGCGTATCATTAGGTTCTCATGGCAAAGTAAAAAAGTCAAGCAAAAAATTTAGATAATGATTTCGGAAAGATAATGAGAGAAAAAATAAAATTGAATGACATTGCTCATCTGCCTGCCCTCTACCTTTCGGTACGGGGCATACCTGTACGTCGACCCACGCTTTTGCCTCCGGCTTCCTTCAGGCGCACATTGCTGCAACACCCT
>JBDLIC010000233.1:0-2855 GCA_039715075.1 Nitrospirota bacterium
TTACCAGTTTCGAAAAAAAATTGAGACCGTTACTAACGGAACACATGCAATTATACAGATGAGAGACTTTGATGATAATAAAAGTTTGAATAATAGAGAATTGAGCCGGGTGAAACTGGCTGAAGTGGCTGACAGATATTTGGTTAATAAAAATGATGTATTGTTTCTCTCACGGGGACATAGCAATTTTGCATTTCCAGTTACTGCTTCATTGGAAAGGACTATTACTGCAAGCTATTTTTTTATTCTGAAGATCAGGTCAGATAAAATTCTCCCTGAATATCTGGCATGGTGGATCAATCAGGCGCCTGTACAGAAGTATTTACACAGCAGCGCGCGCCGTGGTACGCACATGCCTCTTGTGCCGAAGTCGGCATTTGAAGATCTTAAAGTACATGTCCCTGATATTAATACTCAAAAAAACATTATAGAATTGAACGGGCTTCTTGACAGAGAAAATGAGCTGCTTGGCAAGCTCCAGGAGAAACGTACCTTATTAATTAAATCGTTAAGTCTTAAGGCAGCTAAGAAAAGCAATTAAATAAAAGGAGAAAAAATGGCTGACAAAGTAAAACAGAGTGAAATTAATGCAGCAGCGTGGGCAGCATGCGACACGTTCAGAGGCCCGGTAGACCCGGCTCAGTATAAGGATTATATTCTCGTGATGCTGTTTTTGAAATATATCTCTGATGTATGGAAAGATCATTATGAAGAATATCAGAAACGGTATGGCGATGATGATGAGCGTATACGCCGCAGGCTTGAACGGGAACGTTTTTTACTGCCCTATGTCGATTATGAAGATAAGGATACAGGAAAAAAGGAAAAGTTCCTAGCGGACTATTATAGCCTGTTTGAACGTCGTACCAGGCCTGGAGTCGGTGATCTTATTAATATTGTTCTGGATGCCATTGAAGAAGCGAATAAGGTAAAGCTTGAAGGTGTGTTCCGGAACATTGATTTTAACAGTGAGGCGAATCTTGGTAAGCCGAAAGACAGAAACCGCCTGCTAAAGCATTTGCTGGAAGACTTTAACAAACCCCAGCTCGATATGAGCCCAAGCCGTGTTTCTGAAGATGTTATCGGTAATACCTACATTTATTTAATAGAACGCTTTGCCTCTGATGCAGGCAAAAAAGCGGGAGAGTTTTACACGCCGCACAAGGTTTCTGAACTGCTTGCAAAACTTGCCCGGCCTAAAAAGGGCGACCGAATCTGTGATCCGGCTTGCGGGTCAGCCGGCCTTCTGATCGAAGCAGCCCGCGAAGGGGGGGCAAAGGACTTTGCCCTCTTTGGAATGGAGGTAAACGGCAGCACTTGGGCGCTGGCCCGGATGAATATGTTCCTGCATGGAATGGATTCTGCCCGGATTGAGTGGTGCAATACCCTGACCAGCACGGCCCTTGTGGAAAAGGACAGGCTGATGAAGTTTAACATTGTAGTTGCCAATCCTCCGTTTTCGCTGGATAAGTGGGGGGCTGATGAGGCGGAGAATGACCGGTTTAACCGCTTCTGGCGGGGGATTCCGCCTAAGAGTAAAGGTGACTATGCATTTATCAGTCATATGATAGAAGCGGCTATTGAAAAGGAAGGGCGTGTGGCTGTTGTGGTGCCGCATGGTGTGCTCTTTCGTGGCGCTGCTGAAGGGCGTATCCGTGCGAAACTTATTGAAGACAATCTGCTTGATGCTGTTGTAGGTCTCCCGGGGAATCTCTTTCCTACTACTTCCATACCTGTGGCGATTCTTGTCTTTGATCGGTCACGGGAAAAGGGTGGTGCGAATCAGAAAAAACGCGATGTGCTGTTCATCGATGCAAGCCGGGAGTTTCAGTCGGGGAAGAATCAGAATACTTTGCTTAATGAGCAGATCGAAAAGATATTGTCTACTTATAAAGCCCGGAAGGCAGTTGAGAAGTATGCTCATGTTGCGACTTTTGATGAGATTAAAGAGAATGATTTTAATCTTAATATTCCCCGGTATGTGGATACGTTTGAAGAGGAAGAGGAGATTGATGTTTTTAAGGTTCAGAAGGAAATTGAGGAGTTGGAGAGGGAGTTGGTTGAGGTGAGGGGGAAGATGGTGGAGAAGTTGAGGGAAGTGGTCACTTGAGTTGTATGGAGGTTTTTTTCGAAATGGTTAAGGGCGGATTATCAATTCGTGCAACGGTCTGTTGCATAAATGGAATGAAGGTTATGAAAGCCTGCAAATCTGGCAGACGCTGTCTGCCGAATTGTCGAGCCTTTCAAAACAACATTTAGAGGATGTAAAGGATTGTCTCTTCAGCTTGAACTGCCGAAAAAGGACGAAATGCAACGGTTTATAGAAGAACAGATGGGGAATAATTAGAAATGTTCAATTTAATATTCCCCCTCTTGGGTTTTAAGAGGGGGCAAGGGGGAGTTACTTTATTAAAATAAGCAGGATATTATGAAATAAATTTAAACGGGTTAATGAAAAAGTAATGCTTTTGTGAGCAGGCCGGGCATCATATTGACAACCATTTTCCCCATATGGAAAAGATGGTTAAAATGGGTTCCGGCGTGCTAAAAACCATTACGAGGACTTCCTCTGTTTGGTTAAGATCCGTTCAGGTGTTGGAGAAAAAAATTGGCTGAAGTGAGGAGAAGTTGAGAGAAGTGGTCACTTGATTAATATGGAGACTTTGTTCAAATGCACAAAGGGAATGAAGGCTATAAAGCCTACTAATTGGGTAAGTATAAAATAGGGAAGGAACGATTCGTGAAATGAAGAATTTACAGGAGTTCCCCCAGAAATAGAGACAATCCGAAGATAAGTGTATAAGAGATAAGGGGAAACGGGATTTACAAAGTGGTGGTAGATCGTTTTGGAAAAA
>JBDLIC010000234.1:0-2766 GCA_039715075.1 Nitrospirota bacterium
GGCCCTGCTTATCTGCAGTAAGCACTTTTACCCCATGCAGGCGCTTCAGAATTATATAAAGAAGTGAGTTGGTATGTGTAAAATCCATATCATCCACTTCCCTCGTGAATTTAAAGGTATCGACTGCGACCGCCTCCATTTTCACACCAAGCTTTTTGCTCATCCAGGCGGTAAGCGGCCTGAACCTCTCAAGAGTCTCGGCCTCGCTGTTGCATATCATAAAACCGACTTTGATTATTTTTTCCGGTTCAGAGACAGAAGGTGTCTGACTGCAGGAAGCTAAAACAACAGCAGTAAAAAGTATAAATAAGAATCTTGCCAGCCTCATAATACTCACCTTTCCTTATTTTAGCGTTTCTTTTCAAGTAATTGTTCTAATTCATGCAACTCCTTCATAACTAAAGGATCTTCTCCAGACTCCAGGGCCTTCCTGAACCTTTTTTCAGCAGCTTCATACTGCTTCTGCTTCATCAATATAAGCCCCATTCCTTTTTGCGCGGTCACATTGTCATTATCTATTTTCAGCACAGCTTCAAATTGTTCAATCGCTTCATCCAGTCTGTTATTTCTGTAAAAAAGATGCCCGAGTTCATTCCTCGCTTCAATATTTCCCGGCTTTAAATCAATTGCTATACGGTACTCGGTCTCTGCAACTGAATCCGGCATATGATGGGATTCAGGATGCGAAAATACAATGACCGGCAACAATAAAAAAAGGAAACAGACAGATGCCGATAAATATTCTCCTCTAATCATTTTCATATTCTAACCCGAATTTAAATATAATTACATCCAGCCCGGCCGATTTCACATATACATGACAGAGGGGGAGCCCTTAAAAGAATTCATTTGGAGCGATGCAATACAAATAACTAAAAAAAAGCAAATTCACTTTCAGGTGAGAACAAAATTGCAACGGGCATAAGCGCTATTATCGCATTTAATGAATTCTTTTAAGGGCTCCCCCTCTGTCATGCCCGCATACCAGTCAACGTTCCCTCCGGCCGCGCAGTTTCCTCATTATATAAAAGACAGCCCCGAAGCTTATAACGCTGAACCCGATATACACGGTCTCCACCCCCGGGTCATATGTAATCTGCAGACCGATATAGGGATTGCCGGATTTGTCCCAGTTTGTTTCAGTATGATAGAAATTCATTCCATTCCAGTGCATCGGGCCGTTCACCTTTGTGCTTCCTTCCGCAACTATTTTATTGTCTTTTATAAGCGCAAGGTCCACACTGGTCCTCCTGATAACAGGGTCTACATATGCAACCAGCTTAAATTCATACGGAAAGTATACGGGGAGATCATTTTCTCCAAGAGTGTCGGCAGAACCAATAAAAGTGTCCCCTTGAAACACACCCAGCTTCAGTGTCTTGGCTGAAATATCAAGGGAACCGACAACTATGTCATATCCCTCCAGATGAAAGCTCTCACCAGTCCTCAGCCGGAAAAGCTCCTTCTTCTCACCATTCTTCAGCACACCCACCTTGACGGGAACGGGATAGTATTCTTCATGCAGTTTCTTCACCATTATATCTGCCCCGAGCGATACATCTTCTTTTTTGTTCCAGTTATATACCGTTTCCGCGATTTTCCCTTCATAAATATTAACTGTTGCCACAAACCCGAACAGACTGATCCCTCCGCCAACAAATACGATGATTATACCTGAATGGATCACCAGTACTGGCCAGGAAAGAGTTTTTATTCGTTGGATGGTACAGAAGGAGAGATTAATAAGAACCAGGAAAATCAGTATCCCGTTGATAATCCATATTATATTATTAATCTCTTCAGAAAAGGTCGTAATTGCCAGGAAGAAACAGAGGACCGGCAGAAGGCCTATGATTAGTTCTTTTGATCCGAGAAAACTGTACAGCCCTTTTGAGTCACTCCCTGATGATTTCAACACACTAAGCAGTTCATTATTCTCTCACAGCAGGTTTCAGCTGCCGGATTCAGGATTATATAAGTTTCTTTTTCTTCAGGAAGTCCCTTGCCGCCCGTTTACCTTTCTTCCCTGTCCTGACCGAGGTAAGGACTTTATTAAAACGCTTGTCAGCCGCAATATTTTTGAGCTTGTTAATGACCCTCGGAAGTGCGGGAAAGTTAATCAGCACATCTTCAGTCACTACAGCAGAGTAGTAATTCTCTCCTTCACCCTCTTTTCCGGAAATAAACCCAAAGGGCTTCAGCATCGTAAGGCTGAGCTTATCCTTGAACTCTGCCTTTAAGATATCATAATCCTTCTTCTCATCTTCGTTCTTCGGCATATTCAGCATGCTCATTGCGTGGTCCGTATTTTCGATCACAACACCGATCTCTTCTTTTTTGACCGCGTCATATATTTCAGCAAAATCATCAAAAACCTTTATATTGACGGTTGTCCCGGTCCGTTCGTTTATAAGCACCGAGATTAGTTCCGCCAGCAGGTTTTCATTAACAGAATCAACAATACCTATACTGAGGATCCTTCCGACACAGGCTTCTGACCTGACGCTGAAAAGCAGAAGAAGACTGATTAACAGGTAAATAAATTTATGTTTCATGGATTTCCTCCTCGACCATAAGAAAGTCTTATATTCATTTTACAATAATTATCAGATAAATTTGTTATGACAGCATGCGGATATGTTAATATTTAAGCAGACCGGAATTATGTGCCTCTTCATTCATATTAAAACAGAGACTCTTCTCTTATGCGCCGGACTTGTGATGGTGCTGCTGACCGGGATTGCGCATGCAGACCCTGCCAAGATC
>JBDLIC010000235.1:0-2742 GCA_039715075.1 Nitrospirota bacterium
ATTGAAGACCGCTCTTGATGAAGACAAGATACCGGTCGTAGCAGGATTTCAGGGTATAAATGAGTTTTCTGATGTTACCACTCTCGGAAGAGGGGGGTTGGACACTACTGCCGTTGCCATTGCAGCTGCTCTGAAGGCGGATGTCTGCGAGATCTATACAGATGTTGACGGTGTTTATACGACTGATCCCAGGATCGTTCAGGACGCGAGAAAAATGGATAGGATTTCCTATGACGAGATGCTCGAGATGGCAAGCCTGGGGGCAAAGGTCCTTCACGGGCGGTCTGTTGAATTTGCAAAAAAATATAATGTGCCTTTAGTAGTGCGCTCCAGTTATAATCAAAATCCCGGAACGCTCGTTACAAAGGAGGATGGTGATATGGAAAAAATTGTTGTTACAGGTGTTGCCCAGGATAAGAACCAGGCGAGGATTACCATTATGCGAGTACCGGACAGGCCCGGACTGGCGGGTACGATCTTTAATGCTGTTGCCGGTGCAAATATTAACGTTGATATGATCGTCCAGAATATAAGCAGTGATGATAATGCTACGGACATTTCATTTACCGTCTCAAAGGCGGAAGGTAAAAAGGCGCTCGAAATAACCAGAAAAGTATCGGACACACTGGGCACAAAAGGTGTAGATATGAACCCTGATGTTGCGAAGGTTTCAATAGTCGGCGTCGGGATGCAGTCCCATTTCGGTGTTGCTGCGCAGATGTTTGAGACCCTTTCAAAGGCGGGAGTTAATATAATGATGATAAGTACTTCTGAAATTAAGATATCCTGTATTGTTGATGCCGCACAACTTGAAAAAGCGGTTAAAGCGCTGCACGACTCATTTGAGCTTGCAAAACAGGACTAATAACGATTTTGGTTATATAAAAAACTGCGATATTTATATTTTATACATATAATATATAACCGCATTAATTCCCACCTTTAGAAAAGGGGGGCTAGGGGGGATTTGAGGATACGTGGTAGCAAGGATGATTTTATACAATAAAAGTTTAAAACAGTTTTCAAGGACCTTCAGAAAAAACATGACTTATATGGAGAGAGTTATGATTTATAAAATCTCCCCTAACCCCTCTTTTCCAAAGAGGGGGACAAAAAGAATCATTTTTATTAATTGAACTATGAAAAAAATTGAAATCTACGATACAACCTTAAGGGACGGTTCCCAATCAGAGGATGTCTCTTTTTCTGTTGAAGATAAACTGAGAATATTGCACAAGCTGGATGAATTCGGGGTCCATTATATTGAGGGCGGATGGCCGGGTGCAAATCCAAAGGACGAGGAGTTTTTTGAGCATGCAAAAAAGTTCAAATGCAAAAACTCAAAACTGGCAGCCTTTGGCGCTACTCACAGGGCTTCGGTCAAGGTCAGTGAGGACCCGAGCATCAAGGCGCTGCTGAAAGCAAAGACCCCTGTTGTCACCATTTTCGGGAAGACCTGGGACTTTCATGTTAGAGAAGCGCTCAGGGTTTCCCTCCAGAGAAACCTGGACCTAATATATGATACCCTGACATACCTTAAAAAAAGGGTGCCTCAGGTCATTTATGATGCCGAGCATTTCTTTGACGGTTACAGGGCAAATCCCGAATATTCGATGAAGACCCTTGAGGCCGCAGTTGCAGCAGGTGCCGACTGTCTGGTGCTCTGTGACACGAACGGGGGTGTCATGCCGGGTGATATCGAGAAAATCGTTAAAGAAATGGTGAAAACCTACAAGACGCCCATCGGGATTCATGCGCATAATGATTCAGAATGTGCTGTCGCAAATTCAATTGTGGCAGTCGGGTCCGGCGCCGTTCATGTGCAGGGTACCATCAATGGACTTGGTGAAAGGTGCGGAAATGCTAACCTGATTTCTATAGTTCCCAGCTTAAAGTTAAAGCTTAATAGGGGCTGTGTAACTAAAAGTAAATTAAAGAAACTGAAAGATCTATCACGCTTTGTAACAGAGATTTCCAATCTCAGGCATTTCAAGAGACAGCCTTATGTCGGTGACAGTGCTTTTGCCCATAAAGGCGGGATCCATGTCAGTGCGATTCTTAGGCACCCCGAGACTTACGAACACATAAAACCTGAGCATGTCGGAAACTATCAGCGTGTTCTTGTATCTGAACTGAGCGGCAGGAGCAATATTGTCAGAAAGATCAAAGATTTTAATCTGAAAGTTGAGCCTGACTCACCAAAGATCAATCAGATAGTTAAGGAACTGAAGGAACTCGAAAACCAGGGTTTCCAGTTTGAGGGCGCAGAAGCATCACTGGAGCTTTTGATGAAAAAGACATTCGGGCTTCACAGGAAGTTCTTTGACCTTATAGGTTTCAGGGTAATTGTCTCCAAGCGAAAAGAGGGAGAAGAGCCGATCAGCGAGGCGACAATAATGATAAAGACACCTAAGGGAATCGAACACACTGCAGCTGACGGCCACGGTCCTGTGAATGCGCTGGATAAAGCCTTAAGGAAAGCACTTGAAGATTTTTATCCCCAGCTCAAGGAAGTTCAGCTTATTGATTATAAGGTAAGAGTGCTTACAGCCGGAGAAGGAACCGCCACAAATGTCAGGGTCCTTGTAGAGTCCGGTGACAAAAACCATAAATGGGGAACAGTAGGTGTTTCGGAGAATATAATCGAAGCATCCTGGCAGGCGCTGGTTGACAGTATTGAGTATAAATTGTTGAGAGGATAAAAAAAGACAGGATCCAAGGGGTCGAGGATCCAAGGGTTCA
>JBDLIC010000236.1:0-2683 GCA_039715075.1 Nitrospirota bacterium
AAAATCCATGAAGCTGGGGGCGCTTGAATATATCCTTAAGCCGTTAAAAGAGCCCGAAGAACTCAGGCATGCAATCAGAAAGGCATATGAGAGGAGACAACTAATAATAGAAAACATGGCGCTGAAGTCAGAGCTCCTCAAGGGTGTGCCGCCACTGGAGATTCTCTTTGCTGGGATGGAAGAAGTGCTGGAAGAGATTAATGCTGTAGCTGCTACTGACACAACGGTGCTCCTGACAGGTGAAACCGGCACAGGCAAGAGCCTTATCGCCCAGGTGATCCATAAGCTAAGCAACAAAAACGGTCCGTTCGTGGAGATAAATTGCGCTTCCGTTCCGGACAATCTTTTGGAGAGTGAATTTTTTGGCCATGAAAAAGGCTCCTTTACCGGTGCAGTATCATCAAGAAAAGGGAAGTTTGAGCTTGCTTCGAACGGAACAATTTTCCTTGATGAGATATCAGAAATGGACAGTAAATTACAGGCAAAGCTTTTAAGGGTCCTTGAGTCCGGATCATTTGAAAGGGTGGGAAGCAATGTTACACAGAAATCCGATGCAAGAGTTATATGCGCAACAAATAGAAACCTCCAGGATGAAGTATCTCAAGGGACATTTCGTGAAGACCTTTTTTTCAGGCTGAATGTTTTTCCTCTGAGACTTAAACCTTTAAGAGAGAGGCAGAAATATCTGCCTGCCATTACGGAATATCTTGTCAGCACTATATCTGCAAGGATCGGAAAGAGAATAAGCAGAATATCAGAGAAGAATATGGGAAAAGTACTTTCCAATCCCTGGCCCGGGAACATAAGAGAATTGAAGAATGTTCTTGAAAGGGCTGTCATTCTCTCAAAGGGAGAAGAGCTTGATATGACAAAGGTGTTAGTAAGTGACCGCCCTCAAAAGGAGAGATTCAGTGGAAAGCTTGTTGATATGGAAAAAAGGGCAATAGAGGATGCGCTGGAGCAGACAGGCAGTAACAGAAAACAGGCAGCCGAAATTCTTGATATATCATTAAGAACGCTTCAGTATAAAATAAAGGAATACGGGATAAAGAAATAAGTTCATATGACACTGATAAATTCAAACAAAACAACTATTATTCGGATACTCGCAGCCATTGCTGTTGTATTTGGATTGCTTACTATTAAATCCGGCGGACAGGTTTTATTTGGAGGTGTTTCATATCAGAAAGCAGCCGGCAATTATGTTTTATTCGTGGTCTGGTTTAACTTTCTGGCAGGGTTTGTTTATCTGGCTGCAGGAGCAGGCATTTGGATGCGTCTGCGTTGGGCTGTCTGGTTATCTCTTCTAATAGCTATAGCAACTATTATCGTTTTTGCAATATTTGGGATACACATACTTAATGGTGGTGAATATGAAACAAGAACCGTTGCGGCAATGAGTCTGCGGTCCGTTGTATGGATATTGATTTATATATTTTCTTACAGGGAATTAATTCGCCGGAAAGTTATTTAGATACTATATTCAAATGTCAATCTGTATTCCCCTCTTTGGCAAAGAGGGGTTAGGGGAGATTTTTCAAAGAAATTATTCGTAAAATCCCCCTTTTCCAAAGGGGGAGACTTGAAATGAAGATATTAAGACTATTGCCATATACTTTTATCAGTTGGATGTTGTCAGGTGTTCTGATTATTATTCTATTTCCGGATATAGTACACGCCCATATGAACCGTGGCAGCGGCGGTTTTCTGGCTGGACTTAGCCACCCGGTTCTTGGTTTTGACCATTTTCTGGCAATGCTTAGCGTAGGAATACTGAGCGCTCAAATGGGTGGTCGTGCTATATGGACGGTTCCTCTTACATTTGTGTCAGTGATGGCTGTTGGCGGGTTTACAGGTATTAAAGGTATTGGTCTTCCTGGGGTTGAATATGGAATAGCTCTATCCGTTTCAGCGCTTGGAATATCACTGGCAATGGAAAAGAAAATGCCCACTATCTGGGCCATGATGTTTGTTGGTTTCTTTGCGGTATTTCATGGTCATGCTCATGGAACAGAAATGCCTGGCATAGCAAAACCTCTCTTTTATGCTCTAGGCTTTGTTTTAGGAACAGCAGGTATACACTTGACAGGAGTATTAGTAGGAATTATTTCAAGTCGAACTGTCAAGGGATCAGAATTACTTCGCTTTATAGGTGCGGGAATAGCCGGCATAGGGATATACATTTTATACATTATCATTAAATATTAAATTTTCATTTATATATTTAACACCTCAAATAGTACATTTATAGTTTTTATTGTTGTCCTTGACTTGTTAATAGGATAATCGGTTATAATCTTCCACGCTGTTCAGGTGCCTGCTAGGGCTTAAAGGGGAATCTCGTGAGAAACGGGAGCGGACCCGCCGCTGTAATCCTGCACCACTTTAAAAGTGGTTCTACTTCTGGTATATGCGAAAAGCAGTAATGCCACTTCCTAATTATGTAGGAGGGAAGGTTAACCAGAGGTGCAGGGAAGCCAGAAGACCTACCTGAACAAAGCCTCATGAGAAGCCTTCGTGGAAAAAGGTTGTGAGGGTAAAGGTTTTGACTTTTATCCCCGGCTTTCTATATGGAAGGCCGGGGTTTTTTATGGAAATCGAACTTTGAATACCCCGTTTTGTAAACGGGGATGAAAAAGTTCACCTTTTTTAAGAAAAAAGGTAATGTGCTATATTTAGCACA
>JBDLIC010000237.1:0-2666 GCA_039715075.1 Nitrospirota bacterium
GTATAACAGTGTGAAGGATATTCTTGTGCCAAGCGCATGCAGTGCTCTTTACAGAAAAAAGATGCTCGACGAAATCGGTGCTTTTGATGTCGATTTTTTTGCTTACTGTGAAGATACTGACCTCGGATTGCGGGCCAGGCTTGCGGGATGGCAGGCTGTCTCCGTTCCTGAATCCGTTGTCTATCATCATTATTCCGGCACAGGTGGTGAGTATTCTGAAACAAAAGCATTTTTGGTTGAACGGAACCACATATGGGTTGTTTTGAAAAACTTTCCTCTGTTATGGATATGTCAACTCCCGTTTTATATTGTTTTGCGATACGTTTTTCAATTTTATGGAATTGCATCAGGAACAGGAAGTGCATCAAAATTTAAGAAGTCTCATTCAGTAATGGACATAATCCTGACGATCGTGAAGGCCTATATTTCAGCCTTTAAAGCATTACCTTTAATAATAAAAAAAAGAAAAGCAATTAAGAAAAAAATATCATATAAACAATATAAAAATATGTTAAATGAAAATGGGATTTCAGCCAGGGAACTTGCCCTTCAGGACTAAGTTATATGCTATTGTGGTAAAATTTTTATGTGCAATTAACTTTTGATTGAAAGATAGCAAAGGTAGTATTTATTTTCCAGGTAGAACAATGAAGATACTTGTTATTATTCCAGCCTATAACGAAGCAGGGAACATTGAAAATGTTATTGATGACCTTAGGCAGAATTTTCCGCAGGCAGAACCTTTAGTCATTAATGATGGTTCCAGTGACCGGACTTCCAGGATTGCTCACGATTTGGGCGCAAAAGTTATTGACCTTCCATTCAATCTCGGAATTGGCGGTGCTGTTCAGACAGGATTCAAGTATGCGTTTGACAATAACTATGATGCAGCTATCCAGTTCGATGGTGACTGCCAGCATATGGCGGAAGAGATAGGAAAAATCGTGAAACCTGTTTCCGAAGGAGCAGATTTTGTGATCGGTTCAAGGTTTCTGGATACTAATTTGTATGATATGCCCTTTACACGAAAAATAGGCAGCACGGTCTTTGCCAGAGTGATTTCATTTATATGCGGACAAAGGCTGACAGATACAACATCCGGTTTCAGGGCGTATGGAAAAAGGACGATCGAGCTGTTCAATATTTATTACCCGGAGGATTACCCCGAGGTTGAAGCATTGATAGTTGCGAATAAAAACAAGCTGCATATAAGGGAAGTTCCTGTGCGTATGAGGCAGAGAAGCGCGGGGAAATCCTCAATAACAGCACTGCGATCCGTATATTACATGATCAAGGTGCTTCTCGCAGTTTTCATTGGGGTACTAAAGAAAAGAGTTTATATTTGAATGTTTTTTTGGATTTTTAATGTCTGTGTATAAACTGCTGTTTTTTATTTTTGTTATGCCCAAAGTTAGTAATCGGGCATCCAGAACATGCTGAAAAGACTGGATTCCCGATTACTAACTTCGGGAATGACAGACAAAGACATTGAGTTTATATACGACTTTAATTAGAATAAACGAGTATTAAAAGTAATTCATTGATATGATTTTGTTTGTCTAGGAGTCTGACAGACTCCCAGCTGGGATATTATGCAGATTGTCCAGATTTTATCTATTGTCATAAGTGTTATTATCCTGATTACCGTTTTAGAATTAATCAGGAGAAATGTATTTAAAGAGAGATATGCTTTACTCTGGATGTTTGCCTCTGTTGTCCTTATTATTTTTTCTTTCTGGAGAAAGCTGTTAGATTCGGTAGCGAGTTTTTTTGGCTTTTTCTACGCGCCTTCTTTTCTTTTCCTTCTGGGGTTTGGCTTTCTGCTTATGATAATCCTCCATTTTTCAGTTGTTGTTTCAAATATGAGTGAAAAAAACAAAAAAATGGCTCAGGAACTGGCGATTCTTAAAAGCGACCTAAAGCAGATTAAAGGTCAGGAAGAAAACCAATAGAAATAAGATAACAAAAATTGTCAGTAGTGATAAAAAAATTAACGATAGGGATTGTGTTAGAAAAATATATAGCACTATAACTATATGTTTTAATAGAATAATATATAGGTATTTGTTGTGGCATAGAAAGTGCTTTTCTCTGTGCCATGAGTGTAAATACATATTACAGTAGTGCTGATGGAGAGAATTCTGAAGAGAGAAGTTTGGACTTACTGTTCAAAATCTTTGGACTAAAGACATTTTGGATTTTGATGGTCGGTTTTTGGAGTAAAGATATTTTGGATTTTGATGGTCGGTTTTTTGTTGTCATTGTATCCGTTGCAAACTTCTGCCAAAGTAATTAGCGAATGCACAAACTGTCATACTATGCATGATAGCCAGGAAGGTGCGTCAGTAACCGCGGGGAACTCTCAGCCTGCTCTTATGAACTTATCAGAAAGCTTTTCATGCTGGGGTTGTCATGCCGTGGGAGGCTCAAGTAATATTGATCCTCTAGCAGCAATTCAATCAGCGGTTTTTGTGCTGAATGTCATGGAAATTTTCACGGAGAAGAGTCGGATATTGGTACAGGCGGCGGTGGTTCGGGAGGTTGCTTTACCTGCCATACAAACAAGAAGTGAAGCTCCCCGCCTACAAGGCGGGGCATCAAAAGAATAGCTTTATTAATGATCATGCAGTCTGTATTCCCCTCTTTGGCAAAGTCGAATCGACCCT
>JBDLIC010000238.1:0-2616 GCA_039715075.1 Nitrospirota bacterium
GACTGAATATCCTGATATGATTATTGGTTTTTAGTATATCACCAGAAACTGCCCCAAAGCAATTAAACCATCCGAAGATGACCTGTCTTGACTGTTCACCGTTATTTATTTTAAAAATAATAACATTCTGCAATTCAGACAGTAGAATAAGGCACACAAAAAAGACATAAATTGCAAGAAGTTACAACAGGATAAGGGTTGTGGCATATATTTTTTTTATGGATTGTTTATTTTTTGCTTGAATAATACCACCTAATAAGTATAATAGGTGGCATGGATATTAAGAAAATATCAGATCATCGGAAAAAGCTAAGCATTTTGAAACAGAAAAGGAACAGATTGGAGGATGTAGCGACGGGACGCAGCTCAATGGCAGCAGCATCATTTATAACACGTAGAGTAAGACCTGATGCTCCTTTGGTTTATTATCTTTCCGCATCAATAGCAGGACAAAGCAGGCACCGGTATGTACGCAAATGTGAAGTAGAATATTGGCGTAAACGTGCATATGCATGGAAGGAGTATATTGCAGCAATGGCTTCATGGGTAAAAATAAATATACAGATAGAGAAGGAGCTAAGAGAGGTAGGGAGACTCAGGTGTGAAGAATTACCGGTGGGGAGAAAAAAGAGTCATAAGAAAGTGTAAATGGAACTATTAGTTTTTCAGGAAGACAAGGCTTACATTCAGCAGTGCCTGGAAAATGGGGAAGTTGATTATGTGGAGGCAGCCAGCGAGGCATCGGAGACGGAATTTTTCAAGTATCTAAATGGGCGGGGTTTATTGCAGCAATTGTCGGAGACATATCCTCTTAGACGTAAGAAACAGGAAGTGCCGATGTGGCTGTATGTAGCCAGTGACATAAGTCTTCGCTTACATGGGATGCAAAGTTTTCACGGCTATCCCCTGGTAGTGCGCACAGGGGGATTGATCAATGCCCTGGGGCCGAAAGTTGGTAAAAAAACTATGCATCCCAAAACAGGACAGATGACCCTGCACTGTCCTGGATTTAACTCAAAGAACAGGTATGATCGGCAGACTCCCTGTGATCAGGATTGGTTGAGGAAAGTGGCGCGGGCAACACCGGCCGATAAATTACAGAGATGGTATAACACACAGATGCCGCAATTGCTAAAAGAGCAAAAGTTGTTTGACCTCGAAGGGATCTTTATTGGAGATGCCTCATATGTCTTTGTCCCTGACAATGAGAATTATGAGGGATCAGTGGTTTTACTTTTTGACGAACATAATCATCCTGTTAATAAAGAAGCGCTTACGTCCGAACAGTTAAGGCGTTGTTCCTACAAGCGTTGTTATAAATGGGTGGAGCTTATTCATGTCAACAGGAAGGAAGAGTTTTATTTCTTTGTGGCAATGCATCTGGGCTCTGGTAAAGAACATGAGAGCCCGATTTTGTATAAGCTCGTGGAGGATTTTCTTCAGATAATGGGGCGTGGGATAATGAAATGGTTGGTGGTGGACCGGGGTTTTCTGGATGGTCAACAAATGGGACATCTGAAAAAGCAGTGGGGAGTTGATACCCTTACAGGACTAAGGAGTAATATGGCTATACTGGAAGATGCCCGGGGATTATTGCGAATAGGTAAAGCAAGTTGGCAGAGCTATCAACCGGCAGAATTGCAATCGGTGACCCTTCCCCCGGAACCTAAGCCGGAAGTGATAGTAAAACGGGAGAAGGCGCGCCAGCGGACATTGAGGGCGCAGGGGCACTGGCCTGAACCGCCACAGCCGGAAAAGATAGCGGTATTTAATGGCCTGACCAGTTGGGATGCATGTTCCGTGCCGCTGACCGTAGTGCTTACTGAGAGGGATGCCAAACCGCCCTGGGGACTGGTAACCACTGCTCATACCCGGGATGGCTCATTACTGAGAGATACCTATCATCTTCGCCAAAGCATTGAGGAGAGACATCGTCAAACAAAGTTATTCTGGGACCTTACCGGCTTTCATTCCCCAAATTTCAACCTCGTCACTAATCAGGTGGTTTTTGTCGGCCTCGCCTATACACTTCTGCAGATACAGTTGTTAGATGAAAACCGGCCCGAACTCAACCGTATGACCCGCACCAGCCTTAAAGGTCAACTGCTTCCCTATGGTAATCATGTCGTAGTGTATTACAAACAATATTTTGCCTTTTTTAATATTCCGCAATACACTGGCATCATTATGGATATAGTCGAACCGGCAAAGAGTAAACTTCGAAAGAAAATGCGCAAATTAGAACGAGAGTTTTTACATAGCTTGAAAAATCCTCGACCGCCTTAAATAAAACTAATTTATTGCTTTCCTGGATTGAAAAGTTCTGTCCCTATTCTTATAGGGAAAGTTGTTTCCATTTATACATGGATTACATAGAGGTTTTGCTCTTTCTCTTCTCTGTGAACAATAAATCTTTATATCAGCACTCATAAATTCTCTAATCTGTGTTTCTTTGATCACTCTTTTAAGGCTATCTCGTTAGTTTTTGCAAAATCTGCCTTTACTGTCTGAATCGCAGGAATAACATTATAAATACTTGTATTATTATGTATTATTATGTATTATTAATGAGTCTTGTTTTGGTCCACCAAACAATTTTTTGATCTGAAGAAAGAT
>JBDLIC010000239.1:0-2539 GCA_039715075.1 Nitrospirota bacterium
CCCCTAACCCCTCTTTGCCAAAGAGGGGAATACAGACTGCATGATCATTAATAAAGCTATTCTTTTGATGCCCCGCCTTGTAGGCGGGGAGCTTCACTTCAAGGAGGTCTTTATGAGATTTTACAGCAAACAACACAAACACTATTGTTATGTTTTAATCCAATATGCGAATTATTTTTCTGGTTTTCTCATGAAGCTTAAAGATTGTCCCTTCAACTTCTATTGATATAATTCCATCTTTTCCCAGAGGTACGACAACCTTTCCTCGTGAATATATAGAATTATCAAGAATATCCCCTTTAGATAACTTTTTCCGCCAGCCAGGATGAAGCTCTTTACCCTTTTTGGCCTTATGCTTTCTCTTGCCTCGTTCCATTTCTTCACGGTGCTTTCTTTTTTCCCTCTTCATCTCCTCGTAATCTTTTCTATCTTCTCGTTCCTGCTCATATAGTTTTTTTTGTTCTTACTTTTCTTTTTTCCATTCTTTTTTATCTTCTGGTTCCGCGTATAAAGGAACAATATTTAGTAACGACAGACTAACAACAATACATGTTACTATAAGCAGTACTTTTTTCATTATTCATATCCTCCTTTTTTATTAACAATATTATATCACGATATCAACGACCCAGATATACTGTAGTGATTATTAATGCTTCAAAAAGCAAGACTAAAGCGAGTTATCAATAGAATCAATGGGAGAATCAAATTCATTGATAATAGAGAATAATCAACGGAATCCGGACGGACTCAACTTTATTGATAACTTGTCAATAAAATCCTAGCCTGTTTCACCCTCTTAATAATAAAGAATACTTAATGCTCAGGCATTCTGAGCCGGACTAAAGATTTATTACTGTAATAAACAAGAGGGACAAATACCTCCTACGCGTGTGCCTCAAATTGTATTTGAATATATAACCGACTTGTGCTGATTCTGTGCCGACAGGGGTACCGGGTCCTGAATGCTGCCCCATAAAACTCCCATAGAACTGATTTTGGTAGGCAGTGGTTTTGCAACTATTTGAAATAACGAGAAAAGGTATGGTCGGGGCGGAGGGATTTGAACCCCCGACATCCTGCTCCCAAAGCAGGCGCGCTACCAGGCTGCGCTACGCCCCGAACTTGTTAGAATATAAAAAACGGGTACTAAAAATCAATCCAGTGGCTGAATGGATATCCAGGTCAGTAATGTGCAGATTTGATTTATCTGGATTTGACTTCAGCAGAAGCGAAGATCCAGTTTTCACAGAACGATGGGATAAAGGATGTTTTAAACTTAATGTTCTTGAAATACTTGGGGAGCATTTTCTTAAGGAGTTTTTGAGTTTCCGTATCAAACTCAGCGCAGCACTGCATACTCACTATGCCTTTTTTATTGAGATTGTTCTTTATCCTTAAGAAGATCTGATTCAGAAATACTGTACGGTCGACGTCCGTAATAGCTTCAGGATGCATTGTCAGGTCATAGATGATTGCATCAAATCCGTGTTTCTCTTCCAGAAAACTGTTTGCATCATCTATAATGACTTTTGCCTTTTTGCTTTCAAATGCTTTTTTACAGACACCGGGCATATACTTTTTTGCGGCCTTAATCACTTCTTCATCTATCTCAATCATATACGCCTGCACCGGTTTATATTTCAGGGCCTCCCTGAGCACACCACCGTCTCCGCCGCCAAGTATTGCGACCTTTTTGAATTTATTTTTCCTTTCGATAACGGGTAAAACCATTGCAGAGTCATAAGCATGAATGTCACTTTCAGCAATTTGGAGATCTTTATCAAGAAACATCATTCTGCCAAAACTCGAGTTTTCGATAATGTCCAGCTGCTGGTATTTGGTCCGTTTGCTGAGGAGCGACTTATCAATATGATATTTGACTTCAAACCCTGATCCGGAGAAAGAAGTTATCCACTCTTTCTGCTTAACCTCTATTGGGTTCCCTCTATGAATTTCCATTACCCTGACGGTTTTGGGTTTTAGCTTGCCCCTTAAAAATTTGAGCAGTTTGTTTACAGCCTTAGAGCCATTGCCGCAAGTAAATATGTCTATTGATGCATGACGTGCTTCCGGGTACGTATGAATGGCGATATGAGATTCGCTGATGATAGCGATCAATGTGACACCCAGGGGATTGAACTTTTTGCCAGTAATGTTTACAAGTGAGAGACCGCTTTCCCTGATACCCGTTTTCAGGGCCTGCTCAAGGGCTTTCCGGTCATTCAGGGTCTTTTCCGAACAGTAGATGAACTCTGCGATCAGCTGTCTGCCTAAGGGTTTCATTAGCAATCTCTCTTTACAAATACTGTAATAGTTCACAGTGATCAGTTGTCAGGGTGCAGGTTCCGTTCTGCCCCCTGATAACTGCCCCCTGCACCCTTCACGGGTGCTAATTATAGCAGTTAATTTTTTAAATTGTCTATAGGATGAAAATGTAGAGGGTTTCGAGAAATAGCCTTTTTAAAGCCTTCATGTCAAATGATCTTTTTCGGATTAATTGATTTCAATTGATTTTTTTCTTTATACGGCATTATCC
>JBDLIC010000240.1:0-2482 GCA_039715075.1 Nitrospirota bacterium
GTCTACTCTGTTCTTCTCTGTCTTGGGACCGTAAATGTGGGCTCTCAGCAGACGTACCTGTTCCTGCAATATGTTTAACTCTGATTTGTAATCTACTATTATTCCCTTCAGAATCTCGGGATTATCGGGCAGTTTTGATACCTCTGAAAGCATGCCGTTATTATAGCATAACCACTTGTTTTATAGGCATTTTAAATACATATAACTGAATCAGAATTCTAAATATTTGCGCTCATATTACACTTCTGTACATCAGCCTGCCATGGCCCTGCACATTACTGATATCCAGCCCCTCCAGCAACCACTTTAACTGCCTCTGCTCCAACTCCATTACTTCAATTGCAGACTCGGGCCAGATAAATCTGTGCTTCTCCAGTCGCTTCTGCCACAGACAAAATCCGTTGTGCTCCCAGTACAGTATCTTTATCATGTTGCGACGCCTGTTTGAAAAGACGAATATCTGTCCTGAAAAAGGATCCAGTTCCATCCGGCTTTCTACCAGGATCGACAATCCGTTTATCGCTTTGCGCATATCTGTATTGCCGGTGGCTATATACACTTTCAGGTCGGGCGCCGGTATCAGCATTTCAACTCCCTTATTGTCCGCAGCACTTCTCCCAGCACCGCTGGATTGAAGCCTTCTTTAATTTCGATACGGTATCCGTCTTTGTGCAGCACAAGTTCCGATGATCTGTCCACCACAATCGGTGTTTCGGGCTTTACCTGCACAGGGACAAAAGATACCGATGACTTCTGCCTCAATCTCCTCTTCCAGTATGTGAATGATTTTGTGCTTAGCTTGTGTTGCCGGCAGTATTCGATCTGCGTGATCCCCATTCTCCCACACTCCTTTATGTGCTGCTTCCAGAATATTCGCTTCTGCATCCGTTCGTCTGTTAATGATTGCTTTGCCATGATTTGCCTCCTTCAAATTGTTTCGGCTTATCATGACATGCCTTGATGCCTCAGCGGTAGATGGGGTTTATTTGACGCTTACATATCGATCATCCTGCATGGCATGCAGAAGTACGGCCTGTGAGACGGCAGGGGAATTAGATATGTTTGATCTTACTGCACCTCCGAGTTTTTTTTCTATTGCCTCGAAGAATGTATCTTCCATTCCCTCTGTTACACGTGTGCTGACTGTAATGAAGCCGACCCTGAACCCCCAGACAAAATCCTCCTTGGTTGTACCGTCCAGCTTGACAGCAGTTAAAAGAGGATGTCGATCTGCAAGCATGGCGAACAAAGATTCGACAGCTGTATTATCTTCATAAAAGAGACCGAAATATGCGTCATCACAGAGCACCAGGGTACGTGTTCCTGATACGGCCATGTCAACTATTATTTCTGCAATCTGATTCATTTCGCTGATTGTAGGGGTATATCCTGTAGGATTGTTTGGGAAATTCAACAGGGTCGTCACCCTTCCGCTTTTGGCCTCTTCTTTCAGTGCCTGCCTGAACCCGGAAAGGTTAAAACCTTCCTCAGAGTTATATAGCGGGAATGTCTTTAGCTTTGCTTCTTTTCTGAGTTCAAAAAGCAGCCTGTAATTCCCCCAAAGCTTGTCCGGCAAAACAATTGCGTTCCCTGGTTCAATAAATAAATCTGCTGCTGTGCTCAGGCCGTGAGTGAGACCTGCTGTAACCACGGGCAAACTCATCCTCCGGTTTTTTAGACCCGGGTTTTTCTTGAGCATTTCCGCTGCCCAGATTTTTCTCAGAGCAGGCATCCCGTATGAAGGGGCGTAATTAAGTGCTTCATCAGGAGACAGGCCGGAAAAACAATCCATTACTGAACGAAGATGCATGGCCTGTCCCTTCTCCCTTGCAGTGCCTATTGTAGCGTTAAACCTGTGGGCCTTAACCTTGGCCTCAGCGGACTGGGTCAGGATTCCCTTCGGGAAAAAGATTTCCTTGCCGAACCGGGACAGAGAATCCAAAAAATCGCAATTCCCCTCTTTTAATATATTATTAAGTTCCTCAGCTAACGGATTCATAATTTCCCCCTTACATTTACTTAATATAAACAGTCGTCATAATCCAGTAAGGATTTGAATGCTGCCAAAGACTGTAATCCTTATAAAAGGATAGTGAATCTACTTAATAAATATCTTAAACCCTTTATAGAATAGTTTGAGTAGAATAATAAATCTATAAGCACATTAAATAAACTGTTATGTTTTTTGCAGCATCGCATATCGACTAACATACGAAAGAAAGAAATTCTTTTTATTATTCCATGGATCATTTTTGAATGATAGATAACTGTGCCGGTCCTGTCATTATAATAGGTGTGGTAATCGAAAAAAAAAGAAACAGGTACAACTTGTTCAGCAATATTTGAGAGCAGCTTTCAATCGCTTAATCATCACTTCTGAAAAGATTTTCGAAAGTTTTTACCGTCTGGAAAATGGCATGACCCGCTCAGCCCCAGGAGCTGCACCGGCGCGCTCTGATCCCCGCGGGCCTGCCTCGGCACC
>JBDLIC010000241.1:0-2469 GCA_039715075.1 Nitrospirota bacterium
ATACAGTATGTGCGAAAAGCCCTTTCAGAATTAAAATATAATATATCCAAAGAAATATGTATATCAGCGATAGTATTATTTTTTCATAGGACTGCGGCTTATTTATCCATAGGACTGCGGCTTATGTTTTCAATAATTATCCGGGGACATAACACTGGAAATGAGGGATTATTTTATGGCAGGCACCCTTAATTAGTGTCTGTGTATAAACTCTAACTATTCAGAACATAAAGGGAAATGGTACAATTGCAGAGAAAATCAAAAACAGGGAGGGAACGTTGAAACTGCTGAATGATTTGAAACTGCAATTTGAGAAAGAATTATGGGCATTAAACCCGGAACTGGCTGTAGTAGATACGATTTTGAATAAACATCCGGAGATAGTGGAAATGGTGAAACATGAATTAACGGGAGGGCAAGAGAGCAGTGCATTAGGCAGAAAGGATATGCCTACGGTAGAGCAGATTGTCAGATCAGCAATCTATAAGGAAATAAAAAACCTGACCTATAGGGAGCTTGAATATCAGCAGCATGATTCGCGGCTGTGTGCGGTGTTCATCAAACTTGATGATCGCAAGCCGTTTTCCTTCAAGGTATTTCAGAAATACATATCGTTGATTAGCGGAGAAACATTGAACAGAATGTTAGTTGAACTCAACAAGATAGCGATGGGAGAAGGGATAGAAGATGGGCGGAGCATCCGTACAGACAGCACGGTGGTAGAGACGAACATACATCACCCAACAAACAATTCCTTGATATGGGACTGCATCAAAACAATAGATCGGCTTTTGAAGAAACTTAAGGACAGCGGGGTGGAAATCAAGGTGCGGAGGTATAAGAAGCAAGCGAAAAAGAACCATTACAAAATCAACAACACCAAAGCGAAAGACAAGCAGAAAGAAGAATTCAAAAAGCAGCTTAAGCTGTTACGCAGCAGTATCAATCAGGCTGAGCGTGTGTTGATGTTACCTCCACCGAAGACTATAGAGGTGTGGATGGAAGCAAAGGCGATCATGAAAGAGCTTGGGGAGTTGCTGCCTACTGCGGAGCAAGTCTATGACATTTCGTGGCGGCATGAGATACAAGGGGAAGCTGTACCGAACAAAGATAAGATATTTTCGATTTATGAAAAGCATACAGACATTATAGTGAAGGGAAAGAGAAAAGCAGAATTTGGGCACAAGGTGAACCTTGCAACCGGGCGGAGCAACCTGATACTTGATTGCGCGGTTCTGGATGGGAACCCTTCCGATACAACGCTTTATACCGGAGTGCTGGACAGGATAGAGTTGAACTACAACATAGTGCCACGGGATATAGTAACAGATGGCGGGTATGCGTCAAAAGACAATGCCAAGGCAGCGCAGGGGAGAGGGATCGTCAATGTTGTATTTAACAAAATAACGGGTTCGCTGAATAACATAGTGAGAAGTAAGAACATAGAAACACGGTTGAAGAAATGGCGCAGCGGCATAGAAGCCGTGATTTCAAATCTCAAAAGGGGATATGAACTATTTCGTTGTGAATGGCGAACAAGGGCAAGATTCGATGCCAAGATGTACTGGAATGTGATTGTCTATAACATTCGTGTGATGACCGGAGCGGTCCTTGCAAAGATGCAGACACAAATGCAATGAAAGCAGGCAAATGACAGGCCTGCCTGACGGCAGACAGGGACAAAAAGAGCACAAATGGATATCCATGTCCAAAATCGTAAAAAAGCCTGTCACAAAACATATTGATGAAAGATATTCGGATAAATATTAATAATTTTCTGGATAACCGAGCCAGAGTTATTCCGCAATTCGTAAAACTGTGAGTTTATACACAGACACTACATAGTCATACCATGAATTAATCATAGATCAAATAAGTTTTGCTTTCCGGACTTCATGATACTTGCCTACTTGCGCAAATGTGCGTAACTATTAAAAAACAAAGAGAAAACTGTGTCATGGCACATATTTGTAACAGGATAAAACTGTGCATATTAAAAGAAAGTGGTTTTATTTTATTGTAAAATTAATAAGTTGCAGAGTGGCAAATAAATTGCTCAATAATAAATACTTATTTCATTTGCAATGAGGTTAAGAGCTAATTCAGTTATATAAACAGATAACATAGAAAAGGGGCTCTCAGCATTTGCAGGACATTTCTGAACAGCGGGAGATCAGTTTTTTTAAGATTTAAGGTGAGATAAATGGAAAAAAGGTCATTAGAAAGAATACCGGTTAAGTTCCAGGCAGATTTTTTTTATGGTGATGAAATGTATTCCGGAACAGTAAAAAACATTTCACAAAAAGGTATGTATATTAAAACAGAGATGTGCCCTCCTTCTGAATCGAAGTTTGAGGTCCTACTGCCATATAATGAGCATGTTTTGAAGGTCCCTGTAAAAGTCCGCAGCTTGGTAAAAACAGGTGATGTTTATAATGGTATGGGTGTTGAGGTCTTCAATTCCTCCCC
>JBDLIC010000242.1:0-2459 GCA_039715075.1 Nitrospirota bacterium
GTTTCGTTCAGAAGTCTATGTGATGAATGTGTACCGCTCGGCCCTCACGTTGGCTTCGATTGCAGGGCAGGTTCCTGTCCCAAAGGAAAAGAGTCCGCCCACACGATCAGCTGGATTTTGGATGAATCTTAGTGCAGTGTTCTTTATGGTGTATGCTCTGTGGCGATTTACTCGTCCAGAACGGCGGCATCCTTTTCCTCGATGGAAACGCGGAGAATATTGGGGAACCGGACAAGGAGGCTTTGGCGGAAATTTTGGAGGTTTTGGTGGCGGAACCGGTGGGCAAGGACTACGTTAAAAGGTTTGTGAATAGGGTCTTTTGTAAAGGAATTGGGAACACTCAATCTTCTTTCAATTCATTAAAAAAATCCATGACCTCATCCGGGTCCAGGTCAAATCTTTCAGCAAACCTTTCTACAAATAACGGATACTCCCTTTCAGTCTCTTCACTGTTCTGTGCGTTTATCTCACCGACACATGCTACTCCTCCAATTGACAATAAGGCTAGACTCGTGATCAGTATCAATGCTATCTTTATACTTCTTGTCTTCATTTCTTCCTCCTTTTATTAAGCGTTTTGAGTTACAAATACTTCACTTTCTAAAAAAGTTTCAAATAACGAGATATTTTGAGATTCTAGCAAATCTTTCCCATGTAATAAAGAGATACAGCTTGAACTGTAAGAATAAATCGATTCAATATTAAGCGAATTCTCTTTTACTAAATCTATGATTCGTGGAGATTGAAAATAAAGAGCTTTTTGATATTCTTCTTCATACGCAAAGCGTAAGAGGTGGTTTTCTTCTCTATTTGAGAAGTTCCAGACATTGCTTATACAGGAAGAAGAAAAAGAAAACACTATTATTCTTCTCTGAAACACACTACACTGAAGCTAGAAAATAAAACAATTTCCCTTTATTATCAAGGCAAATATGTGATTTTAAACTTGACACCGCCCGCCCATCCTCGTACATTTCACTGGCTGTTCAAATAGTTTTTTGCCTGATGAATCTACCCGACAATTAAGAACCTATTATCATCACAGACAAAACTTGATCGAGCAATGTTCAAAGTATGTTAACAAGATGCAAAAGGCATTACGTCTGATGAACATCCGTTTAGATGTTGCCATTAGAGATATTGTAGGCAGAACAGGAAGGAATATTATAAGAGCAATTATTGCCGGTGAACGAGACCCGAAAAAATTAGCTTCTTTAGCCGATATACGTGTTAAGAAAAGCCAGGAAGAAATTGCTTTATCCTTAAAAGGTGAGTGGAAAGAGGATTTAATTTACCTGTTGCAGGATTGTTTTTCTACCTATGAGTATTATCGAGAAAAGATAGTGCTTTGTGATAAACAAATAAAACTTCTTTTGGACAACTATCTTCAACAAAAGCCTACCGCTTTGAAACCGCTGCAAGTAAAAAGGAAAAAGAAGACTCATAAAAACAGTCTCTCCTTCGACCTTCGGCCTTTTGCTTACCAGATTTTGGGTGTAGGTCTC
This sequence comes from Nitrospirota bacterium, assembly GCA_039715075.1. Classification (GTDB taxonomy): domain Bacteria; phylum Nitrospirota; class Thermodesulfovibrionia; order UBA6902; family UBA6902; genus JBDLIC01. The sequence goes on from JBDLIC010000242.1 coordinate 1,506, forward strand.
TATGAGGTTGAAAACATAAGTCACGCAACTGTTCTTAGTATTTTGAGCGTGATAGGGGATGATGGAATGCAAAAGTTTCCAAGTGCTAAACATTTTGTAAGTTGGTTGCGATTGGCTCCGAATAATAAAATAACACAAAATAAATTTTATTTTGATTGTTATTTTTTATAACTTTGTTTTATGTCAAAACCATTTATACTAACAATCGAAGAAGATTTGCAGACCTTAAAGGCGCTTCAGCGCAAGACCCCGAATCATCGTTTGAAGACCCGGCTTCAATGCCTGATTTTGTTGAAGGATAAAACCTGTAAAAACCGCCAGGAGTTGGCCACTGGTTTAGGCGTTGGCATTGCCAGTGTTGATCGCTGGTTAAGACGCTATCGGGAATCGGGCTTAGCGGCGATGTTAACCCTCTCTGTGGGAGGATACAAAAAAAGTATTATCTGTGATGATATCCATAATGGATTAGCAGAAAAGCTTCATAACGGATTGGATCCGCTCAAGGGCTATTGGGATGCTGTACGATGGGTTGAGGCTACTTACGGAGTAAAGATAAAGTACAACACCCTTAGAACCTATATGATCCGGCATTTTAAAACCAAGTTGAAAACTCCAAGAAAATCGCACTATAAAAAGGATGCTAATGCTATAGCGGCTTTTAAAAAAACTTCCCGGGTTACTGGATCAGATCAAAACCAAAGTTAATGAGCATTGTTACCCTTCGGTGAATCTGTATTTTGAAGACGAATCCCGCTTTGGTTTGATGAGCTATATTGGGCGATGCCTCACTGCTAAAGGGGTAATACCAATTAAACCTCAAAATGAGTTTAATAAACTTGTTCATGCTTCGATAAACTCCTTTAGATTAGCAAACTAAAAATAATAAGATAAAAAGTAATACTGATGATGATGAACTTTCTTTTTTTGCTACTTTTTTTCTTTGTTAAAAAGTAT
>JBDLIC010000243.1:0-2437 GCA_039715075.1 Nitrospirota bacterium
CCTTTAGAAGATTCAGACAGGCATTTTTGTCTCAGCGCTTCTTTAACAGCTGACCTGACTTCATTAAGTCTGATCGGTTTTTCAATATAGTGAAATGCTCCTTTCCTTATAGCTTCTACAGCAGTGTCCACAGTGGCATAGCCCGTTATCATAATAACTTTTGCATCCGGATATCTGTTTTTTGTTTTTTCGAGGACCGCATGTCCATCAATTTCTCCCATAATAAGGTCAGTAATAATTACATCAAATTCAGATTCCTCCAGTTTTTCAAGAGCCTCTGCACCACTGTTCACAGCAACTACCATATAATCCTCTTTTTTTAAAGCATGCTCCATATTCCTGAGAGCAATTTTTTCGTCATCAACTACCAATACTCTTCGCACTTTATTCTCTTTAAACATATGGGCCGCCATGTATTCAAAAATTTCCGTTCCAATTTTCTTCGAATCACGGCATTTTTCATTAAATACCTTCTCCGCCGCCTCTAAATCAGAATTGTTCTCCGTTTTTTTATTCCATGGAAGGCTGATAAGATAATCAATATAGCTTATTTCATTTACATATTCGTCTGTATCGGGGTTTTTTTCTGATAATATCTCCAGTTCCCTGTGAGCAATCTGCCTGACATGGGAAGGTATCCTGGCTGATACAATCATTTGTCTTAATTCATCTATGGAGTGGGGCATAAGTTTATCGCAATATATAAGTTCAGGGATTTAAGGGACATTGAGACCCTTTTACCGCAATTCAGTATAACAATTAATCAGTAGCATGTAAATCTTTCTCAAAATGATATTATAATATTTTATACGCCATTCTTTGTCTTCCCTTAGCCTTTATAAATATTGTATTCTTAGGAGCCTGTTGCACAAATCGTTGAGGATGAGTGAGGATTTGTGCAACAAGCTCTTATACACCTAATACACTGTTACTATTATGAAATTAAGAATATGGCATAAAATGATTATTGGAATTTCCATCCCTTCCTTGATTGCAATATTGGGAGGCATATTTTCTTACGGATATATTAATGACGTCAAAATCAGGCAGGGCTTCGTCCAGATTGCAGATGACCTGAAAGAACAGGTACTTGAGATCAGGCGGAACGAAAAAAATTTCCTTCTCTTCAAGGACAAAATCCATCTGGAGAGTCTTCATAATGCAATTTCTGTCTTTTCTTCATCCGTCAAGAACATCTCACCTGAAACATCAGCAGAAATCGGGGAATCGGGACTTCCCCTTCTTAATGAATATATTCATGAATACTCCAGGCAGACTAACAGTCTCAATGAAAATTACAGAAATGAGTCAGAGATTACAGAAAAAGTTCGGGCAGAAGGCAAAAAGTTGGGAAACCTTGCCACAAAGAAGAAGCTTGCCAAAGAACTCTCGGCAAGTTTCGTTCTTCGTCTTAGACTCCTTGAAAAAAACTATATGTTCTTTCGTGATAAAAAATCTTTTCTTGAATTAAGCAGAGGTCTCTCTCAAATAAGAAATATGACACCCATATGTTATGACTGTGACCCGTATATCAGTGCTGTTCGAAGTCTTTTCACAGTCTTTGAAAAAAGTGATTCAATAATAAACAGTCTGCAGAACACCGGAAACAGTCTCGAAAAAGTAACCGGGATATTTGCATCCCGCGAAAGAGAGAAGGTCAGCTCCTTTATTACCTTCACACAGCGTGTTTTACTTACAGGCCTTATCCTGCTCTGTATAATTGGCCCCCTGTTTGTGTATAAAACCGCCTCATATATTGTTGCCCCGATCAAAAGGCTGGCAGACATCATAAAGAAAATTGATGCCGGAGATCTTTCCCTGAGAGCTCCGCTCAAAGAACATGACGAAACTCACACACTGGCAATATCCTTTAACACCATGCTTGACCACCTGCAGCAGACACAGGAGTCTCTGGAAAAAAGCATGGACCTCCTGCAGGAAAAACAGGTCCAGCTGGTGGAGTCTGAAAAACGTGCTTCACTCGGTTTTCTGGTTTCAGGAGTGGCCCATGAGTTAAACAATCCCTTGAATAATATCTCCCTTACAGCAGAAACGATGAATGAGGACCTTGAAGATCTTTCTACCGAAGAATTGAGCAGCTATCTGAATGACATTCTTATGCAAAGTGAACGTGCCCATAGTGTCGTACAGAGCCTGCTTGAATTTGCGAGTGCGAGAAAATCCACGGGCATGGAAAAACAGGACATTGTCCGTGTTGTAAAGGATTCAATTAAACTTATCGGAAATCAGTTAAGAGTCAATAATATTAAATTGAAGCAGGACTTTCCTGAAAAAGTCTTTTTTGTAAATGCAAACCGCAGCAAACTTGAACAGGTCTTCGTAAGCATTATAAACAATGCCGTCTACGCAATGGAAGCTAAAGGGACTTTAACTGTAACAGTCATTCCTGATGATGAAGAGAAAAATGTCCTCGCCA
>JBDLIC010000244.1:0-2430 GCA_039715075.1 Nitrospirota bacterium
AATGCCATGGTTGTTAAGTTTCTTGATGTACTGTCTTCCGATCCCCCAAACATCTTTAACTTCAATCCGGGAAAGAATTGCATCTATATTGTCATAGGCTGTCAGATCAAAGACTCCTTTATGCTGAGAGTTCTTCTTGGCGATCCTGTTAGCAATTTTGGCAAGTGTTTTAGTATGGGCAAAACCGATTGACACCGGCATCCCGGTCCATTTTCGAACAATAGCCTTTATGTGTCGCCCATGATCAGTAAAATTAAATTCTGAGCTTGCAGGAAGGGAGATAAACGCTTCATCAATCGAATAAACCTCAACATCGAATTCTAGGTACCTCAGAACACTCATTACTCGATGTGACATATCGCCATACAGAGTGTAGTTGGACGAAAAGACCTCGACACCTTTTTTCTTCAAGAAAGGCTTGACCCTGAAATAAGGCTCCGCCATCCTGATCCCGAGAGCTTTTGATTCGTTTGACCGGGCAATGATATTCCCGTCATTGTTCGAGAGCACAACTATGGGCTTATCCCACAGATCTGGGCGAAATACACGCTCACATGATGCAAAGAAATTGTTGCAGTCAACCAGGGCAAATATATGGTTACTTTTCAAATTGATGGATGACACTGGTAACCACTCCCCATATCTCACATTGGCTCTCTTCGTTAATCTCCAACGACTCATAGTTAGGATTTTCGGCAACAAGACTGCATGAGGTATTTTTCTTCACCAATCGTTTAACGGTCAGTTCACCATTCACAGCGGCAATAACAATTTTACGATTAGTGGCTTCGATTGAACGATCAACAATCAAAATGTCACCGTCATTAATTCCTACACCAGTCATCGAGTCACCGGCCACCTTTACAAAGAAGGTTGCAGGCGGATTTTTAATCAAGAGTTCATTCAAATCAAGCAGCCGTTCTATATAGTCATCAGCAGGAGAAGGGAATCCAGCAGAAATCCCGCACATAAACAAGGGGCGGATAATTTTTCTTTTCTGATCAAAGCCGTATATTTCCGCTATGGATGCATCGCAATTAGGTACCATGTTTATCTTTCCTTTTTCTCTGTTAAGCAAGCCGGGGTGTCGTTCCTTGGGTTATTAACTTCTATCCCCACCGGATAGGCAAGCATTTTTGTGTCTGGAAAAGGCGTTAGAAGGGATAAAAGATTTTTCTCCTCGGTTCCAGGGGCAAGCCACCTGTCATACAATTCCGGCTCGATGATAGCAGGCATACGGTCATGGATATTTCCCACTGTCTTATTTGCCTCTGTGGTAATGATCGTGCATGAGTTAACAGTCTCGCCATTATCCCCCGCCCAGTATTCCCACAGGCCTGCAAAAGCAAAAATATTGGAATCCTTGAGCCTTATATAATGCGGTTGTTTCGTTTTGATCTTATGGCTCCATTCAAAAAAACCCGATGCTGGAATCAGACACCTGCGATGCCTGAAGGCAGCTCGAAAGGCAGGTTTACCGGCAACGCTTTCCGCTCTGGCATTAATCATTTTATAGCTGATCTTCTGGTCCTTGGCCCAGAAAGGAACGAGGCCCCACCTGAGCAGGGCAAGCTCACGTCCCGATGTATGAGGAGTAAGCCGCAAGACGGCAATGTCTTGGGACGGCGCGATATTATAGCGTGGCTCAAGTTTGGGCGTTTTCTTGAGGTTGAAATGAGCCGTTAGTTCTTCTGGCGTTGGAAGAGAAAAACGTCCACACATAGCTCTTTAAACTTTCTTAGATGAAAATATTTTTTTCATACCTAACCTATACATCAACATGAACTATTAGTTCAACTTGATATTTCCTATCATTCTCTTGGGGTTGATCTGATCTGTCAGTCCTTGTAGCTTTCAGATTATGGAAACTAAAAAAACATTCACTGATGAACTCTCTACCTGGAGCAAGAACGGCCTGTCCCGTTTGTTTGGTAGAGATATACGAAAGGATCCAGAGCTGATCGCTGGTATTAGTATGGATGAATTAGAACTGGCTATCGGACTTGGCCCGAAGTCTTTGCAGGAAATTGTTTTTAATTTATGCAAATATGGATTTATATCTGATTTTCCTTTCCCTGTTGGGTTTAGATGTCCATTACTCATCTTGATACTTTAAAAATGAATCACGACTTTCAATTTATAGCAGAAATCGCAAGTCGCTAATGCCCTGCTTTTATGAAATGAAAAACCCCGATAAACAGGGGATAATGGCTTAGTCTTTTCTACTTGGCACTGTCAGACATATCAGCAGCAATCTTGATTTTTTATTGTCAGGTATTTTGAATTTATTTTGAAAGTTTAAGCGTCAAACATCGCGGAGGATTATTGTGGCCATCCGGTATAAAGACAGGTACGAAAAGTGATTTCTTATCGCCTTTTCAGCAAATGCAAAGTATTATTACGTAACGTGATGCCGGAAAGATTAACTAT
>JBDLIC010000245.1:0-2416 GCA_039715075.1 Nitrospirota bacterium
TATTCCTCTGTTTTTAAACAGTCCTTCTGGGGGATTTTGTTTCTTGCACCACTCGCAAATCAGCTCCTATCAACCTATTGTGGATTTCTCGATTGCCTCCAATTACAAATTACTAATTTAAAATAATGGCTGAGCCAGCCGATTGAGTCGTTCGTCCCTTCCTTTGTCATTCGTCAATCGTCATTTTCTGTTTATATACGGGGATAGTATCTTCACAGTTCTTCAGAGTTCTTTACAATTCTTTACAATTTCTTCTTTTTCTCTTCATATTTGTTGTTTATCCTGAAGTCAGAAAGAAAAAGATATTGCCTGTGTGATATCAGGAAGGAGGAATGGAGAACTACAAATTACTAATGGAATTAACTTAACCTTGGCGCCCCTGAGGGTAATCAGGGCTGAAGGGAAGGGCCTTCGTAAGAGTCAGGACCACCTGAATAATTAGAGGGGAAATGAAAGGAGACAGCACAATGAAAAAACTTATGTCAATAATGGTAATTATAATTTTAACGGTCAGCTTTCTGGTCGTTGGAACGAAAGATGCTGATGCCAGGAACAATGAATCGGCAGCACTGTTGACGGCGGGCTTAGTCCTTTTAAGTATACCCGTCATGCATGCAATTGCACACAGTGGACCCTACGGTGAACCTGCATATTCCTATGCCGATCCTCCGCGGTATATTGAAAGGACAAAAATCATCTATGTTCAGCCGAAATACAAAAAGCATCGCAGGCATTGGAGAAAGTCTTATAGACGTGGTTATCGGAAGGAATGGAAACGACTGCAGTACAGGAGAGGAATGCGTGATGCGCGTCGCGATTACCGCTGGGAACGCGACTATGATTACAGATAAAAGATATAAAAAAAATTAACGAATAGCGATTTACGATTGACGATTGACGAAGTGAAAAGACCGTCATTTTCCTTTCATCAGTCCCTTCGTCATTCGTCAATCGCTACTCGTCATTCGTCACTTTCCTTTCATCTTTTCCGTTTATCACACCGGATCAAACGCTTGTCGGTAATTATCATATCAACCTGAATATCATGCGGCTCTGCAGGTATCTCTTCTCCTATCTGTTCCTCAAATGCCAGGGCGACAGTCGGGATGTGTTCAACCTTTGCCAGTTGTTTTGATTCGTAGCTGAGCAGTCTGTCGTAATACCCGCCCCCGTATCCGAGCCGGTTACCATTGATATCGAATCCTGTGCCGGGGATTACGACAAGGTCTATCTCTTTTATAGTTACTCTCCTGCTCTCCCTTGCAGCAGGTTCAGGAATGCCCATGTAACCGGGAGAGAGCTCAGAGGTAGCATTTATTTTATACAGTTTCAGTCCCTTATGCCTGGTATCAACCAGAGGCAGCACCAGTACCTTTCCTGTTTTCAGCACATCATCAAGATATCTTCTTGTATCAACTTCAGAACGGAAGGAAACATACATGAGAAGGCATGCTGCTTTTTTGAAAATGTCGAGGTCAAAGAGCTTTTGTTCAATTTCAGATTCCTTTTGAGCCTTCAGGTCATGGGGGATTGAGTCTCTTTTTTTTAAGAGCTTTTCTCTAAGCCTTTTTTTCAAGCAGTTTCTCCAGATTTTTCTTTATGACGCCCGCTTCTTCAAGAGTTTTATGAGAAGCCTTGTACGAAGGGATTCCCTGGATATCGGATTCCATTATGCTGTCGTTGAAACTCACCTTGCCAAGAAATTCAATATCAGTGATACTATTTTTAATGAAATCGACATCCTCTTCTTTTCTGACTTTATTAGCAACCAGAAAAACCCTTTTAATGCCGAGTTCGTTAGCAAGTTTTTTCACTGTTCCGGCAGTCTGTATGCTTCTTTGACCGGGTTCCACGACAACGATAAATGCATCAACTCCCTCAGCCGTCCCCCTTGTTAGGTGTTCGATTCCAGCCTCCATATCTACGACAATAACTTCATCCCTCTCAAGGATAAGGTGTTTTAAAAGCCTTCTCAACAGGGCATGTTCAGGGCAGTAACAGCCGGAGGAGGCAAACTTGGACCTGCCCATTATCAGCAGGATTGTATTATTGAATTTATGACCGAAACCTTCAGGGATGTCATCAACCCGGGGATTGAGTTTAAATATCCCTCCGCTGCTTCCCGGTTTTGCTCCGGTCCTGTCTTCGACCAATTCTGAAAGTTCAGCAATTGGTTTTAAATTTTCAATATCTTTTTTTGATATTCCAAGAGCTGCTGCAAGGTTGGCATCAGGATCAGCATCAACTGCGATGACTTTCTTCCCTTCAGACTCATATAGATGGCTTAGCAGGGCAGAAACGGTTGTCTTGCCGACACCGCCCTTACCTGTTATCGCAATTTTCATATTAAATAAGAAGGGTTCTTTAGCTGTTATTTTCCATTAAGCAGTGTTATCAATCAAGGTCCGTGTATTAA
>JBDLIC010000246.1:0-2414 GCA_039715075.1 Nitrospirota bacterium
CATCGTTTCAGGGTCGATTCCGACAGCCTCGGAATAGATGTTGTGTTCTTTCTTAAAAAAATGCGGGCAGACATAACAGGGTTCAAGATGGAATTTGCAGGCACCCGGAAACTTACACCGCCTCAATACTATACATCTATTAAAATCTTGATAAAAATTTCCGGAAGCGGTCTCACACCCAAAAAGATCGACAGGGCCATTTCTCTCTCACAGGAAAAATACTGCTCTGTTTACCACACTCTGAGAAAAGATCTTGAGGTCAAGGTAGATTATATAATTGAAGAACCCGGCCAATAGTGCAGGACAGCGGCATTAATCTGTCGTCACATTACCTCAGGACAGACCCATCTCTTTTTTAAGCCAGTCCGCAAGGCTTTTGGCCAGAGGGTACATACCGGCGATGCATTCCGAAGATGCGCAGTTCATTGACTCTTTCAGTAAGTCTTCAGGAATATCATTAACATAACCGACAGACTTGCTCATAACCTTCTTTAGCTGCATGATCAGCAGTGCGGGCTTCTCATGAACAAGATCAACGTACAGCATATACCCGTACGATATATCAATCGGTTCATCCCCTGAAGCTGACGAGGGCTCCATAAAAATTCTGGGGGTAATATCCCATCGTATATATTTGGTAATTTCACTGCTCCCTTTCAAATCATCAATCTCTATCTGTGTCATGGGCTCTATTATAATAAAAAACTCATTTTTTGTTTATAATTGTACAAAAAAAGAAGGAGGCCCCCATGGATTGTCTGTTTTGCAAAATAATCAACAAGGAAATTCCTGCAAAAATTATTTATGAAAATGAAGATATTGTTGCATTTGAGGACATAAACCCCCAGGCCCCCGTACATTTTCTCGTCATTCCAAAGCAACATATATCAACATCACTCGATATAACGGATGAAGATAATGAACTGATAGGCCGTTTGTATCAGGCGGCAAACAAAATCGCCAGAGACAGGGGAATTGCCGAAGAAGGCTTCAGGCTTGTAATGAACTGCAATGCCGGGGCAGGCCAGACAGTTTTCCATATCCACATTCATGTCCTTGGCGGCAGGGCCATGCACTGGCCACCAGGGTAAAGACCGTCGGACGTCGAGCGTCGGGCGTCGACCGTGAAAGACAAACGACAAAATACAAATGACGAACAACCTTGATAAATCTTTTTTTACGTCCGACGCCCGACGCCCGACGTCCGACGGTCTTTTAATCGACATCTACAATACCCTCTTCAGCGCCTTCGGACCGCAGCACTGGTGGCCGGGTGATACTGCTTTTGAAGTTGCGGTCGGGGCGGTCCTTACACAAAATACAAACTGGGGGAATGTTGAAAGGGCGATACAGAACCTGAAAAGGGAAAAGGTTCTCAACTCAAAAGCTTTAAATAAAATGCAGCATAAAAAGCTTGCATCGCTGATCAGGCCGGCAGGGTATTTCAATATAAAGGCCGAACGGCTAAAGAACTTTCTGGCCTATCTTTCAAACCACTACAGCGGAAGCATGAAGAAAATGAAAGCTAGGGACCTGCATGATCTCAGGGAAGAGCTTCTTTCCGTAAACGGGATCGGACCGGAAACCGCGGACTCAATTCTTTTATACGCCCTCGATAAACCCGTATTTGTAATTGATGCCTACACAAAAAGAGTCCTGACCAGACACAACCTTGTACCCGAAAAGGCTACGTACCATGAAATGCAGGAATTGTTTCAAAATAACATCTCGACCGATGTCAGGTTGTATAACGAATATCATGCCCTGTTCGTTATGGTTGGAAAAGACTACTGCAAACCAAAGCCAAAATGCAGCGGATGTCCGCTCGAAAATATAGGTGCAAAATAAATTATGCACAAACGTTCAAAAAAACCGAAGGAATCAGAATGCCATTACTCATTCCTGAAAAATCATACGCTGCGCGTTGATTTTATTACCATAGCTTTTGTCAGTCTTTTAATAATTACTGTACTCTTTGTTCTCTGGCACTCCTACCGCAACATCAGTAATGCGGTTTTAGAGTTGTCAGGAGACCTGATAAACCAGGTGTCGGAAACAGTAATCGAAAAGACAACAAACTATTTAATGCCGGCCTCCCTTATGTCTGAGATGAGTTCGCGGATTGTTGAAGAGGGCGCACTGTCCTTAACAGACAACGAGAGACTGGAGATATATGCGATAGAGGTATTAAAGACCTATCCCCAGCTGGCCATGTTTAACATTGGCGATGAACAGGGCAATTTTCTTATGCCCAAAAAGCTTCCGGACGGCACAATCTTCAGAATGGAAACAGTTCGGAGGTTACCGATTACACTTATTAACAAACGACTTTATAGATGCAGCATAAAGCAATATAACAATATTAAATAAGCGAAAAAACATCAAATCAAAAGAAATTATAATACTTCCGGTGC
>JBDLIC010000247.1:0-2393 GCA_039715075.1 Nitrospirota bacterium
TTATTACCGTCACATGTATATTCGGACGACAGCATACCACCGTTCTTAAAAACGTCTGAAGAAATCGATATTGCATCCATATTTATGTCCTCCTCTATAAGGGTCTCTTCATCTGGCTCACTGGCTATGCATCCTGAAATAAGTACCAACAGCACAAGAATCAAAAATATCCTCATGATGAAATCCTCCTTTACTAGAGTTTCCTTTTCAAGTATTAATGCTTTTTTCCCCTCAACCTTTCCAACACAGCCTCCACCTGCGCAACTGCAGTCCCGATATCCCCTCCGGCATTATTAAAGTCGTACCCGCCAGAGCATGACAATAGATCAACCCTTGCCGCTTGGATTAGCTTTTGCACTAAAAGGAAACCATTTCAGAGACTGTCGGATAACCCCTTAAATCCACCCCATATCCGTGCACCTTTTCATGAATTCCAGGATTTTTCAGAAAAAATCTAATTATTTCACAAAAAAACCCATATTAGCCCATTATTTACCACAATATTCCCTAATTCACCTCACTTTTCAACACGTTTTTAGATGGCATACGCTACCAGTGACATTTGCAAGCCTCTTCACATTAACAGCAATAGCAGTAATAATGAATTGGACATTCACCTTCGTCAGCCCCCAATATCTTGCTCTTTCCATCCCATGGAATCTCTTCATCTCAGCATTCTTTGGCTCAATATGGGCTCTTTCTTTCATGTCATCCTTGAAATCCTGGGTCTTATTGTATTCTTTCGCCTCCATCACCAAATCATGATGCTTCCCTATAGTGATAGTCCTCCCATCCTGTTTAGTGCATTGATCTTTTAACGAACACATGCTACAGATTTCTTTCTTGAATTTGAATGTTGTCGTTCCTTCCTTTTCATTATAATTTGAGATCATGGTTCTGTTCCCGGCAGGACATGTCACGCCAGTTTTATCCAGAATAAACTTATCCTGGGGTAGAAGTCCGGTTGGATTAAAACCGTCTTGTATCGGAGCAACTACCGTAATTCCTCTTTGTAACATCTGAAATCTATTTTCGGCACTTCCGTAGTGAGTATCTCCTCTGACCTTTGGCGGCTTAGAACTGTTTTTTGTCTTCTCATCCACAAGAGGCAAAAGTACATCTCCGTCATAGGTATTACCTGGTGTCCCGATGATGTTTGTCACAAATCCGTCATCTGATTTCATTATATTGGCCTTATATCCTGTGAAAGGTTTTGAATCAGATTTAGCTCCATGTCTTGCATCTTCATCCACTAGACTTACTAATTTGTTCTTCACATGCTCTTTCTTCTTCTGGATTTTACCATTTTTTTCATCTATATTTTCATTCAGTATCTGATTCAATTGCTCAATTTTCTGTTTGACTAATGGTGATTCCAGTTTTTCTGCTTTGTCCCTTATTGCTCTTGCTTCTTCAACTACATCAACCAGTTTCGTTTTTTTCTCCTCGGGTTTTAGAGTGTGTAGCTTCTCTTTTTTGTCAGCGGTCTTTTTGCCTCCCAGTTCTTTGAAAAGCTTTGGATCTACTGTTTCAATTTCTTCCATTATCGCTTTTATTCCCTGTCTTATCAAGCCAATGGTTCCGGGGATGGCAATGTTAGCAATCACATGTGTGGCATCAACAGACTGATTCCCTTTGGCAAAGCCGGCATCTTCTATTTGTTTCAATATCATGAAGAATAATTTTTTCCATCTCTTTTCTCCAAGCCTGTCCCTGAAATCGCCCAGTGCACTGTGATCGTAAGATCTGTCTTCTATAGGGATTCCAAGGAACCATTTTGTTATGATGTCAAATCTGGCGGAATGTTCCATTTGTCTATCAGAAAAATCATTGAGATATTGAACAATTGCTGAACGGAACATCCTTTCAGGGGTGTTTATTACAGGTCTGCCTATCTCAAGCGAATAGAGGTCGCTACATGCTTCGTTCACGGAGGAAAAGTCTATAACCTGATTTATTTTGTAAAGAATAGTGTCTTCAGGTATGAGTTTTTTATAGACGGTTGGACCGTAAATGAAGGTGGTTTGTGGGGCTTTTGGTATCGAAAATATATTATCACAACCAAATCATAAATTTTAAGTGATAAATGTGATGAACTAATATAAATGCTTCGATATCTATCGATTTTTAAGAAAAAGTTCGCTGAAGCTGGCGTTTATTTGTGCTGGATGATGTAAGATATTATGTCCAACGGAAAATTTGGAAAACAGACAGTATATTAAATTCTCTTAAGTTGAGGACTTTTCCGACAATCTCCATTTAAACATATCTGGTTTTCTAAATTTAATCCATAAATGGAAGATATTTTGGGACTGAAATTATATGCGGGTCACGATTCACCGGACACGACCCGATGTTACGATCGGCCAGGAATAAAATGCGCTTCTTCATTC
>JBDLIC010000248.1:0-2361 GCA_039715075.1 Nitrospirota bacterium
TCACTAAAATGCTGTCAAGAACTATTTTGAAAAAAATGCAACTTTTTTTGAAATGTGGGGCATCTATTATGGGGGTACCCGGAGATATGGAGAAGATACGTCTTTCTCACGCGCGCTTGCCGGAACCACACAAAAAATCAAAGTACCGTGGTAATACGGCTAACCCAGTCCCTGGAAGCACGGCGCAACGATAATGGCCCAGCCAGACTCGGACCCCAGAAAAAACGCCCTTAAGCCAATACTGTAGCCATTTTGGTTCTTAAGTTAGTGCCATTGGCCGATACCCCACACTGGGCCTAACTACTGTTACATTAAAAGTTCGATTTTTAAATGAGGCAATGCGACATTCTTAGAATTAAGAATTATTTAATATATTAACTATATTATAGTAATATGACATACATAATGATATATTCAATAGTTTTATTAATATTTTTTGAAGGTATATTATCTTCTAGCTCTTTTAGTACTGAGAAGAGAGCACGTGAACATGGGAACATTTCTTCTTCTGAAGAAGACCAGCATCCTAGAAAAAAGCAAACTACTCAGGAAATATCCAAAGGAGTAAGTAAAAGTTCTGTTGAGGAACAACCGTCAAGTGATGAGGAATCTTTATCAAGTTCTTCTTCATCAGATAAAACAGCATTAATGGAAAACTTGCTTGAGATGAATCAAAATACAATTCAAGAAGTTGTAAGGATTACTGATAATAAAATTAATTTAATGAATATCAAATCAGAATTATTGGAAATTAAATTATTTATCGACAATAAGCACAAAGATTTTTTTTCAAAAATGTACGAATCTAAGGATAATCAATCTTTTTTCTTAAGCCCTTCTCAAATAGGCGGTGAAAAACGTTTTTTACAAGAATTAAGCAACAATAAGTATTTTCATGACCAATATACAGGAAAAGGGGACTTTTCAGATTTTCCATCAACTTTAACTTGGGTTATTATTGTAAATAAAAAGCCCATCGGTATGATAGGCATTGATCTTGTTGGGTATAAAGTTGATGAGGTTCATTATTTCATGGAAGTTATCCCCGAAAATTATTCAGATATTTTTAAAGTAGACAATGAGAAGGTCGGATATTTTAATTCTAGAACAATTATTAACCTAGAACATAGACGAAAAGGTTATGCAACGAAAGCAAAACATCTTCTCTGGGACTCGGTATTTAAGAATACAAATATCAATAAAATTATCGGATCAATATTGGCAACTAATTATGGATCTATAAATGGTTTCAAAAAAATTGGAGGTGTAGAAGGTGGAACTTTCACGAACAAAAGCAATCAGTTAATTTGGTATGGTACTGTTAGTCGGGATACACTAGGCAAAGACCAGAGGGTCGGGACTCAATAGGGGTTTTCCATTGATCTCTTTGATAAAGCCACAATTTTTGTAATGGATACGTTTTTCGTAGAAAACATAAGGTGAGATTATCGATTTTAGGGCAACAAATAAAGCTTATAAAGGTTAAACTTTCATCAAGAAGTGAAACTAATCTCTTTACATCTTCAGATCCTATTTGGTAATTATAGGAAAAATCTAAGAACTTTATTCTAGAAGGAGTACAAAAAACTTCTAAATCGTTCGGTTGAATATAACATTGTCTTAAGCACACTCTTGTGAAATTACCTTGTACAATGGCCTCTAAATCATCTCTAGATATTTTTCTATTCGAGAGATCTACGAATCTATCCTTCCACACATAAGTTGAGGCATCTCTAAAAAATTTATTCACATGACCTGCACTTAATAGGTCTTTCTGATTAAGGGTAGAGAGGATCTGAATTAATGTTTCTTTGGGAAAATCAATAGAACGGTTTGTATATTCAAAATATTGTTTTTCATTTTGATGTGAAGATAAAGTTTCTTCCTCGAAAGCTGTCAATAATCTCTTGCTTGCATGTACAGTCGTGGAAAAGACGATTAAAAATTGAAAAATAAAACAGTAATTTTTTATAAATTTTGGCCAAATATGTAACATCATTTTTATTATAAAAACATTATATTGTCCAAAAAAAATTCCACCCACAAAGCTGTGAAATACAGTACACTTTATTTTACAGTTTTGTATTCTATATTCACTATATCCTAAGAAACTTACAAATGGAACTGTTTTCAGACATTTCCGGGTCGATTTTTGGTATAGGCCCAGTGTGAGAGAAGTTGTAATGGTTCTGTCGCATCTGTTGCCGTCCCGTAAAGATTGAGGTATCTTCACCTAAAAGGTAGGTGCTCAAATGTTCAAAATTTCAGAAAAACTCTCACATCATTTTAAGGGATTCAGTTCTTCAGCCTCAGTAATCCTGATGTTTGTCTATATGAAGTTTCGATTCTCCCTCAGTTATC
>JBDLIC010000249.1:0-2311 GCA_039715075.1 Nitrospirota bacterium
TAGTGGAAAAATGGAAACTATTATCATTACAGTACTTGGAAAAAATTAAATCAAAACAAAAATAATATTTTTCTTTTTATATTTATGGGTAATAGAAAGGATCTGTGAGGGGGCAGTCGGGTAACTGGCTGTTCTACCTTGATTTATTCTCAAGGGCTTGCATCGGACAATTTCACGTATCTCACTGAAATATAATAAATTTCCTTGTCATATATGTAGTATGAATTTATAATTAACTGTGAGCGAAACATTCATAAAAGTAATTGAATTAATTGATAAAGGCGAAATTAGAATATCCAATCATGGATATGATGAATTAGCTGAAGATGGTTTGTTGGTAAAAGATGTTATGATAGGAGTGAAGGAAGGGAAAGTCGTAGAAGATTATCCCAATTATCCAAAAGGACCTTGTGTTCTCGTCCTCCAGAGAGATAAGGGCGGCAATCCCATCCATGTTGTATGGGGCATCCCAAAGGGAACATCTTCACCAGCAGTTTTAGTGACAGCATATAAGCCTGATCATTCGCTTTGGTCGGACGATTTTATGGAGAGAAGAAAATGAAAAAAAGACATCATGTTAAACTTGTTCATGAGGGGAATTATGTGGCTGAAGTTGACATTGAGCTTATTGAAACGGGCGAAGGCTGGTCCCCCTATCTGTCACTCGAAGACGCAGAAAAACTGGACGATGTTAGAGAAGCACTTCGTCGAGAGGATATTGATTCTGCAGGTAGAGTGGCTAAAGTTTATCGTCTTACCCCTGTGAACTAAAAAAACGTGAGTTAACAAACCATTTCTGTGAACGGAAGAGACATGTCTCAGTGGAATTACAGAGTCATACGAAAACTTGTTCAGGGCACTGAAGAAGTAGTATATCAAATTCATGAAGTTTACTATTCAGATGACAGTGCAATTGATGGATGGACTGAAAGCCCTGTTATGCCGCTCGGAGAAACGGAGTATGAACTCCGCGAAGATATACGTCATTTTCTTGAAGCCTTTAGGCTGCCCATTTTGGAAGAAAAGAAAGATAATGGAAAAGATATACTCAGAGAAACACCTTATGATTCAAAAATTAATTCAGGTCACTATTTTGAATTTATGGATAGAGCTTCAATTGCTGTAGATTATATTTATCAATTTTTGGGAAGTCATCCGTTGATAAAAAAAGAAAAACAACTGAAGGAATTATACGCTAAGGCTGAGAGCGCTTTATCAGACCTTTATCAAGCAGCTGGGCAGTTAGAATACGATAAAACAAAAAACAGATAACCAGTTCATGGACTTGAACAGGCTTTAGCCGAAACCTTTTTCAAGTTATTCAGAATTTGAAGTCTTTTTTGCATTGATAATCGTTACTAAGTTCCGCCTGTCAGTCATGACATCGTTATGCACAAAAATAAACCAATTTAACGCTTGACGTTAAGCGTTATAGTAATTATACTATTAATGTGATTAGATCGTTCAAATGTAAAGAAACGAAGAAAATATTTAATAGAACATTTTCTAAAAAGTTTCCTAATAATATTCAAAGGGTTGCATTGAGGAAATTAAGGATGTTAAATCGAGCCAAAATATTAAATGATCTGAAAGTCCCTACAGCAAACTATCTTGAAAAACTTTCAAAAGATAGAAAGGGTCATCATAGCATTCGTATTAATGATCAGTGGCGTATTTGTTTTATATGGAATAAAGGAGAAGTCGACAACGTTGAAATAGTTGACTATCACTAGGAGGAAAAATGAAAAAAAGGAAAATTGAGCCAATACATCCTGGAGAAATACTTATGGAAGAGTTCCTTGAGCCTATGGGATTAAGTCAGAATATGTTAGCGAATGATATAGGAGTTCCACCCCGTAGAATTAACGAAATAGTTCATGGGAAACGTAGAATAACAGCAGATACAGCTCTTCGTCTTGCTCATTACTTTAAAATGTCCCCGCAGTTTTGGCTTGGTCTACAGATGGATTATGATCTTGATCTTGAAGAAGATAAACTATTATCAAGGATAGAGAAAGAAGTCAATATATATAAAGTGTTACACAAGACTTCCTAACAAGCACATGCAGTGAATGCAGAACCGCAGGTATCTAATTGAGTATTAATATTTTATGAAATGCAAATTGTTTTTTTGGCAAGAAGACACGATTCAGGTTCTGCATCACTGATGTGGACGATATAGTCTGAGAAATTTAACGATACATTTATTAATTAGAGTCTGTGTATAAATTGCTGTTTTTTGTTTTTGTCATGCCCGAAGTCTTTAATCGGGCATCCAGCAGTTATTGGAAAGACTGGATTCCCGCTCAAC
>JBDLIC010000250.1:0-2288 GCA_039715075.1 Nitrospirota bacterium
AAACAGGGCCGTGGAAGACATCGGAAGTATCTTCCATATGTATTTACAGAGCAGGGAGTTGCGATGCTTTCAAGCGTACTAAACAGCGAGCAGGCAATACAGGTTAACATTGCCATTATGCGCGTCTTTGTGCATTTAAGAAAAACCCTCTTAACCCATAAGGCATTTGCCAGGAAGCTGAGCACCTTAGAGAAAAAAATAGAAGCACAGGATGAAAAGATCTATACAGTCTTTGAAGCCATAAACAATTTAATGAGTCCACCGGAGAAGAAGAAAAAGAAAATCGGATTTAGAAGAGAGAAGTCTTAATTCTCAATTACGAATTAAAAAAATGACCGTTCCAACAGCTTGAACTGTTCCAGCCGCGTTTTGCCTGATGTTTTAAATCTTACTGTAATATAAAGGGAAAATCAATAAAAATAGCGCGGAAGCTCGGAAGGGGAAAGTATTGATGGGGCCTGACCCCACACCCTCACTTTTCTTTGCTTACTTTTTCCTTTCTCTCGAATACTTCCTTATAGGCTTCATGTACAGGACAACCTTTTTCCCAATGCTCAACTACCCGTTTGCCTATAAATGATTTCGGGTATTTCCTTCCAATATTACATCCAGGACAAATAGTGCCCCAAAACGCCAAAGCCTTTTTCTTAATCATGAAAATGTCTCCTCTTTTAAAACTGATTGAGAATGATATGAATACATTATACCACTCCCTCTATTGCTGGAGAGGATTTAACAATCACTGTTACAGGAAGAAGTTGAGAAATAGAAGAATATTACTTTCACCTATAAAGAAATGACACCACCCACTTATATTTGATTTGTCCTATGTTCGGGGCTGAACGCTTTGTTGGGAATTGGAGCGATAAAAAAAATGAACCGTGTTCCTTAAAAAAATTTATATATATACAACCTCTTTTAAAATACGCTCTCCTATTTTAGGCTTTAACGCTTTTTTCATTACGAGGTCGACATTTATCTTTAATATATCGGAAAGGTAGTTTTTTAAGTGAACAAATGTGAGGAGGTCAACTGCTTTTTGAAAGTCTATCAAAATATCTAAATCGCTGGTCTTTGTTTCCTGCTTTTTAGAATAAGATCCAAACACACCGATTTCCGTAACTCCATATTCGTTTTCCAGTTCATCTTTATGTTCCTGCAAAATTTTCTTGAGTTCTTCAATGTCTTTCATTCTAATTCCTTTGCCATTTTATCGATCAACGGTCTGATTTGAGGTATCTTGTTATTGGCTGTTAACCAAACTGTTTCCACATCAACACTGATGTAATCATGAATCAGGACATCCCTCATTCCAGCCATCTCTTTCCAGGGAATTTCAGAATATTTCTGGCGAGCATCTTCAGGGATATGCTTTGTTGCCTCTCCGATTATTTCGATGGCCCTTACAACTGC
Organism: Nitrospirota bacterium; assembly: GCA_039715075.1. GTDB lineage: Bacteria > Nitrospirota > Thermodesulfovibrionia > UBA6902 > UBA6902 > JBDLIC01. Next base: position 1,414 of record JBDLIC010000250.1, read on the forward strand.
AAAGATTGTTTTATCATCACTTTTGAAATCATCAAAGTTTATCCCTTCGATAAATGAAGATGCCTTATCCATTGCAATTAAGATGTCTTCAATATAATCGGAATATTCTCTTGCCATTAAATCACCAAAGTGCTGTAAACATCGTGTTTAGCTTTAAAAATTATTTTAAGCTACTTAAATATCATAACCCTGCAAGTCCTTATTTTCAAGGGAAAAGTCATAGTGTGTCAATTAAGAATTAAAAGTGCACACTTTAGAGCAGATTTAAAATTTAAAAGTGCACACCTGAAAAAGCTGTAATCTAAAACCCAAAACGGAGGTTGCAGATTATGGCTCAAATCCACAAGAGATTTACAGATGATCAGGTTAAGAAACTATTACAGCGGTATTTCGAAAAGGGGATCGAGCGAAAATATATAGAAGAAATATTAGGCATCAAAAAAAGACGGTTCTTTGAACTCCTAAAACAGTATCGTACTGACCCTAAAAGCTTCTCCATTGAATATGTCCGTAACGTTAAAACCAGATCCATTGATCAAGATATTGAGCAAACAATTATCAAAGAATTGAAGATTGATAAAAAGGCTATTCAGAATAAAGATATCCCCCTGAAATACTATAACTACAGTTATATAAAAGATCGCTTAGAAACCAAGTACAAGCAAAAGGTCTCACTGCCTACAATTATCAACCGGGCAAAAAAGAATGATTTCTACATACCTAAAAAAAGAAAGAAAGCGGTTCATGACCGAGAGGTCCTCACCAATTATGCCGGGGAACTCATCCAGCATGATGCATCACATCACCTCTGGGCTCCGGCTGCAAAAGAAAAATGGTATCTCATTACCTCTATAGACGATTTCAGTCGCTTTATT
>JBDLIC010000251.1:0-2246 GCA_039715075.1 Nitrospirota bacterium
CCTTTATTACCGGTAGCTTAGCTGATGCTACCGGCTTTTGTCAAAAAAATATGGCGCGCTAACTACTTTTTTGGATTTCTTAACTTAACACCTATGCCCCTTGCCCCCCTTTTCCAAAGTGGGGTAACTGATAAGTCATTGCAGTAATTTTACTTTTAATGTGTTATCTTTACCACATGCATAAAAAAATAGCTTTTGTGTTCCCGGGGCAAGGATCTCAATATGTTGGAATGGGAAAGGACCTGCATGATAATTTCAGTGAAGTCAAGGATATATATACAGAAGCATCCGATGCTTTAGGATACGATGTTGCCGAACTAAGCTTTAACGGACCTCTTGAAGAACTCAATAAAACATTCAGAACACAGCCATGTCTTTTAACCGCAAGTTTCGCGGCCTACAAGATTCTTTCCATTAAAGGAATCAATCCTCTTTATGCAGCAGGCCACAGCCTTGGTGAATATTCTGCTATAACTGCTTCAGGTATCATATCGTTTAAAGACGCTGTTAAAGTCACTGAAAAAAGGGGGCAGCTTATGCAGGATGCTGTACCGGAGGGAAACGGGCTTATGGCTGCTGTATTGGGGCTTGACAGAGATGCGATAAGTAATGTGTGCAGTTCGGTAAGTTCAGGCTATGTAGCTCCTGCTAATTATAATTGTCCGGGACAGATTGTCTTATCAGGAGAAAAAAATGCTGTTGAAGAGGCAATTATACTAGCAAAAGAAGCCGGGGCAAAAAGGGCAGCGCCCCTGGCTGTATCCGTTCCTTCTCATTGCAGCCTTATGGAAGGAGCCTCAAAATATTTATCTGTTTTACTGGATAGCATTGATTTTCATTCCCCGCAAATACCGGTTGTTAACAATGCCGATGCCTTGTTTCTAAACGATCCAGGATCAATTAAGGATTCATTGGTCCGCCAGTTAAGCAATCCCCTTTTATGGGAAGACTCTGTAAAGCTTATGATTGAAAACGGTGTTGACACTTTCATAGAAGTCGGTCCTGGAAAGGTCCTTGGAGGGTTGATTAAAAGAATAGATCGAGATGTAAAAATATATAATGTTGAAGATACAGAGACACTGGATAAAATGCTTGATACACTCTAATTTTTCATTTTTATATCAATATTCAAGTTTTCAGAATTGAATATAAATTTTGCATCGTTATATTTTGGAGGACCGGAAGCCGGGTTGTTAGAAGCCCCATTCCCTTCTTCGGGCGCACCAAAAATACTTCTATCCATTTTTCCGTTCCTGTTTTCATCATGGAGAACTGCTATGGCATATTCACCATAAGGGACATCAGAAACAACAACTTCAGATTTACCGTCTGTAATTTTACCTGTTATTTTTCTATAAGCTTTTTCCGGCTCTACTGGAAAACCGTCCTGTGATTTAAATAATGTAACAAGCGCCTCTCCTTTGTCATCGCGACAATCAGTTATTTTAACTGTAATATTGCCTTTTGAATCAGCGGCCAATCCTGTTAAAGGGAAAATAAAAAGGAATAAAAAAATACAGAGAATTACTTTTTTCATAATTGATCTCCTTTCAATTAATTTTCAAATCATTCTCTTAAATAGAGTCTGTCCATAAACTCAAACATTGAACCGTCATTCCCGTAGTCTGTTGAGCGGGAATCCAGTCTTTTCAGTATGTTCTGGATTCCCGATTAAGGACTTCGGGAATGACATAAACAAAAAACGACATTTACAAACAGACACTAAATAGTTTTCATTCAATTATTGTCTTCTTTGATAATCATGTGAACAATTTTCTGCGCAAACGGAGCTATTATCATAGAAATAGGAAATGCAACACAGGTCCCGACCCCAAATGCCTTTATCCACCTCATAAAAAAACCTTCAGTGTAACCGGTATTGACCAATGTTAAAAAGAATGACATGAAGAATCCCATGGCTACAGCCATTATGGACGCAAATATATATGGTGTATATTTTTTTTTCATCTTTTAACCTGCATGATAATAACATGTAACTAATTGATTGACAATAAAAAAAAACTTGTGAGTACCCATTCAGTTGCGAGTGGCAAGAAATTCATTGGATTGTCATTCCCGAGATCTGTTAATCGGGAATCCAGACTCTGTTCCTGTGAAAACAGGGAGCCATATCTAATAACTGCTCTCTGGATTCCCGCTCAAAAGACTACGCCTATAAGAAAGTAAGTCAAGAGAAAACACTCCTCTATAGCAAGAAATTCCATTTTTTTCTTACTTACGGTCTC
>JBDLIC010000252.1:0-2217 GCA_039715075.1 Nitrospirota bacterium
CTGACCCTTCCTATCGGCGTATGGGTACTGGCGAGCTTTTTTAATGAACTCCCCGGAGAACTGGAGGATGCTTCGAGGATTGACGGGTGCGGCCATGTGCAGACCCTTTTCAAAATTATGGTCCCGCTTGCTGCACCGGGCGTCTTTACTGCAGCAATCCTCGTGTTTATTTATGCATGGAACGAATTTTTCTTTGCGCTCCTGATAATGACCAGGCAGACAGTTCAGACACTCCCTGTCGGAATTGCCCTCTTTCAGGGACAGTATACCCTTCCATGGGGGGAAATTGCTGCTGCTTCAACAGTGGCAACTATACCACTTGTAATTTTAGTTTTCATATTTCAGAAGCGTATTGTAAGGGGCCTCTCTGCAGGGGCGGTTAAATAATTAAAAAATTATAAATTACGAATTTTTGCTAGCAGGAAAAAGTGCCGAGTTCGTTGACAGCATCAACGAATTTTTCATAGTCGTCAGACTTAATTATGTATTTGCTGCAGCCCAGTTTATGGCATCGGGCAACTTCATGCGGGTCATCTGTGGTAGTAATCATTATTACCGGGGTCTTCTTCAGTTCATCATCCTGCTTGATCTTCTGCAAAACCTCAATGCCGTTTATCTTCGGCATGCTTATATCGAGAAGCAGTAAGTAGCTGGATGTACTGTCCCGGTGATGGCCTTCTCCTGTCCCTAAGAGAAAGTCCAGGGTTTCCTGTCCGTCCTTAAAGAGAAGTATCCTGTTGTCAAGCCCTGCCCGCCTGAGGTTTTTCATTATAAGCCTGGCATGGCCCTCATCATCTTCAGCTAAAAGAATAACAGTGTCTTTATCCATAGTTTCTCCTGATAATAATATCAGGTTTCAGATTAAGAAGTTAGAAAAATAATCATAAAAATACTTTTTTATTATTTCTACAGTCTCTCCTTTATATTAATTTATCACTCAAGACGGCAGTGATACAAAAAAACTGCTCCCCTTTCCCGGCTCCGATTCCACCCATATTTTGCCGCCATGCATTTCAACGGCCTTCTGCACAATAGTCAGCCCCAGCCCTTCTCCGGAGTTTTTGCCGGGACTGAGCTGACGGAACATTTCAAATATCTTGTCTTGATCTGCATGATTAATACCAATACCATTGTCCTCTACACAGTAAACAGACTTACCATTCTGTCTATATCCTGTAACTTTTATAATTCCAGGCTGCTGATCATTAAGGAACTTCATGGCATTGCCTATGAGGTTTGAGAAAACCTGGTTGAGCTGGTCCTGATCTCCTTTACATGGCGGAAGGTCAGAAACAACCAGATCCACTCCTGCATCTTTCAGCTGATACTCAAATATACCGGCAACATCAGACATAAGGTTATTCATATCAACCGGCTGGATCTTAAGTTCAATCCTTCCTAAACGCGAAAGCCTTAAAAGCCCGTCAAGCAATGCATTCATTTTAGACACACTTTTTGTAATATACTCCAGCGCTCCGATAATATCATTCTCAACAAGCCGGGAGGTACTCTCTTTTATATCAGCAGGGATGCGGCTGCTCCCCAGGTCTGAAACAAGCTTATTGACCGAAAAGCCCAGCTCCCTGCTGAACCCGTAAATGTTTACGAGCGGGGACCGCAGGTCATGTGATGTAATGTATACTATCTGCTCCAGCTCCCTGTTTTTCCAGGCCAGTTCCGCATTAAGGTTTTGCAGTTTTTCTTCAGCCTTTTTCCTCTCGGTAATATCACGGATTATGGCGATAAAAATATATTTGTCTCCTGACCTGGCAGGGGCAATAGTGAGCTCTACAGGAAATTCGTGCCTTTCCCGGTGTATGGCTGATATCTGGACCTGCATATTGAATATTGCTCCTTCACCTGTTTCATTAAAATGGCTGAGCCTTTTTTCATGCGCCTTTTTATATTGTGGAGGAATTATTATGTCAGACACCTTCTGCCCGACAACTTCATCATGCTTCCAGCCGAATATGAACTCGGATTGAGGGTTCCATGTCATAATCTCACCATTTTCATTCATGGTAATAATCGCGTCAAAAGCATTGTTGACAATAAGACGGGTCTGTTCCTCTGCCTGCTTTTTTATTGTTTCACGCGCCCTCACAACTTCTTCCGTCAGACTCTGGAATCTCTCATTGAGGACCTGCAGCTGGTCCCCTTTCGGCAGCTCCTGAGGTTTCATCCCCAGTGTATGTTTTGAAAAAAATGTGATCCGCT
>JBDLIC010000253.1:0-2213 GCA_039715075.1 Nitrospirota bacterium
GAATAATTACCTCATCTCCCGGTTTTACTCCCGCAATCGCCAGGGCGAGGTAGAGTGCAGACGTCCCGCTGTTTAAAGTTACGGGCTCTATTAATCCAAGCTGATCTTCGAGCTTCCTTTCAAACTTATCAGCATATTTCCCGGCGCTCACATATCCTGACCTCAGGACCTCGGTTGCCAGGGCTATGGCTTTTTCTGATATGTGAGTATTAACAAAATACATTATTATCGAACTTATTATAGCAAAAACCGGCTTCCGGCTCACAAATAGTGCGCAAGTTTACTCAGACATTTTCCTCAGATCAAAGATCAGGTAGTCATCGTTCCGAACTAATACCGGGTAGTTCGAGTAGAGGACCTTCCTCAGGTCAGCCTGTTTCTCGAACTCATCGAATGCCGTTATGATGAAGAAATCAGGAGTGTATACAATAAACTTGCCCTGATATAAAAGCGTAATATGCTCGGGAGTAAAATCCTTCTCAATATCCGGGATCCTCGCACCTCTTACCCTGCGACCGTATAATGAATTGCTCGTGGGCCACGGCAGTCCCGCGAATTCACCGTGGTAGGTGATTACCCTTCCAAAGTGTGGAGTTAAAAATAATGTATTGTGACTGTGCCCAACACGCTCGCCTATCTCTTTTGCTATAGCGATCTCTTTATTGAAATCACCTCTCAGGAATCTGCCAATCTCGGTATTGACCCCCAGAATCAAAGCAGCTGTCTTTAATTTGGCTTTATGTTGGGAAAGCATGTCTTTCAGCGGCATTTTTTGCACGCTCAAAAACAGGCCGACCGAAATTATGCAGATACCCGTAAGAAATATTATCTTTGTACGCGCTGAGAGCAGAGGGGCCTTACGGCCAATGAATATGTCCGCTATCGGGGCAAGGGATAAAGCAGCAATCGGTATAAAAGGCATGTGATAATAACTGTGTGTATGCATTTGATAAGTAGCCGATAAACCAAAAAGCAAGTAGCCTGCCCATAGCCCGAGAAGGAGGTTTTTTGTACGTCCCCGCCCTGCCTTGAAGAGCCCCAGTACTGCCAGGATAAAAGCAATATATCCTGTCACCCTCCCGATCATGGAAAGCCATCCGCCCCAGAAGGACGGGGAGATAATAAGATGGGGGAGAAAACTGCCCTTTGCATGCTCCCCCAAAAAACCGGTATTTGTCACCATAGGGTAGCCGTAATAGATGATCGAAGGCAGTATGATCAGTAATCCGAAAAGGATGGTGTTTTTCTGGAAGAGAGCCTTCCAGAATCCCTCTCTAAAGATGACAAGCGAGAGGAACGCTCCGAATATAATAAAAACACAGTATGGTTTAACAAGTACGGCAACCGCGGCAACAACCGCAGCTGTGACAAGATTTGATCGGGACAGTCTTTCATCATACCTCATTATCCCGTATATACTGCCCAGCATAAGCATTACCATGAGAGGATCAGGCTGAAAAATCCTGCTGGATAAAATACTGTAAGGCAGGAAAAGGTAGAAGAAAGCGGAAAAGAAAGCAACACTCGCTGAAAAAAGCATCCTTGCTGTTAAATACAGGAAAATGCCGCCAACAATCCAGAATATTGATGATAGTAACCTGGGAACCCATAAGTTCTCAGCACCCGTCATTCGATAGCCTAAAACAGCGGCATTCTCAATAATCCTGGGTTCCAGCACAAACCCCATTCTTTCCATATTTATACGTGCAATACGTTTTTTTTCTTCAGAAATCAAATCATTTGTCTCATAGAAAATGCCCCTTGCGATATGTGCATTCTGATATTGCCGGATCGTGGAAAAGTCGAGCGGAGGCTCACCTATTTTATAAAGCCTGACACTTAAAGCTATTGCAAACAATAATAAAACTATAATTAGACGATAAGTGGTACATTTGGAGGAACATTGATCGTTTTGAGATGAATTTGATTGGGAATCTAAATGCAATAATACTTCTCCTACCTAATATTTATTATAAAAATCATTAATCATCGAACTTTTTCTTCTCAAATTTCCTTGCCAGGGGATCCAGTAATTTCTTCATAAATGCAGGGCATCTGTAATATACATACCTGACCACCCGCTTTATATTCAGCTTCAGGTCAAATGCAGGCTGTTCAATGTTGGATTTAAAACTGTTCCTGCATATAATACCGTCAATGTCCTCCTTGCGCTTCAGCGGCTTTGGAACAGCCTTCGGATAGCCCATGCACAA
>JBDLIC010000254.1:0-2201 GCA_039715075.1 Nitrospirota bacterium
CATGCCTGAGTTCTTCAGGCTCTTTCAACGGCTTAAGGATATATTCAAGCGCCCCCAGCTTCATGGATCTTATAGCTGTATCAATAGCGCCGTAAGCAGTCATAATAATAAAATCAGTATCGTTATCTATCTGTTTGTACTTTTCCATCAAGGCCATCCCGTCCATTATCGGCATTTTCAAGTCTGTTATAATCAGGTGCGGTTTGAATTTTTCCGATATGCTTAACGCTTCTTTCCCGTCTCCAGCGGATTTTACACTGTACCCTTCTTCTTCAATAATTCTCTTCAATAAGAGGAGAATGGATTTTTCATCATCAACTATTAATATCCTGTAATTTGCCTTGCTCATTTCAATATCCTCTTAAAAAACAGCATCACCTTCGTTCCTTTATTTTCTTTGCTCTCTATTCGGACTGAACCATTAATTGTACCGGCAAAATTATATACAATTGCCAGGCCAAGACCTGTACCGCTTGCTTTTGTAGTAAAGAAGGGATTCATGGCATTTTTTAAAGCCTCTCTGTCCATTCCCTTACCTGTATCTTTGACTGATATATATATGATATCATCCTTTTCATATGCATTAACCTCAACCATCCCGTCTCTTTCTATTGAATCTACCGCATTTTGCAGTATGTTTACAAGTATATGCCGCAACTTCTCCCTGTCACTGAAAATCATGTCATTCTGTAATCTGATGTTCTTTTGTATAGTTACTGACCCGGAACCTGTGGTGAACAACCGCTCTACTTCCTTCATCAATTCAGTCAATGAAAATTGTTCGGTCTTCAGCTTCCCTGTACGGGAATAAGTCAGCAGGTCTTCAGTGAGGCTCTCGAGCCTCTGCGACTCATCTATTATTACTCCGAGCCCTTCTTTTACTGATATATCTTTCTCTTTTTTTTCATTTATCAACTGTGCAAACCCCTTGATTGCACTTAGAGGGCTCCTGATTTCATGAGCAAGCACTGCGGCCATCTCACCAAGCATTGTAAAATGCTTTTTCTCAACCTCCTTTCTCCGGAGTTCATCAATCCTCTTTGTGTAACGATAGAAAGCAAAAGAGAGTATCCATAGAAAGCCGATTACAATTACAGCCGTAATGGCATGAATTTTTGCATGCCTTATTGCTTCTTCTGCGGGATATGTATGCAGTGCAATCCTGAGAAGATATATTGATGGTGAAAGAGAATGAAGATGAATGGGAATATCCATAAGATACACGGTTTCCCCGGTTGTAAGTTCAAGGTAGGATGAGCCCGGTTTTGATTCTTCTATTGATTTAGCTATATTGGGATCATCAGCTGTTTGTCCTATCAGTCTTTTGCTTGAGTGCAGAAGTATTGCTCCGGTCTTATCATAAAGGGCAATGAATGCTATCTCCTCCCATGGCTGTGTCTTTACTACATCAAGAAAAAGGTCCGCATCTATACCCGTACGGTTTAACGCCTGGTCAAGGGTAATTCCAATGAAGTAAGCAGTGGAGTTTAGAATATCATCCGCTGAACGTTTTGCCTCTTTGAATTGCGATATACTGTTGAAAACGGCAAAGCCTGTAAAAATAAATGCAACAAAGAATATAAGCAAATACTTGAGCTTCATGAATTTTAACATCAATATTTAGGCCCTGAACCTTAAATATAGCTATTCGTTCTTCATTTGTCTAATAACAAACGACCTTTCCATAATTATAGCAGACATTACTATGAACAATTAATATTAAAAATAAGGAATATTGAGAGAAATTAACGAATATACGAAGAAACATTTCGGTTATTAAATAAAGGCGATCTGCCTGGGGCTATTTCTGAAATAGTTTTTTCCCTTTTTATTATTCAACCATTTTATGTATTCATACGCATCGTTCCAGCTTACACAGACAACGGGGTTTTTTACAGTTTTTATTCCTGAAAGCATTTTATCTTTTTCTATACTACGGATTATTTCATATATAAAAAACAACCCATTTAAGATGATAAGAAATCGCTTTTTAGCCTGATTTAATTTTACAGAAAAACCGATAAGCCGGCAATGTTGTTTTATCCTTATTGTTGTTTTCGGTAGGTTATCGTGAAATCAGACATAAGATCAAACTCATTGATTATTGAGGATTACGATTAATCCATTTTAGACTAAAGTTCGCACTTCTTTTCTTGTTTTTATGAGTGAAGATTTGAAACGGTTATCGATGGATTTTGTAT
>JBDLIC010000255.1:0-2195 GCA_039715075.1 Nitrospirota bacterium
TTTCTCAAAAAGAATGCTATGATGATAAATTTTCACCTCACTGCCAAGATTGTTTAGATAAACCCTCTCGTAAAAAAGCTAACAAAAATAACAACAAAATAAAAGTCCCTTCTGAGTAAAGTTGTCTTAGATATAAAAACGATAAAAAAACATAAAAGTATCAAATCACTCTTTCAACCTGTTATCCTCAGATTTTAATTATCGCAAAATTCAAGAGAACATCATGTCAATGAAATGGATGGATGTGAAATCGTTTATTAACGTTAGAAATCAAGCATAAAAAAAAGAGGCTTGGAAATATCCAAGCCTCTACATTGAGTCTTATACTGCTTTATTTTGTAGCATCATCAAGTTTTTCCTTCGCATCTTCCATTGCGTTATCTAAATTTTTACCTGCTCGCTCAGCAGGTCCTTCTTTTTTACATCCATAAATTCCGGAAACTAATAATATAATAACTGCAATCATGAATAGTTTCTTAAATAATGACATCTTAAATCTCCTTTCTCTTCTTTTTTATTAGACAGTTTTATGTCCATAAAGGTGAACAGCTCTATGGGAAAAAGCATATAACATTTTTACTCATTTGGCAATGAAATTCATGACGTTAGAGGGGTTATTTAATCGCTTTTAGGAAAGACTTGACGCTTTTTGCCCCTTCTACACTTTTCGCATGGTCAACAGCTTTCTTAATTTCCTCTTTCGATCCGACAAGCCCCACAAGAACCACATTGCATTGAACTGTCTTCACATCAACATTCGTTGACCAGATACTTTTGTCCTTTATGAGTTTTCCCATAACCTTTGCTGTTAACTTCAGATTCACTTTTGTACCACAGGGACCATCCTTTTTCTTTAAGAGCAGATATGTAGTCACATTTTTCACTCCCTCAACACCTCTGGTAATTTCAACAGCCTGATTCTTCTGGCGTAATGTTTCATACTCGCCGACCAGGTACACATTACCATCATAACTTGCAGCGAAAATATCAAGAGTTTTGATAGTTTCATCATCAATGAATCTTTTCAATATTACCGTCTTTATTTTTGTATCACTTGCGATAGTTCCTATACTTCGTTCATCAACAGCCGTCTTATAAATTGTGGTACATCCTGAAACAACAGCCAAAAGAATAAAACACATTAAAGTGAATAAATGTTTTCTCATGTTGCTCACCGCCATTTAGATTTTGATTACACCTTTACACAGAATTATCTCGACTGCCTTAAAAAGTTTTTTTATGCTGTATAGAAATTATATCTAACAAATTGCATTTTGACAAAGATGACAAATTCCCACCGCAAATCCTCGTTCTTGAAAATATGCTGAAAGTGCACATTCAGGCAGGCAACCACTGGCATTCAGACGTGTCCTGGCCTGAAGATTAACGTAATCTTGCATCAAAGATAAAATTAATAATTATTGACTACTGTAATAAACAAATCAAATCTAAGAAATTCAGGGATAATTTTTCTTTTTTACCGACTACACATGTCAATCTTTTAAATATCAGCAAACTGAAATATTGGTACTTTACAACTGAAAGTGCATTATAGTACATAATTGCAGTTGTTAAGTTATCCACGTATCAGCCAGGCCCCTGGGGGCACCTGTCGCCTGAGTTCCCTGCAGTCTCCCGGTGGTGGTTGATGACCGGGAGGTTTACCCGGAAACCAAATTCTGCATGATCCGGGTGGAGGCATATGACCCGGTGGAATTTCCGGTAATGTGCTCTCATAGTGTCCTTGACCAGACCCTCTGTCAACTTCTACACTAACCGAACCACTCTCATCTTCAAGTATTACTCTCCCGTATGTTGCACAGCCGCCTACTAAAAATATCAAGGATAAGATAATCAAAATACGGAAAGGAATTGATAAAATACGCTCAATCATCATTTACACCTCGTTTTAAGATTTGATTAAATCATTTTTCTGTTTTTATCAAATTACCAATTTCACCTGCTACTAATTTGTAAAGCTCAAATAAATGCACGCTAAAAAGTGAACTGTATATCTATTCAAATGTTAACTATTTGATACTAATAAAGACCTCCTCTTCATCATGCCGGAATACGGTATGATGACGTACCCAAAAACTTTATGAAGAAATGAACTTGAATACCCCGTTTTGTAAACGGGGATGAAAAGTTCTCCTTTCAAGTCTCCCCCTTTGGAAAAGGGGGATTAAGGGGGA
>JBDLIC010000256.1:0-2144 GCA_039715075.1 Nitrospirota bacterium
GGAGGTAGACATGAAAGCACTAATTGAAGAAATAGCAAAGGCTCTGGTAGATAAACCGGAGGAAGTTTCAGCTGCCGAGGTAAAGGGAGAAAAAACTTCTGTTTTTGAATTGCGAGTTGCTCAAAGTGATATTGGGAAGATTATCGGAAAACAGGGAAATACAGCGCGGGCAATAAGAACAATATTAAGTGCTGCCGGCACCAAGCTCGGCAAGCGTTGTGTTCTAGAGATACTGGAATAAGCTGAGTAATCCTCCACCCACAGTATCTCAGCTTCTTATCGGGACACAAAAACAATGAAGTTTCTCAATTATATTATTATATTCTCTCTTTATCTGGCTTTGCTGCCAGGGAGTCTTTTGGCCATTGATAAAAACCTTCCCTCTTCATTATCCTCTCATTTTAAAAATCAATATACTGATGACCTGGACGGACTGCTTGATAAACGATATATCAGGGTGCTCACCACCTTTAACAAAACCAACTTCTATGTATCAGGCGACAAACTATATGGATTTGAATATTCCCTGTTAAAGGATTATGAAAAATTTCTTAATAAAAAATTTAAACGGAAAAACTTAAAGGTGGTTCTGGAATTCATACCGGTCTCACGCGACCAGCTTATTCCTGCGCTGATTAACGGATACGGAGATATTTCAGTTGCTGGATTGACCATAACCCCTGAGCGTCTCAAGCAGGTAGATTTTACCAGTCCCTATTTATCAGGCATTGATGAAGTTATTGTTGTAAACAAAAACATGCAGATGATTAAAAACCTTGAGGACCTGTCCGGGCGCAAAGTATTTGTGCGGCAAAGCAGCAGTTATTATGAAAGTCTTCTCTCCTTAAACAGGAAATTGATTATAAAAAAACTGTCCCCTGTACATATAGTCAAAGTGGATGAAAATCTTGAAACCGAAGACATTCTTGAGCTTGTAAACTCCGGTGCTATCAAAATAACGGTAGCAGACAGCCATATCGCAAAAATATGGTCAAGTATTTTCAATAATATTCATATACTTAAAGACCTCAAAGTTCGGGAAGGAAGCAAGATCGCCTGGATGGTCCGGAAAGACAATCATCAGCTAAAAAACAGCCTGAATCAGTTTATAAGAAAGCACCGAAAGGGGACATTGCTCGGGAATATATATTTCAACCGTTACTACAAAGATACAAAATGGATAAAAAATCCTGTTTCCGATAAGGACCGTCTCAAATTAGAACAATATATTAAATTGTTTAAAAAATATTCAAAGCAATACGGATTTGACTGGATGCTTATTCTGGCCCAGGCATTTCAGGAATCCGGACTGAATAACAATAAAAAAAGCCGGGCCGGCGCTGTGGGTATAATGCAGATTAAGCCTGCTACTGCCTCAGACAGGAACGTAGGCATAAAAGACATTCATCTGCTCGAAAACAACATCCATGCCGGGATCAAGTATCTTGCATTTCTGAGAGATCGTTATTTTAGTGATAAGGATTTAGAGGAAAAAGATCGTGTCAGGTTTGCCCTTGCAGCATACAATGCAGGCCCTGCCAGGATTAAAAAAATCAGAAGACTGGCCGGGAAAATGGACGTAGACCCGAATAAATGGTTCAGAAATGCAGAGCTTGCAGCGCTGAAGAACATTGGCCAGGAAACAGTTCGATATGTCAGCAATATCAATAAATATTATTTAATCTTCAGGTTTACTTTTGAGACGGAACAAATCCGCAGTTCCGAAAAAAAGAAACTCAGCAATAGATAGTATCCCCATTTAATATCTCGATGGCGGGCTTATCGAGCTGCACTAAGATAGAATCTACGAGCTCTATCTTTTCACTGTCCGGTAAAGATTAAATCTTTTCAGCAAGTTCATCACTCATGGCTCCCATAATATTCCTCCTTTTTCATATGTTACCGGTTATTCCTTTGCGATGTCTTTTTTATTGCCCAGGCTTTTTTCGGGGAATAATGCCTGACCCCTATGCCTCATTCAATAACTATGGAAGTTCAACTTCCATCAAATGTATTTTTGGGTTAATAGGCAACTGCCAATTTCTAATCTAACAGTTTCTGATTTAAGAATATCTCTTTGCTCCCTACAAAAATATCAGCTAAATAGCGGTCGTATTTGTCCTTGCGATACGTTTTGATCGTAA
>JBDLIC010000257.1:0-2022 GCA_039715075.1 Nitrospirota bacterium
ACAGAACACCCTTGGTTTCCTAGTTCTCTTATTATTGGTTTAAAAAAAGGCACATGGGGTGAATTATCTAAATCAATCCAAATTTTTTTCATCAAAAAAGATCTTTTCTCACTATTCCTATTTTTATGTACTTTAAGTATATTTTCCTTATTAATTTTGATAAATTTATTTCTATAAAATCGTGCAAGATCTGTCGGAAGAACATGCCAATACTGCCCTTCATACTTTGATCTAATATATTCAAGAAGTTCTCTATAATATTCGGCGGAATATTCTTCTTTACTTAAATTGCTTCCATTAAAGTTCATATAATCTGGATGGGTTACCATCAGAGCCATGCCACCATGCTCTGCTATCCAGTCCAGTTTCCGTTTCCATATTTCGATTGATCTTTCCTTCATTAGAATAAAGAGGGTAAAGTCCTGAGGCAGCGTATAGGGAAGCTCTACATACGATTTACCGATTGAATTATCTGATATTATGAAAGGGAAAATAGTTCTTTCTCCCTTAGACTGCGGTTCAAAAGGATCCGTGTCAAAGGTAGAGGCATCATACTCAATATCAAGTCTCTGTATCCACTCCAGATTCCGGAACATTGAACCTGACCGAAAACCTGCACATCCCCAATCTCTCAGATACTGGTTAATCCTGACAGATCGTTTTTTAAATATTTCTATAGATTTATATAGCTTCCCATCATGATTTAAATCATGAACACCAACCTCAAATCCGTTCGCTTCAATATTATGTCGAAGGTTCTTAGAAACCCTGTATCTATCCGGAACAAAATTAAACGACGATCTGAAGCCCAGTTTCTGCTCAAGCTTCATGAGTTTGTCACACTTTTCATGCCCTTCTCGTGTCTCTACATCATGTGTAAGTATCAGGGCAAATCTCTTATTATCAGGCCATCCTCTCCATCCATCGGGATGCGCTGCTGCTTTCTCATCTATTGGCCATATATCTTCACACAGCAATTTTTTTCTGTTTACAACAGCCCTCCTGAAAAACAATTGAATATTTCTCGGAATGAAGGGCCTTAAATAGTAATAGTTTTTTATTAAACTGCTTTTAACGTTATCCAGCATGTTGATATAATAATTTTCCAATAAATTTTGATACTTGTACCGGCATAATCCTGAAGACTTTAGTATGAAAAGAAAACATACTTTCTTTATTAGCCAAATAAGCATGTTTTCTTAAACTGTATTTATAATATTTTATAGTTTTTTCTTTTGTACCCCACCCTGATTTAAACTGCCTGAGTCCTTCGTGCTCCAGATCCGTTCTCCCAAAAGAAAAGTTCGTATACCCATTATTACAGTAATATTTTATTGCCTCCCACATTACAAGGTTATTTGCCCTCAGCTGCTGAAACCTGTTGTCCGATGCACCATATTTGTAAATTGCTTTATTTCCAAAATGAAAATATACAGCACCTGCAATGGTTTCCCTCTCATAGGATGCACGTACAATAGTTCCATAATTCTTTGATATAACATAATCGTATATATTTTGAAAAAAATAATAAGGCTGGGGCGGCAATCCGTGTCTTTTTCGCGTTAAACAGTTTAGTCGATAAAACTCTTTTATAGAATCCAGGGTATTGCATATTTCAACTTCAACACCTTCATTCAGGGCCTTCTTTATGTTTCTCTTTGTGCTGTTCCGGAAACGTGAAAAAATTTCATCCTCATCCCGTCTGAGATCCAGATAATGACCATAATAAGAATCAGATGCCGGTACGTTCCCACAGAAGTTTCCACCGCCTCTTATTTCAATATATTTCCAGCCAGCCTTCTTCCCCCATTCAATTATGGAGTCAAATATATCCTGAAAGTTGATATCATTTGAAATAACCGGCTCACAATAATCAGTAAAAGGAAGTGATACTCCCCTTTTTCCTGTAAGGCAGCTTTTTATTTCCATTAAAGGAATCAAACAGGACAATTTCCCCCCCTCAATTAAAGAAAAATAGAGGGGATTGTAATTATATGATTCCTTAAGGACACTTGCCCAGTT
>JBDLIC010000258.1:0-1982 GCA_039715075.1 Nitrospirota bacterium
ATCCATTTCCTTTTGTTACTGCGATAGTAAGTTAGTGCTAAGGTTTTTTTCTCCCGATTCTCTTTGTGGCGCTCATCCAGCATCACTTTTGAATGTTCTTTTCTCTTTTTTCCTGATATAGCCAGTTTCTCAAAGAGCTCAGCATGTGCTTTTCCAACCGCAATACCTATCTGAATGCCTGCATTAGCTATCTGGTTTTTATCATCTTGAAATATTGCATCATGTAAATTATGAATGGCGCGTAGCACTGCATCAGCATCATTAACTTTATTATCATCCGATTCAATCGGCATAGGATGCCAAACTAATTTGTAAGTCCCTCCATAAGCTAAAAACTCGGTATAGCCTTTTGCTTTTAAAATACCTACAGCATGACTGCTCCATGATTTTAATGCACTATATAGCTCTGTTTGCTGCTCATAAGGCTCAAGTGCTTTTTCGCTTAACTCTTTGGTAATTGATTTTTTTTCACTATAAGGATGAATAATACGTTCTTCCATCTCAACTCACCTTCTTAAAATTACCAATAACCACACTATCACCCTTTGTCATCTTCTCAATTAAGATTGACCAGTCCTGCATGATAATGGCGCGTTCGTCCAAATATTCAGCCCTGTTATAAGCCGCTCTGACTTTGTTACTCTCCACATGTGCAAGCTGTCTTTCTATTGCATCACGGTTATAGCCCATTTCATTAAGAATGATTGAAGCTGTTGCCCTGAATCCATGGGCTGTAGCTCTTGAGTGGTAGCCCATACGATAAATGGCATAAATAAGAGTATTCGCGCTTATAGGCTTTCTTGGGTCTTTGATTCCAGGCAAAATAAAATCATACCGCCCATTAATTTGTTTTAGCTGTTCAAGAATTTCAATGACTTGTTTTGATAATGGAATAATATGTTCTGCTTTCATCTTCATGCGCTCACCTGGGATAATCCACTGCTTTGCATCAAAATCAAATTCATTCCATTTTGCCCCTCTCAGCTCATTGGTTCTAACAAAGGTATTAATTAATAGCTTTAATCCAAGTTTAGTTGTTATATGGCCTTCGTATTTTTCCAACTCAGATAAGAAAGCAGGTAATTCCTTTTTGCTTAATGCTGAGTAATTTCCTTGTTTTGGAGTCATTAATGCGCCTGACAAGTCACCTGCTGGATTACGTACGCAAACTCCTGTTGCTATGCCATAAGTAAAAACAGAACTGCACCGCTGCATAACTCGCTGAGCAACTTCCAAAGCCCCCCAGCTTTCAATTTTCCTGAGTGCCATAAGTAGAATGGGCGGGGTAATTTCATTGATTGGCTTTCGCCCTAATGATGGGAAAATATCTTTTTCTAGTGACGTTAAGACTCGGTGTGTGTGCCCCTCACTCCATTGGTTGCGCATTTTCTCCACCCATTCACGCGCCACCACTTCAAAAGAATTGTTTGAAAGTTCCAGCCGTTTTAACTTTTGCTCTTGCCTGTCTTGAACCGGGTCAAAACCTTCCTGAATCAGTTTTTTTGCTTCATCTCTGGCAAGCCTGGCTTGTTTTAATGAAATATCTGGATAAACCCCAATGGCCAGATTTTTTTCTTTACCTGACAAGCGATATTTCAAACGCCAATATTTACCGCCATTTGTTTTGACTAGCAAATAAAGCCCTTTTTCATCGGCTACCTTGTATTTGGTACCTTTCGGCTTGAGAGCCCTAATCTTCTGGTCTGTGAGCATTTTTGGGGGTACCTCTCAAGAAGTGATAAAAAAAGTACCCCCAAATATACCCCCAAGTACCCCCATATTGCAACGGACTTTCTCGGACGTTAAAAACCATTAGACATAAAAAAACCCAGCTATTACACTGGGTTAATGGTCTTTCTCGGACTTCCCTGTACCTTCTTATGGTGCCGATGGCCGGATTTGAACCGGCACGACCGAAGTCACCACCCCCTCAAGATGGCGTGTCTACCAAGTTCACCACATCGGCTACATTAACAATTATT
>JBDLIC010000259.1:0-1920 GCA_039715075.1 Nitrospirota bacterium
ATATACCACCGGGAGATCGCCCCAGGATATTTGATGAATTGAATCGTGTGACTAAACGCGGGGGAAGACTAATTTTTCAGGGAACGCCCAATAGACTTTATCCGGTCGATTTTCACACCACCGATTTATTTCTGGTTCCTTATTTGCCTGACAAGATAGCGCTTTGGTATATCAGACACTTATCCAAAAGAATCAAGAAAGACAATCCACAAATGTCATGGGATGAGCTGATAGCCAGGGGCGTCAGAGGCTCATCATATTTCTCTATTAAACGATATTTCCCTAATATGGAACTGCTGAATACAGACGATTATGATAGAATTTTCAAAAGCGTATTCTTGCCCCATAGGCTATCAAAGAGGATATTTATGTTGCCTTACTACATAATGGATAAAACTATTTGTAAATTATTTAATATACCGCTATCAGTTTTTTTAAAGGACCTACAATTTGTATTAAAAAAGAACTGAATGTAGTGTTTCCAGGCAATGAAAACAGCAATAATAACCTTTGTTGATGGATTTCTGAGGGACTCATTGCACCTCTTTGGACTGAGTATTGCCAGTGTACGAAGACAGATGTGTTGTCTCCACCTATGCAATGTGTAGATTCTCAGCCATGTGATATAAGTGAATTCAGAAAGTACTTTGAGAATGAAGCAATATTTAGGTAGATAATTGAATGGATATTTGTGTGATTCTGACATATAGATGCAATTCTAAATGCTCTATGTGCTATGTATGGCAAAATCCGTCAAAGGCTAGTGAGGAAATCTCATTAGATACCCTAAGAAAAATACCTTCAGATATAGACTATTTAAATCTCACAGGCGGTGAACCTACATTACGGAAAGATCTGATGGAAATTGTCGATCTGCTCTATCCCAAGGCAATGACACTTGAAATAAGCAGTAATGGCTTGCATGCGGAACGGCTGGAGCCAATAATCAAAAAATATCCGTGTATAAAAATTCGCTTCAGCCTTGAAGGGTCCGAATCAACAAACAATAAAGTTCGAGGAGAAAAAGATGGATATAGAAAAAAGGTTGAGGGATTACTCCGCCTGAAAGAGTTAGGCGGGAAAGATCTGGGTTTTAGTATGGTTATACAGGATGATAATTCTGAAGAGGCTGTTGAGCTTTTTCATTTTGCCAAAAAACATGGATTTGAGCTCGCAACCTCCACGCTGCATAATGGTTTTCAATTTCACAAGAGTGATAATGTCCCATATAACCGTTCAAATGTTGCAAAAAATATGGGAGATTTAATTACTGAGATGCTCAAAGGTTACAGCGTTAAAAACTGGTTTCGTGCATATTTAAACTTAGGGCTTATGGCTAAAGTGCTGGGCCACGACAGAATGCTGAAATGTTCAGCAGCAACAGATTTTGCTTTTATTGATCCCTGGAGCGATGTATATGCATGTAATGTCAGGCCGGACCTGAAACTCGGAAATCTGGAAAATGCTTCCTGGAATGAAATATGGAACGGCACGAACGTAAAAACTATTAGAGACAGTATTTCTAATTGTACTCACAACTGCTGGATGGTTGGGTCGGCCAAGACCGCAATGAGACACCCAAGATATGTGACATTACCAAAAGCCGGTCCGTTGCTATGGGTTATATACAATAAGTTAAAAATAACATTTGGCGGGTCTGTTAATTTTAAGAGATACATTGACCTGAATAATATTGTTAATGATCAGCATGTCGTCCGTCGGAGTTACTTCTTAAATGAGAAGACAGAAAAAAAACTTCAATCAAAAAACGAACCTCATTATAAAGGATTCGGCGAATTTTTTAACAAATAGTTTAATGTTGATGCATGAATCTTCCATTAATATATAAAAAAGGGGAAAGATTATGAATGTACTGGTAACTGGTGGAGCAGGATATATTGGGAGCATATGCGTTGAAGA
>JBDLIC010000260.1:0-1905 GCA_039715075.1 Nitrospirota bacterium
GTTCGACTTGCCAAGGCGCAAGCCAAGAACTTATCATCATCCGGATCAGCCGAGACATTAAAGGGAAGTTGCGGAGCTTCAACCCAAATGGCGTTTACTGTAAGAAGATCGAGAAATGTAGAAATATCTACTTCTTTGAACTGCTTAGACAACTCATGTGCAACCCGTTGATATTCATTGAATATATCTTCTGATAAAACAATATCAAGCTTTCCGTTTCGCCAAGCATCAAGAATCTGATATGGAAGACCACCAAAGAAAACCCCAGATATAAATACATTTGTATCCAGGATGATTTTCACTTTTTCTTTCGTACTTTCTGAATTGCTGATGTAATATCTGTTTTTTTCATGCCTGCTTTCTTAGCCTGTTTCCGTGCTTCAGATATTAATTGGTCAAATTCATTCATAGACGGCTGAGTAATCGTTTTTAATATAACCACATCATTTTGCCCTACTACAACAAACTGTGCTCCAGGCTTTAATCCGAGTCTTTTTCTAATATCCTCAGGTATAACTATTTGTCCTTTGGAAGACATTTTTGTTGTTGCTAATGGCGCCATTTCACTCTCCTATAAATATACTATTCTTACTAGTAAGATTATAACATATATTGAGCAATTGCACAGTTGCAATTAATTGCCGTCATTTTTTAAGAACGTAAAATTGTCCGATGCAAGCCCTTGAGAATAATAACATGCAATTGGCCAATTTGAACATGAAAAAATATTGAAGGCAAAAATCACCACCGCTGGCTTGCATTCGAGACCAATGACTTTGTTATGTTCCAATTATTTCGTTCAGTCCCTCAATGATCTGAACTAACTCTTCTGGAGAAGATCTTCCTATCTTTTTACCGATCCTTTCGACAGATAGAGTTCTGACCTGGCTAATCTTTACCCATGAACGTTTAGGTAGTTTTCCGACCTTTAATTCAAGTGTCAAAGGGAATCCAGCTCGCTGAGGTTGACTTGTAAGGGCCATTGCGATAACAGTACCAGAACGTTCGTTAAAAATATCGTGGCTTAAAACTAAAACAGGCCTCAAGCCCGCTTGTTCATGTCCCCTCACAGGATTAAGGTCTGCCCATCTAATGTCACCCCTCAGTATTCGGGCCATTCTCTTAAATCCTCAGATAATCCTTCTTCAGCCATAGCCTGCTCAAATGACGGATTAAGTTTTGCACATTCTTTTGCCAACCGACTTTTCGTTATTTTCTGTAATTTTTCTTTTACAGCTTCTTGGATAGCTTGACTGCGATTCATAAATCTATGTTTTTTAATAAGTTTGTCTATTTCTGTAATAAAGTCTTCATCTAATGTGATAGCTATTTTTGTTTTACTCATATACCACCTCCATGGTATTACTATATATCATACCATAGGATATTTCAAGTATTTTTTAAACATAACGACAAGTTCACGGGCGCGTACCTGTAAGTCTATAACAAGGAAAAAATATGTTTGACAACCCAAAACTGATCAAAACCAAAAGAGTACCGCTGGTACGCATCCCGCGCAACGCTTTGATATGTATTTTTTCATTTTTTTCTAAAGTCGATCAAATGCGTGGGGTCGTGCGTGGGGTCTGCGTGGGGTCGCATCTTTACAGGATGTCCGAGAATACAAGACAGAAGGGAGTTATGATAAAATAACCGGCAATGGAATCTAATCAAACAGAAGCCATCGCCCAAACAAAGTTATTTCCTGAAACAAATTATTCACAATTAACACCTTCTGCTTCAATCAATACCGTAATTGCAAACAAAGAACACAGGAGAGTTAACCATATGTCCAAATTCAAACCGTTTCATGAATTTCAAAAACCGCTGGTAGGGATAAGTCACGAAGCATATCTGGATTATATAGAGACAGTACTTCCGGCGGACCATCTATGCAGACTGGTA
>JBDLIC010000261.1:0-1818 GCA_039715075.1 Nitrospirota bacterium
ATTATTTGTACCTGTTAAATCTTACAGGCTATTCGCCATTAAGACTTCTCCTGAACTGAGCATTAATGTTAGCAACTGTGCATAAAAAACAAAAACTGTAAATAAGGATATCTGTAAACATTCAACGGTTTCCTGTCCGCAACATTATTCACGATAACTTCAACTTCCAAATGAAAGCCAGCCAGACTCAGAACCGCTCTCTTTCTAATGGTAATAAACGATTTCCCTATTCTTTCATTTCATTCATATATAGACCAATTATTTACCTTCTCTTTTAAAAACTGAATATTTGAATAAGTTATCAAACTTTCAAATCGCAATTTATCCCCTCCCGGACTTACGATTGAATACGCTTTAATTAAGAAGAGAAAATAAAATTGAATAATATACCAGAATGCAGCAGAAAGGACAGAATCAACAGGAAAACGAATTGCCTCTATATTATATATTTAATCGTTTCACACCAATTGATGCAGTTTTGCTTTTATACTGCATCTCGATACTTGTATCATTCATCCATGTTTACATTAACATCTATCTCGAAAATGTATCAAAAACCGTGTGCATACTGGTTTTCTTGTTCGTGGTCTCATTGTTCGGAGAATTATTTCAACACAAATAACAGGTGAGGATCGTTAATTAAATTACTATCATCTCCTGAATTTTGTTATAATTCAGAAAATCATCAGCGTAACAACGGTGCTATAAAAATGCGAAACAACTTTGGGATAAAAGACTTATTGCTGTTGAGCGACAATAATAATTGCATACTATTAAAGTCAGCAAAACAAAGTTACGTGAACATTACGGTGTAACTGACATAGCTGTCTTCGGCTCATAAGCAAGGAATGAACATAAAGGGAAAAGTGATATTGATATATTTGTTGAACTGAAACCTGAATTTCGAACATTCGATAACTTCATGGACCTTAAATTTTATCTGCAAAAGATTACATCAAAAAAAATAGACCTGGTAATTAAAAGTTCAATAAGAAAAGAATTGAAACCGATTATATTCAAGGAAGTAATCCATGCCTAAAAGAGACTGGACATTATTTCTAAAAGATATCCAGAAACACTCAAAGAAAATCCGCTCTTATACAGAAGATCTTTCCATGCAGGAGATTTTTTTGGAAAAATATTGAGAGACATAAAAAAGAAGTGAGCCCTGGAAACAAAACCGTGGCAGGTTAATTTAACTCATTCTAATCATCTAAATTCAATGAGAATATCAGCCTCAATGCATGCTTCAATATGAATCCAATTAGTTTTTCAACACTTGATCATTTCTACAGCCCTCAAATGTATTAGAATTGTAGCGGCAATCTATTTTCTTATTTTTATTGACCACACCTGCAACTATAATAATTTCACTAATAAGCACTTGGAGCGGTATAGACTTTCTGCTGAAGAATACGGCTTACTTGTGCCCTGACAGTTCCAGGATATCTAGGAACTATCTCAAGGAGCAAGGACTCATCAAGTCTATCCAAATTTCGGAATGTTACAATCGATTCCGGATTAACTCCTTTATGTCTCATCAGATATACAAAATCAAACAGTGCCTGTTCGGGTTCCGTCATTATACCCTCTCTAGGTGGAGCATATACGAGCTCATTAACACACACAAATTCATATCGTCCAATAGGAGTTAGGCGTTCCCGCGAGCGGTTATGCCGCCTATTGGTAAAGCAGGTTATTTTCGAAGGGACTTGTGTTATCATCTGATGCCTTTGTAACACAAAAAAACCCGTAATATATGCTTTTTCATCTAGATAACGCACTAAATTTTCTGGCTCTACCTCATTTTTAAGTCCA
>JBDLIC010000262.1:0-1783 GCA_039715075.1 Nitrospirota bacterium
CACCGAACAATGGCATGAGATATAAAAAGAGTGCGATATTCAGGAATGCTAATATTACACCTCCAAGCCATTTGGGCCATGTCTTTCCAAAAAGCTTATGATAAACATTATTGCAAATGAAACATGATTGTTTTGTATCTTCCATTTTTTTTCTTAAGATTTTCCTTTCAATATTCTATTCCAGTACAACCAGGGCATTCCGTGCTTTATTAACAGCCACATGTCGTAACGTTCCTTAATCTGGTTAATGGGGAAAGTGGGTGTGAGCTTGCTGTCATGGTCGAACTCTGCCAGCATCAGCTTTCCGTATCCTGTTGTAATCGGACAGGCTGTGTAGCCGTTATATTTCGGTATGTCTGCTATGGACTTCTGTTCCATGACCGCGAGTAAGTTTTTAACCATAAGCGGGGCTTGCTGCCGGACGGCAGCTCCTGTTTTTGTATCACCCAGGCTGGCAACATCTCCCAGACTGAAAATATTGCTGTAACGTTTATGCTGAAAATTGAATATGTCAACATCAACCCAGCCCTGAGGGTCGTCTTCAACCGCTAATGGACTGTTTTTAATGAAATCAGGGGCAGACATTGGAGGCGCTACATGGAGCATATCGAACGGGACAGTTACCTGTTCCTTTTCTTCGCCTTTCGTAACTTCAATAACAGCTTCTTTTGCTTCACCGCTGACTTCTATCAGGTTGGATTGAAATATAAGGTTGATCCCGTAGCGCTTTGAAATTTCCAGAAGGGCGGCATTCACTTCTTTTACACGAAGAAGCCCCGGTTTGCCGGTATAGAAGGAAATCTCCGCCTGTTCAAGGATGCCTCTCTTCCTGAAGTTGTCGGCGGTCAGATACATTACTTTCTGGGGTGCGGCGCCGCACTTGATGAGTGACGCTGGTTGTGTAAATAGAGCTTTTCCGCCCTTGAAATTCTTGATGCATTCATATGTATAGGGTGCAA
Organism: Nitrospirota bacterium; assembly: GCA_039715075.1. GTDB lineage: Bacteria > Nitrospirota > Thermodesulfovibrionia > UBA6902 > UBA6902 > JBDLIC01. Next base: position 960 of record JBDLIC010000262.1, read on the forward strand.
GTTCAAAATGGTAGTTGGAGCAGACCCCGTTTTTACCCAGAGTTTCAGGCAGACCTTTTATGGCACCCCAGTTTAATTGAATACCGCAGCAGACGACCATATAGTCATAAGTGATTTCCTGTCCGGATCCGGTAATGAGCAGGTTGTTTTCAGGATCGAACTTTTCAGCGCTCTCTTTTATCCATTTGGCTTTTGAAGGAATATAATCGGCTTCATTGCGAATAAACCGGTTAATATTAAAGACCCCGCCTCCCACAAGGGTCAGGCCCGGCTGGTAATAATGTTTTTCCGACGGCTCAACAATCGCAATATCCAGTCCTGAATTGATATTGAGAAGTTGTGCAGCAACTGAAAGCCCGGCGTTCCCACCGCCAATAATAAGAATCTGATGATGTGATTTCATTTATACCCCCTCCATATAATTGTGAACTATGTATTTATAATGATTCAGATATATGATTTACGGTTGTTAAAAGATACCGACTACTTTTTCTGAAGATTCCATCATTGCTATTAGTTGATCATAGTCTATCGGCTTGCCTGAAACCTCTTTTTCGCTAATACCCCTGAGCTGCATTTCATCTTTCAGAATATAAAAGCGGTTGTCAAACAAATTTCTGGAGGCATAAACCGCATTCTGGAGAAGACAGACTTTTGCATTCATATGCTGTGCAATCCGGTATGCCCTCTTGAATTCTTTTGTGTCCGGCGCACTCGAAATAAGAAACAACATATTTACCTCCGGTTAATTGATTGCACAGATTATAAAGAAGATTGCTCAGATTGTAGATTGGAACTTATTATATTTTTTATCTGTGTAATCA
>JBDLIC010000263.1:0-1693 GCA_039715075.1 Nitrospirota bacterium
GCGCAGTTTTTTGGAGTAAGTTATCTGGTTGTAAAGGGGATAATCCGTTTTTGCGACGTTCTGCATTGGTCAGTTCAAAAACACGTTGTTCTATTTGACTGAGAAAAGTGATGCCATTAGGCGGTTGTTGAGTCCAATTTTCTGCGTTTTGCTTGTATTGGAGTATGACATCCGCTGGTGTTTTTATGGTTGGTGCTGTTAACGATGTTGAGGGGGTGTCTATTATTACTCCGGTATCTGGCGGCGCGATGATACCAATCCTACTAAAAAAAGGCCATAGCCAAAGTGCTAGTGCTAAAATCAGTGCTTCTAATGTGGCTAATCGTGCTATGTCTTGCATTGTGTTTTTCTCCCAGTTTTAATTAAGTCCACCACGATGGATCATAAACAATAACCGTCATTTCAGTTCTACCATATTTATTATCTTTTTTTCCATAAGTTTTTATATCGACAATAAAATTATCATTCGGTTGCCCATGTTCACTAACGCGCTTTTTAACCGCGCTGAGTTTTCGTAATGAACTATCAGTGCTATGGTCTACTTTACAACCCTCCGGTGCCGCTTCCAATAATTTCGGTTCAACAAACTGAATTTCTAACTCAGGTAATTCAGCAAACACCGCACGTAATCTCCAGGTGATAGCCTGTAAGTGTGTATTTAATACCTTTAAATCCTCATTATCTGGATAGTAAGTCTGTAATAAAGCGGCGGCTCGGAAGAGTTTGTGTAGCCCATTATTCGATACGCCGTAATTATAGAAGTCGGCATCAGATTTATCATTTCTCTGTATCATATCTGCCAAATACTTCGTTATGGTTTCATCCATATCGAGAGCCTTTAAACAATTATCCAATTCAGCATCGCCTTTGTCCTTGAGAATTGCCACCGCTGCCTGGCAGGCTATAACTTCCCCAAGGATAAACCACTTGAGGCTTATTCGTATATCTTGCCGTTTGATAATTTCATCTTTCCATGATGAAAGATTTGTCTCCTCGCTAGGCTTGGGTAGATAAAAATATTCAAACAGTAGGGCACCGTACACATGCACCTGTTCTCCTCTATCATTATAAATACTCACCAAATTTTTGATTTGGTCATAAACAGAGACATCTTTTTGTACGTTTTTAGCTGCCTCAAGACTCTCAGTTAATTTTTGTTCCTGATCGTCACGGGCTTTCTTTTCGGAGGTATAGAGTTTAACTAACTGCTCAACCTTTTGGGCAACAGAGCCCTCTTTTGATACGTTCTGAGCGGCCTCAAGACTCTTAGTTAATTGTTGTTCCTGATCTTCACGATCTTTCTTTTCGGAGGTATAGAGTTCAACTAACTGATTAACCTTTTGGGCAGCAGAGCCAGCAGTTAGTTGTTCTTTAAGTTTTTCAAAAGCCTGCTGAACTGAGCCAAAGAATTCATTCAATTTTTCAGCGGACAGATTTTCCTCACCCGAAATCGCCAGCCACTTTGGGCTAATCTCCAAAGCCACAATGATAGTATCAGTTAACTCAGTAATGTATTTACTTGTATCCTTATCCTTTAGGGAGTCAAGAATATTATTCGATGACTTATTTGACGAAGCTTCCAAGGCTTTTTGGAATTGAGTACCAATGTCGCTGGCTTTTTTAAGCTCCATTACCTTGTCTGCTATTTTCTTCTGAGCATCGGCATCTGAACTGAAATTTTCAACGTCAGTTT
>JBDLIC010000264.1:0-1626 GCA_039715075.1 Nitrospirota bacterium
CATGGCTTCTCTTGCGGAAAAAGAGATTAGAACTAAACAGCAAAAGGTTATTAATAATGTTAAGGCTATTGATAATGCTAAGGCAAATATTGACACCAACACTACAGTCGTTGATGATGACGGAAAAAAGCATTTGATTTGTCCTGCGGTAAGAGGAAAAGAGATGAAATGCTGAGAAGGGACAGGGGATGCCTTATCCCTTTCCTCTTTTACTTTATGAGAAGGGATAATATTGCTCGCTGATTTTAAAGGGAATCAACAAAATCCACGCAGCATGAAGATTTCAATCGGTTATCGTCAGATTCTGCTCTGATGAATTTTAACCATAACATCATGTCAATAAAATGGATGAATTTAAAAATCGTTTATTAATGTTTGAAAGTAAGCATATTTAAATATAGAATATGATATTTTAATTTTCAGGTCTGACCCTGCAGTTGTTATCATTAATTTTCGGTTGTCTATAAAACTTTGAGCAAAAATAAATAAAAACTGGAGAAGAAATGATTTAAGGCTGGAAGATTTCTCTGTTGTAGGGATATGCCACCATTAACACTAGCAGGAAGCTTCCCCCCAGTTCAAGAAGTTCGCAGGTAGAAGGGAATATATGATCGGTTAAGATAAATAAAACTATTATACTTATACCTTGATAGGGCATGGGTAAGGGGATCCCAAATGAATCTACGATTTCCTTCACCTGCTGTTTCTTCCTGTACAGGTAGGGGAGAATAAAAATGTAAGCACATAAGATAATTCCGAGCATCTTGCTAAACACAACAATGTTTACTTCAATTCCCCCAAAAGCCAAATTGTGAATGTTCGTCTCACCTTGCTCATTGAACTTTTTGAAAAACTCAGGGCTTTCAATATTAAAAATCCTTTGCCCCCAGGAAACTTCCTCTCCGGCTCCAAAAAGAAACATTAAGAAAAAAAACAATGTCACCAATAAAAAAAGAGGCTGCTTATTTGACTTGAGCTTCAGAAGACGTTTAAGACAAACGACTGCCCCGCATAACAAAGCAAACACGGTAAGGTTTTCAATGGGGCCATCTTCAGGGCAGTACACGTTTATTAAAAATTCAGGATTAACCGAATTCAATATTGGTACTGAAAGTACGGATGCAAAAATAGAAATCAGAACTATATATTCGGTTGTGTTTTTGTTTTTCATTTGTTTACTCAAAAAAAATGGATTGGAACGATATGTCTAAACAATTTTTTTAGATTATCATACATCAGGGATTGAAGTAAATAATTAAGACTATAGCATGCAGCAGGTTTGTAGCAGAATACTGTTTATTCATACAGAATAGGTGGTTCAAGCTGGATAACATCGAACTGCTCCCTGGAGCGCAGACAATTAATTATTTCACCATATAGTTTTCAGATTACCCAATATAAAATATTAATGGAAACGATAAGATTTAGAAATATGGCTACTTATGCAATCATCCAAATAAGGATTGACGTTAGTAATCGTGCATAAAAGTAAAAATTGAAAATGAACATAACTGTAAGCAATCAACGGAATCCAGACTGACTCAAATTTATTGATAACTTAGAGTGTGTTAACGACAGTGCCGGAGGCATTGTCGTTAACACAAGTTGAACTTAGCCGCTGAGTCG
>JBDLIC010000265.1:0-1567 GCA_039715075.1 Nitrospirota bacterium
TATATTGATCTTGAAGTACGTGAAAAAAACGTACCGTTTGGAGTTATTTCCAATATAGGTATGGATGATCTGGAAATGAATCTAAAGGAAATGCTCGGCAATATTCTCCCCGAAAAACCAAAGAGAAAAAAAGTAACAGTCCCTGAGGCATTGATAATTATCCAGCAGGACGAGGCAGGCAAACTTATTGAGATGGATAAAGTTGTAAAGGAAGCAATCGAACGCACTGAACAGACTGGAATAATATTTATAGATGAGATTGACAAAGTTATATCTAAAGGTTCTGCTCATGGCCCTGATGTATCAAGAGAAGGTGTGCAGAGAGATCTCCTGCCAATAGTTGAAGGATCCACAGTTTCAACAAAACATGGACCGGTTAAAACCGACCATATACTTTTTATCTCGGCAGGAGCGTTTAATATATCAAAGCCATCTGATATCATTCCTGAACTGCAGGGAAGATTTCCGATCAGAGCGGAGCTTGATGCACTCGGGAAAGAAGAGTTTATCAGAATTCTCCAGGAGCCTAAAAATGCATTAATCAAGCAATATATAGCACTTATTGAGACAGAAAATGTACATATCAAGTTTACTGATGAATCAATAGAAGAACTTGCGTCGACTGCAGCATTGGTAAACGAAAAGACCGAAAACATAGGAGCAAGAAGGCTTCACACTATTCTTGAAAAACTACTTGAGGACATTTCTTTTAACGCCCCGGAAATTAAGGATAGTGAAATGACCATTGATGCAGAATATGTTATTGATAAGTTAAATGAAATCATAAAAGATGAAGATTTAAGCAGATATATTTTATAGGACAGGATTTTCATTTTTCACCCCTTTCCGGCATGCCAACTGTTTTTACATCTTTATCCCGCAGAATTGTATAAAACTGTTATTTTTTAGTAAAATATAGAATACTGCGTTAAGCAATATTAATATCTTCCAATTAATTATGACTTTTCAATCCAAAATAAACGGTCCAACAGAAGAAAGCTTCAGACAATATCATCAGCTTGTAGAGTGCTCTCCTGTGGCAATTGGGGCTCTAAGTAATGATAAAATTGTATTTATCAATTCTGCTGGAGCAAAGTTGTTCGGCTTTAAAAAACCTGAACAGCTTGTCGAAAAGTCATTCTCAGACTTCCTTCATACTGATTATCATGACCTTGTAAGAGAACATTTCCATCTAATTGAAGAAAAAAACAGTAAAGCGGTCTCTTTTGAGATCAAACTCAACCGGGCTGACGGAAAAATAATCGATCTTGAAATATCTGCGGTTTACTTTGATCATATGGATAAGCCGGCAATACAATTTACCCTCCAGGAGATCAGCAAACGAATAAAAATGGAGGAGCTTTTTTTCCAGTCGAAACTTGACTGGGAAGAGACTTTTCATACAATAACAGATATGATCACAATTCACGATAAGGATTTCAATATTATTTACGCCAACAAGGCGGCAGTAGAGACTCTCAAACTACCCTCTTCTGAAAGAGGAGCTGTGCATAGGTGCTTTCAATATTACCATGGAACAGAATGCCCTCCTAAAGGGTGCCCCAGC
>JBDLIC010000266.1:0-1543 GCA_039715075.1 Nitrospirota bacterium
GGAGGATACTATCTGGTAGGCATGAGAGAATTGATAAAGGAGGTTTTCGAATCAATCCCTTGGTCATCTGATCAAACGCTTAAAAAAAGTATTGAACAGGCAAAAAGATTTCATTTCAGCATAGGATTGACCAAAACTCTTTCCGACATCGATACTATCGACGATGTTAAAAATGCCGGTCTGTTAAACTGATATCAATAAACTTTGACATTTTTTATTTCTCTCCCTCTTTTGATATACTATGGAACAAATAATATACCAGTGAATATGATACTACCCTTCAAAAGAAAATCTGTCATAAAGAATCCGGCTTCAATCGGCAATTTCCCTCAAAGTGCATCTTTAAAATATATGCTGGTCATCTTAACCATCATATGTTCATTCCTCTTGCCGGGCACTGCGCGCAGTGCCAATTTTTCCGCATCTTCCGGTTTTACTTATGTGGATATCGCTAATTCAGTAAAAGAGCTTCAGCAGAGAACTGAAGGGGCCAGTCCCGCTATAGTGTCAATCGTTGCATATGATATGACAGGCACAGAAAGCGGTAGAGGCAGTGGTTTTTTCATTGATACGGAAGGAAGAATCATAACGAATGCAATAATTTTTGAAAATGCTTACTCTGCTGAAGTGGCAAGTGAAACCGGAAATTATGACAACGTATCAATCCTTAACATTAATGATAAGTTTGATCTCGCACTGATTCAGGTAAACGCGAACAATGAACATCAACTTGATATTGATTATACATATAATATAAAGGTTAATGAAAAAGTCGATATCATTGGAAAATCGGATAAGTTCGAGAGGACTGTATCCGAAGGCAACATCAGTTCTATTAGTATCACTCCTGAGGATGTAAAACTTATTAAATTTAAAAAACGATTGCCAATATCATCTTTCAAGGCAAGCAATGACGGCCCTCTTCTGAATTCTTCAGGAAAAGTAATTGGAATAACGACTGAATCATTTGCAGCTAAAAACATCTTTGGCACAAAATCAATTATTAATGATAATGAGTTAAATAATGCAATAAGCGCTCACTCAATTAAAACATTTCTTTCTTCACCGGGCATTATTCATGATCTTCAACCATCCGGGTCCAAAGTGTGGCACAAATGGATGCTGAAATCGTTAAAAAATGTATTTATTGTGAGTTTCATCACTTTCTACAGTATAGGTTTTACAAAAACAATAGGTATAATCTTCGCGGTTATAATGTCTATATCATTAGTTCAATGGATCTACAATAAACTGAAAAAGATTAAGAATAATCGTTAGTCTGCATATTGCACGAAGGCGGCGGACAGCGTAATGGTTTCAGGAATGATAAATATAAAGGTCCATAAGCAAGCGGTCTTTTTCTGTATACGGAATACTTAAAGCTCTATAATTTTCAGTACGTCTTTCAGAGAGCCGGGAATGTCATTAGCATTATTTACCGTTACAATAAACATAACATCAGCAAGATCAAAAGGCACATCAACATAATGGTCAAGATAATTACAGTTCTGTCCTGAATTAAATATTTCCGTTAATAATTTGC
>JBDLIC010000267.1:0-1537 GCA_039715075.1 Nitrospirota bacterium
TATTATTTTAAAAATCCCCCCTCGCCCCCCTTTTCCAAAGTGGGGATTAAGAGGAAACCCCACAGCAGAGACTGTGGGGTATTGAAAATTTAATAAAATCAAATCGACACTGCTGTCAGGCATTCAGAGCAATGTCATGCTTCTCATTTAAGTATATCCCCCCAAAAAAAGTAAACATATAAACGCCAAAAAGCACAAAACAAATAATTAGCGCTGGGGCACTCAAATAAATAAACATGCGTTTTGATATGTGTTCTTTTACTGAAATGGTAAGCATAGAGCCAACTAGCAGAAAAATGAATCCGAACATGTAACGACCTTCTTTCCGAAAGACGAATTGTATGGCCTGACAAGTCAGATTAGACGTGCTGCTGCTTCAATTCCTACTAACATTGCAGAAGGATTCAGGAACTTTTAGGACAAGTAAAGACTTCATAAAACCTACGGCCGTATCTTTATTGGTGTCCCCTCAGGGACAAGCTGCCAGATCTCCTCTATCTCTTCGTTCGTAACAGCTATGCATCCGTCGGTCCAGTCAAGGGATGTATGGAACTTGCCCATCCATTCATATTTTTCCCCTGCGCCGTGGATCATTATGCTTCCGCCTGAAACAACTCCCGCCATTTGAGCGATCTGCTGATCAATCTCATTCGGATATGAAATATGCAGGGACAAATGAAATTTACTGTCAGGGTTGCGGGCATCGATCATATAACTTCCCTCAGGAGTTCGATGATCGCCCTGTATGAGTTTAGGCCCCTCCGGCACTTGGCCGAGCGCTATATTGTAAGTCTTTATTGCCCGGTTATTAGAAAAGAGAGTCAAACGCCTTTCAGACTTTTCTACGAGGATGTAATCAGCCTGAGCACCTGGAAGATCAACAGCCTGCAATGGACTGTTGATGAATGTGAAAATAATTGCTAAAGCGAATGCTGTCAGGTAATATCTCATTGGAACACTTGTACACATGCACTGGTTTTCAACTTGTTTCTTTAATATAGATAATTATAGTGCAAAAGGATGATTGATTAAAAGTAGGACCAGAGATCGAAAACAGAGAATGACGATTGACAAATAGCGAGTAACGAATGACGAACTTTTTTTACTTCGTACCTCGTGATTCGTAAATCGTCATTCGTCAATCTTTTTTTTCTTTTCTCTACTGCACCTGCTTCGGCGCCGGCCCAAACCTGTTCTCTCCGGAATCTCCCACAAGAAAGCCGTTTTCGATAAAGGCCCATATGGGGCCGACTACAGGGATAAGTCCAATTGCTACCCACCAGGCTGATTTGTTACGGTCATGCCATCGCTTGGCCTGAACAGCTATACTGGGCCAGAAGATCCAGATCAAAAACATGATCTGTGGTTTGGTAATCTCATTGATATCATTGCCTGTTTTAGTAAAAATTCCGAGTATAATCCATCCGGTAAAGACGATCAGGTTAAATATCCAGAACGGTTTTCTGGTTATACGCCCCTTGAGTGAAAACAGGAACCATGTCCAGTCCGCTATTTTTTCTTTATTCTTCTCTTCCAT
>JBDLIC010000268.1:0-1513 GCA_039715075.1 Nitrospirota bacterium
AAAGAACTTCCTGTTTCCGTACGGTTTATCGAGTTTATGCCTTTTGACGGTAATAAATGGAAGATGAAAAAAATGGTTTCATATCAAGAAATTATGGAAGAGATTCAATATCAAAAAATGATATTTACTGGTGCAATAGATGATTTTTTTGAACATACACATGGCGAATTACCTTATCGTAGCTTAGATTTTAAGTTTCTTTATACAGAACAAGAACATAAGCAGCCGGTAGCTACGATAAACTACCCAAATGAGTATAATTACACACGCATCACTGAATTTAAACATCTTACCGGACAACGAGTCTCAGGCAGTTCTTATATAGAAGAATATCCGCAACCCTATAAACGCGGAGAAAATATCCCCTATTATCCAATTCCTAAGGAAGAATACCGAGCCTTATACAAAAAATACGAAGCGGAGGCAAAAAAACTCAAAGGGCGGGTATTATTTGCGGGGCGTTTAGCGGATTATCAGTACCACAACATGGATCAAGCGGTGGGTAGGGCATTAAATTTGTTTAAAAAAACCATCGTCCGTTAAGGGCAACCAACAACGAATAATTTATTTATTGACAATTTTTGATGAGAAAAATACACAAAATATTTAAGGATGTATTATCATGGAAAACGCTATTAAACGGGTATCAGAAAAGACAGTGATGTTAGAACATGTTTTACCTCATGATACAATTGGTGATTTGATCAAGCGGACGCATTTGGAGGGGACACACTTTCGGGTTTTTATTACGGTGGAAAAAGTTGAGGCGAAGAAAAAGCGAGAACCAGAAAGTGTGGAAAGGATGGCAGCATTAATAAAGCGTTTAGAAAGCAACAACATCAGTAAAGAAACGGTGGATGTTTTAGAAAAAGGAGTTAAGGAATTTCGGGAAAATTTTGCGATGCGTAATCCTTTTAGCGAGGAGGGGGCATGAATTTTTTACTGGATACTAATGCTGTTATCCATCTTTCGAGGAAAGAGGCTGAACATCATGAAAATATTAAGGCTAAAATGCTCTCCAAGGCTCTTCAAGTTGAAGTGAGGATTTGTATTTCTATTGTTAGTTTGTACGAGCTTGAATATGGTGTGGCACATACGGACAATGAGCAAATTATTTCTGAGAGCAGACGGATAATTGAGTTTATAAAGAAAGATAAAGAAATAACAATTTTTTCTTTGACGGAAGTGGGGGCTAAAATCTTTGGAGAAATTAAGGAACAATATCGAAAAGAAAAAGGTATTGGGAAAAAGGCTCTTCAAAAACACAACATTGATTTAATCATTGCTGCTACAGCTATTGAAGCAGCTGCCACTTTAGTAAGTCAAGACAATAAGGACAAGATATTTGAAATCCTTAAAAGTGTGCGTGATGACTTTAAGTGGGAAGACTGGACGCAATAATGTTCACGACACATTCTTATATTTGTATTTGTAGGGGCAATCCCTTGTGGTTGCCCCTTGTGGTTGCCCTTCACTATCTCAAGGAGACATTGAATTGACTTATCCTTTCTTA
>JBDLIC010000269.1:0-1505 GCA_039715075.1 Nitrospirota bacterium
GTAATGTGTCTAGCAAGCCATTAAATAGAATATAGGGATCTGTCTCAGTTATGTAATGAGAGAGTACTGTGGTGATAGCATTGAGAAGCAACTTCTCAGATACAGTTAATTCAACTGCCAAGTCTGCGAGTCTGGGCTTATGACGGGAAGTTTCTGGGATAAGCATGGGTTCCATAAAATTATACCACTAACCATTAGGACTCAGCAAATGCCTCAAGCAGCTCTTCATATTCTTCTTGAAGTTCTTTTATTTTTTTCTGAAGCCGTAAACACTCTTCAGGGGCAAAACATTTCACAGTAGCTGCATCCTTATGCTTTGTTATACCTTTTTTCATTGGAAATAAGTTATGTGCAGGATCGAACCAAACAACATGAAAAGTGTTATTCCATACAAAACCATGAATCCTGCCATAATTTTTTGAAAGGCTGATTTCAAATGCTCTATCTGCAATCTCTTTAGCTTGTGCTTCTGAAGAATCATTGTCTCTTGTCTGTACAAATAGTTTTGCCTTTAGTTTTGATATAACCCTCTCAGGAAATGAGCTTTTTATAGAAGTATTAGTATTAAATATTGATTTAGGAGACAGACTTGGATGAACTTGTTGTGTAATATCCTTTTCTGTACTGGATTTAAGTATGGTTATGCATTCAAAGAACTTATGATAATATTTTTCCTCCATGAAAGAAAAAAGCTTCAGAGTCCCAGTCCAAATATTCAAATGACACCTTAAGCTTTTCATCTGATATAGCCTTAGCGTCGGAGTCTGCAATTTTCTTATATTTATTAGCCATTAGCTTTTAACTTGGCCTCAAAAAAATCTCTTAATGAGTCTTTTGGCATAATTTCATTGCAACCCTCTGACTCATCTAATTCGCCTCTTGCAGATACCCACGGCGTTTCTCTATGAGTCATAGTGCTTAATGCCGCTCCGTCGAAACGACCGTAAGCAGATACAATATCCTTGATAAAATCGTACCTTGCATAGTCAAACTCCATAATCTCGTCACTGATTTGGCGCCATTGATACTTTTTGTATTTTGTATATAAATCAAAAATGACCGGACCATGCTGCCAAGCCTGAAATTCATCGGAAAACAATTCCTCACCTTCAGCTAAAGCATACCCTTGGGCGTAATAGCACAGTTTTTGAAGTTTCATGGGAGTTGGACTCTCATCGAAGAGTTCTCTATGAATGCGGATGATCGCCTTTTGAACAGCATCCAGATTTTGAGATATCGCCATTGTAATACCTCCAATTAAAAAGTTAAGGGCAACCACAAGGGATTGCCCCTACGATAAAAAACATTAATTTGTGATGTTAATTGTTCCACTTTCTTCTAACACAATAATAAGTAACCATAATACCAAAGCTCGATGGATTAATGCAACTGCGCGTCCAATATCGTTGGCAGTGGGTGGTTTGCCGGTACCTAAAATCGGGCGGTTTTTTATTTGTCCATGATAATGGGCTGAGTCTCCTAAAGTAACTTGCAATGCTCCGGCT